>JAFGCG010000033.1 GCA_016932715.1 Anaerolineales bacterium
GGTTGATTCTCTCGCGGGTTCCATACCCCGCAGCTTGCTGCGGAAGAAGGGGTTCGGGGCTTGCCCCGAGGTTGATACCTGTCATTAAAAGGTGTAGTGGCGACTTTAGTCGCTTTGACGACTGAAGTCGTCACTACGTTTTCTGATTACCGTCTATTATATGCAGTATTGGACCGCAGCCAGCGTTTTATATCCGTGCTGTGTTCATGATAGTGCCGGTAGGTATTGTTGGCAACCCGATCCAAAAAGTTATGCTGATCCAGCATGTCCTCGGGCATTTCCTCCAGGGAGACGATGATCGCTGCAAATGCCTGGAGTTCCTGCGCAACCACTTCCTCCAGAGGCACGCTTTTATATTTCTCGGTGACCCATTCGTTGGGACCATCATCGCCCAGAAGGGGAGAACCAAAATCGGGGTAACCGAACTCGTCGAGAAAGGCGTCGAGGGCGTTTTGCGTCCTGCAGGGTGCATACACCTCACCGTGCAAGGTCTCATTCAGGCGGTCAGCAATGTACAGTTCGTAGGAAAGAATATGTGCCAGCATGTCCTTGATGGACCACTTCCCTGAAACGCCCTTCAACGTCATGCGGCGCGTAAAGCCAACACGATTGAGGAGCAATTCAAATTTATCACGCTCACGCATCAGGCGCGCGAGAAAAATCTCTTTTTGGGTTTTTGGCATGGATTCCTTAATCCCCCACTACCGGCAACTGATGACTGCTTACTGATGCACTGGTCACTTTTTTTGTGGCAGGTGATTTTACATCCGGACACTTCCAGACGTCGCCAGGATTCTCGCGGCGCATGTTGGCAAAGGTCGGCAGGATGCCGCAGGCGAAACAGTTCAAGCGGCAATCCACACGGATCTGGCCCTCGAGGCTCTGCCTGAAATCCTGGAACAGGAAGTTCTTGCGGACTGCCGCAGTAATATGCTCCCACGGGAAGACTTCATCGGTGCGGCGCTGGCGGTGCGTGTAAAAGAGTGGGTCGAGGCCGTGCTCCTCGAACGCCGCCATCCAGGCATCGTGTTTGACGCCCTCATCCCAAGCGTCGAACCTGGAGCCTTTTTGCCACGCCGAATATACAACCTCAGCCATGCGGCGGTCGCCGCGCGACAGCCAGGCTTCGAGGAAGGTGTCTTTGGCTTTGGTCCAGCTCAGTTTGATGTTCCTGTCGCGCAGCAGCTCGCGCTTGAGCAAGGCCTGCTTGGCTTCGATCTGCTCCACCGTATCACAGGAGACCCACTGGAATGGTGTCTGTGACTTCGGTACGAACGTGCTGACGCCGGCGTGCAGTTTGGCTTTCATACCGATCACTTTGCGTCCTTCTGCCAGGACCTTCTTGCACAGGTCGGCAATCGCCTGGACATCTTCGAGCGTTTCACTGGGATGACCGATCATGAAATAGAGCTTGATGGTCGTCCAGCCGCGGCGGTAGATTTCGCGCGTCGTATCGAGGAGGTCTTCATCGGGGATGAATTTGTTGATGATGCGGCGCATGCGTTCGGTTGCAGCTTCGGGCGCCAGGGTAAAGCCGCTGGAGCGGCCGCTCGCTCTGATTTTCTCCATCAGGTCGATGGAAACCGATTCAATACGCAAAGACGGCAAGCCGATGTTCAGGTTCTTGCCCCGAAACTTTTCGCTGACTCTATCCACTAACTCCAGGATGTTTGTGTAGTCGGAGGAAGAAAGGGATAGCAAAGCCAGGTCTTCAAAGCCCGATGAGCGGATCGCCTCTTCCGCCGCCTGCAGGACTTCCTCCACGCTGCGTTCGCGGACGGGACGCGTGATCATCCCGGCGTGGCAGAAGCGGCAGCCGCGCGTGCAGCCGCGCATGATCTCGACCGACGCGCGGTTGTGGACGACATCAATGTTCGGGACGATGAACTTTGTCGGTGGGGGAGGCAGGACCGGGACGATCCGCTTTGTGACCACTTCGGGTACATCCGGGAGGAGCGGCTCGACCTGCGAGACGGTTCCATCCTCCAGGTAATGGGCTTCGTAAAAACGCGGGACGTAGACACCGGGGATTTGTGCCAGCGCTTTGAGCATGTCATTGCGAGCCGCGGGCGAAGCAATCTCCTCTCTATCTTGGAGATTGCTTCGTCGCTGCGCTCCTCGCAACGACATAATAAGGTTAATGATATCGTGGATCACTTCCTCGCCCTCCCCGATCACGAAGGCATCGATGAAGGCGTGCATCGGTTCGGGGTTCATCGTCGAATGGCCGCCCGCGATGATGAGCGGGTGCGTCTCGTCGCGGTCCTGGGAGCGGACGGGAATCCCAGCCAGGTCGAGCACGTTGAGCGCGTTTGTGTAGAGAGTCTCGTAGGGCAGGGAAAAGCCGATCAGGTCGAAACAGGCCAGGGGGCGTTTTGATTCGAGCGTGTATAACGGGATCCCGTGCTCTCGCATCAGCGCTTCCATATCCAGCCAGGGCGCGTAGGCGCGTTCCGCCAGCGCATCCTCACGCTGATTCACCTGGTCGTAGAGGATCTTCAATCCGACGTTCGAAACGCCGATATCATACACATCGGGAAAGACCAGCGCGACCCGGGTCGCGACCTGGTCCCAGTCTTTGACGACGCTGTTGAGTTCCCCGCCCACATAGCGCCCGGGTTTTTGTACCTTTAAGAGAATACGGTCCAGCCTGGACTCGATCTGGTCAGGAGTAAGCATAGGAAAAAATTATAACCGAGATTGTCGGATTGGGCGCACGACGTCCAAAAAGCGGGATCTGGACTAGTATAAATGTACCCCTTACAATGATGCAAGGAAATCAAGTGATAATCCGATATAGAATGCTTAAAACATCAAAAAGGAGTGAAACATGAGAAAACTCATTATTGTTTTCCTTGCACTTGTCGTAGTTGCCTGTAGTGCTCCTCCCGCGGCAACGGAGCCGCCTGCTGCTGTTCTCCCGGAACCAACGCAAACGGCTGTTGTTGTCGTTATCACTGCAACAGATGCTCCCCCTGAGGAAGCTCCTGCTACCGAGGCGCCGACGTATACCCCCTATCCCACTTACACTGCGCCTCCTCCAGCGACCGAGCCACCGGCGCAGCAGTCTGCTCCTCCGACCGAGCCTCCCGCCGCTGCAGATGACGGGCTGATCAAGGTGGATGATAAGCTGGGTAAAGGCTGGTTTGTGAACATGACCCGCAGCCGGAATGATTTTTCCCTGCGCTGCCAGCTCAACAAAGAGATCACCTTCAGCGTCCAGACCACCAGCGACGATATTAAATCGGTCGATTTCTGGTATCGATTTGAGGATCGGGCTACCGGCGCGGTCTTTGAGTGGACGAATCTCGGTAAGATGGTTCCCGATTTGGATGGCGGCTATACCATCACCCTTTCAGGTGAGAAGACCAACCCCAATTACCGCAAACCGAATTCCTATTTCGATTATCAGTTTGTGGCATACAACCCGCACGGCGTGATAGGACGCAGTGAGAAGATAGAGCGACAGGTGACCTTCACATTCGATTGTCCTTAGAGTTAATTTTCCAATAATATAAACAAGACTCACCCCGAAATTATTGTTCCGGGGTGAGTTTCTTTTTAAGAGGCTGCTGATGAAGCCACGCACTCCTTGCCACGAAGGAGGCGAATTCGCACGAATTTCTTAACTGATGTTATGCAGGCAAAGTACCTTCACCACTGAGTCCACAGAGATTCTTAAAGGATCTTCTCCGTGTTCTCCGTGCACTCTGTGGTGAGATTGCGTAAGGTGAGTTCTTAAGTCATTCGCGGCTGGGCGCTTTCCCGTGTAAGCGTAAAACCGGATTTCTTTGCTCAGGGGCGCCGCCTGTGCAAGCCTGTTTCTTACCACTTCGACTTGAAGCGCTTGGTGATCCCCTCTTCGAGCAGCCTGACCGCAGCCGCGTGACCCGCCTCCTGCGCAAGTTCGTGCGGGAGTTTGCCATCGTTCCCTTTGAGGCTCAGGTCCGCGCCGCCATACAGCAGGGTGCGGATCATCTCCTCATCCCCGTTTTGCGCCGCGGCGTGGAGCTGCTGCCTATGATAGGCTGCGACCATCACCGGGCTGAGCCCCTCTTCCTTGTCACGCATCAGGCTCGGATTGAAAATGAGCTGGCGCTCCACTTCATAACGGTTGCCCTGTTTGATGGCGTCGAAAAAACTGAGGCTCATGGGATCACGGTTTTACCATTCCTGTAGAACAGCTCTCCGTCCACGCGGATCTCTGATTCAGCCATGTCGCAGAGCATATCCCAGTGCAAACCTGATTCGTTCTTGCCCCCGCATTCCGGGAAGCCCGCTCCCACGGCAAAGTGGATCGTGCCGCCAATCTTTTCATCGAAGAGTATGTTCCTGCTGAAGCGTTGGATACCATAATTCGTGCCGATCCCCCATTCCCCAAGAGTACGGGCGCCCGCGTCCGTGTTGAGCAGGGACGTGAGCAGATCCTGATTCTTTTCGGCTTTTTCCTTCACAACCCGGCCGTTCTCGAACCAGAGTTCAATATCGGTCACTTCCTGACCATCGTAGATGGCGGGGTATTTGAAGCGGATCCACCCATTGACCGAATCCTCGCGCGGGCTGGTGAAAATTTCGCCGTCCGGGAAGTTGTATCGCCCGTCGGAGATTTCGAAGCGGCGGTCCCTGATCGAAAGCGTGACGTCCACGTTCGACCCTTTCAATTGGACCTTGTCGTGGCCCTGCAGCCAGGCGGCAAGTTCTGTCTGTTTTCTCCCCTCCTCTTTCCAGAACGCGACGGGGTCCTCTTCGTTCAACATCCCCGCCGCGTAGACGAACTCGCGGTAGTCGGCAAGGCTCATATCCGCGTCCTGCGCCATGGAATGGGTGGGGTAGACCGTGATACACCAGCGATGCGATCCGTCCGCGGAGCGCTGCAGCAGGGTTGTCAATAATCCTGCGCTGGCTTTACGCGCCCGGGCGATGCGTGAGCCCTCGATGCCGGCGAGACTGCGGCTGTTGTGTTTTGCCTCGATGTAGAGATTAGCCTCGTAGGTCTCCACGACCATCCGGTGGACGGGAGAAATGTAATCCAGTTGTTCGTCTGACGCGTACTTGAAAAAAATTTCATTTGCCCCGGGAATGAGTTGATCGACAAAAACATGCGCGCCCGCCTTGAGCGCCTCTTCATAGACAACAAGATTGAGTTCCTCCGCCAGTGGGCTGGTGCGCAGCCAGAGTTTTTGTCCGGGCTTGAGTTCCAGGGAATAGTTCACCAGCACTTTGGCGAGTTTCTCGAGGCGGGCGTCAGCCATTGGTTCTCCTATGTGAACAAAGGCTCGAATTGTTTGCCTGATTTTATCATTTCTTCCATATCCGCCTGGCTCAGGCGGGAGAAGTTTTCACAGGCCCGGATCACCAGCGGCAGGACGCGCGTGTCGCCGGCTGTGCAGAGCCCGGTCACGTCGTGGGAGAGGACGAAATTCACTGCTGGCTGGATCTCAGCACTCCGGTCGAAGGGCTCGTACCAGGTGGTGGCGGTGTGCTGCCTCTCGCCCCAGGGCGCCTTCGTGATGCTCTTGATGATCAGCGTTCCCACATCTTTGGCTTTGCAGACGGCGATCAATTCTTCGGCATGCTTCCTGAACTCGGGATTCGCCATCTGGACGAAGTTCAGGGGAAACATGACGGAGTCGAAATCGAACCGCCGCAGCGCTTCGAGGTAGATCTTCGGAGCATCCGCCCCGTGGCCTGTGATCCCGATAAATTTGGTCAATCCTGCCCGACGCGCTTCCACGAACGCCTCCAGCGCGCCGCCCTTCATTGTGATGGCGTCCAATTCCTCCAGCGTGGTGACCGCGTGGCATTGGTACAGGTCAAATGACTCCGTTTGCAGGCGCTGGAGGGATGCCTGCATTTCGTTCCAGGCGCCCTCCTTGGTGCGTTCCATGGTTTTGCAGCCGAGGAAGAAGCGCTCACGCTCGCGCGGCATCCACGGTCCGATCCGGATCTCAGCCTGTCCATAGGAAGGCGCGACATCGATGTGGTTGATCCCCGCTGCGATGACGGATTCCATCACTTTATCGGCATCTTCCTGGGAAATCTCCCAGAACGCTGCTGTCCCAAACACCGCGACCGTACTCCTGTGGTCCGTGCGTCCAAATCGACGAGTTTCCATTTCTGCCTCCTTTAAAATGCTTTACATGAACTGTTCATCATCGTCTTCTCTTTGTTTGCCATAAACCCTTTTCACAGCTCTTTCGATCTCTTCGGCGGAATGCCTCTCGCAGGCGACGAGCGGTCGTCCGTATCCTTTTACTTCGTTTCCGCCCGCGCTCATCACCTTGCTGCCGACGTACTTCCCCGTGGAATCATGGACAACATAAAGCTGGTAGAGCTTTCCGCAGACGATACATCCATGCGCTTCACCTTTTGCTTTTACATCAGACATTTTCAACTCCCATATCTCTAAAAACTCCTACTCTCCGATGATTTTTATCAGAACCCGTTTCCTTCTGCGGCCGTCGAACTCCCCATAAAAGATCTGTTCCCAGGGACCGAAATCCAGCTGCCCGTTCGTGATCGCCACGACCACTTCGCGGCCCATCACCTGGCGTTTCATATGCGCGTCGGCATTGTCTTCGCCCGTATCATTGTGGCGATACTGGCTGACCGGTTCGTGGGGCGCGAGGCCCTCCAGCCATTTCTCGTAGTCCTGGTGCAGACCATGTTCATCATCGTTGATGAAAACGGAGGCCGTTATATGCATTGCACAAACCAAAACAAAGCCTTCCTGGATGCCGCTTTCGCGTAAGGCAGTTTCTACATCAGGGGTGATGTTCACAAAGCCGCGGCGGCTGGGAATGTTGAACCAAAGTTCTTTACGATAGGATTTCATGTGGACTCACTTGTTCAGATCTGGATTATAGGATAGTTTTGCCTCAAACGCGGACCAACTCATACTACAGCCCTCCAATGTGTATATAGTCGACCACAAAGGTGCCGGGGCCTCGGCTCCCGCCAGTCTGTGGGTATCCTCCCCGGTATGAGTCATGCGCGTGTGAACCTCGAAGTAACCCTGGCGCTGGGATGCCAGGCATTCCCGACTGCCATCCGCCTTTGAACGAAATACCACACCTGGCGTTTGCGCCTTCGCGCCTGGATCTGGAAGCATAATCCCCTCGGTATATTCACGGATAGAAACCCGAAGGTCAGTTGTCCAGGCTGAAGCCAGATCAATGTTACATAACCACTTGCAGGCAGGATTCACTCGAACCTGCAGGATGTTATGCGTAAGAAAAGATGACCGGCTTGCTGCCGGTCATCTACTATGACGTTTAAAAAGCTTACCAATCAGCCTTATTTGGTTTCCTCTGCAGTTTTGTCTGGCTTTGTTGGTTTCTCTGCAGTTCTGTCTGGCTTTGTTGGTTTCTCTGCAGTTTTGTCTGGTTTGGTTTCTTTATCTTTTACTTTATCTTTATCTTTGTCTTTTACTTTATCTTTGTCTTTATTGGAATTATTGTTCGCGTTGATATTCTGGTTCTGGTTCTGATTTTGATTGGTGATGCTATTTCCGTTGTTCCCATGCTCTCTCTTGGGTTCGGGTTTGTCAACGATCTGTCTCTCATCTGCCTCGCCCGCCGGGCCCGAATTTTTGGGAGGCAGAGTTGTATACTTAATAATTTTAACTGTTTCGGATGTCGCTGACCCAATGTCGTGAACCTTATCTTCTATAATCGCCGGGGAAACCGCAGGAATGGTGCTCATGTTCTCATCAACGCCGTAATCGGCCCGATCCTTAGCCAGGACCGAAACCTGGACGAATTTTGTCTCCTCGCTCGCATTAACCCCGGTGATATTAAACACCGTCACTGCAGCGAGCAGCAATATTCCCAGAATTGTAAAATAAGCAATTTTCGGCATCTGTTCTCATATGTTAAGACGGACAAACTGGCAGAAAGGATACAAATTACCTCCTCATTATGCAGTGCAACCACTCAGAATTCAATACACTAAAATTGTAAGGACGTTGCAACTTAAGCACCAGGGCGGTCTTTGGAAATTCAGCTAACGAAATATGGGCTGGGTATCGTTTTTTGATCGTTCTTATGGAAAAAGCCCGTTTCGATCAGTTCGACAAAAGCCTCCACAACCTTCGGGTCAAAGTGCTTTCCGGATTGTTCCTTTATATACTTGAGTGCATCCTGCTCCGACCAGGCCTGGCGATAGGGGCGATTGGAGGTCAGCGCGTCCCAAACGTCAACGATCATAAATAGCCTGGCGCTAATTGGTATTTCCTCCCCTGCGAGCCCATCCGGATAACCACTGCCATCCCACTTTTCGTGGTGACAGGTGGGGATGTCCATACAAGGACGCAGAAACTCGATCTGATTTAGCATGTCGCGCGCGAGGGCCGGATGTCTCTCCATGATTTTCCGCTCCCAATAATCCAGGGGACCTTCTTTCAAGAGGATGCTATCCGGAATGCCCATTTTACCGATGTCATGCAGCAAAACACCTCGCCAGATATTTTGGAGATCGTTTTCCTCGATACCCATCAGCCGCGCCAATGCCATGGTCATATTCGCGGCTCGCAGGGTATGTCCCAGGGTTTCCCGATCACGAAGCTCGAGGGCTTTTACCCAGCCCTCGATCGTTTTGTCGTAGGCTTGAATCAGACTTTTCTCGGAACGTCTCAAATTTCTTGCCATCTCATTAAAAGATCTCGCCAGGACTGCAACCTCATCGTTTCCATCCATGTCGACAGATACCTCAAGGTTTCCTTTGGAGATTTCAGAAGCGGCATTTTTTAATCTGAGGATGGGGCGGGTGATGGCACCTGCGAGAGAAACTCCAAGGAGGATGGCGGTCGTAATCGCCAGGAGGATCTCCAATGCAACATTCCAGCGCGTGATCCGGCTTGTCTGCACAACGAAGTCCTGTGGAAGTGCCGTCCCCAGGATGCCAATATCTTCGCTGCCTCGGATCTCCCAGGCGCCCAATACTTCCGTGTAGTCAATATTGTCAATCTTCATGTCCCGGAACAAACTGTCCGTATCCTTGCTTTGCAGGACAGTTTCGGCTGTTATGTTTGCCGGCGCGGGAGGAAGCTCGCTAAGGTTCGAAATAATTGGATGGAATTCGGTATCGTAGAGGGTTGCGCGACCAAGGGTCTCTGCACTGATTTTGTCGACGATTCCTTTGAGCGACTCCCCAACCAGGATGAAACCGACCACGTCGCCATCCTGATCCTTCACGGGGCCCGAGACAAAGAAGTATGTACCCCACTTGGCATCGGACATCCCTGAATATTTATCCCCTGCTTCGTCAACTTCCTGTCGAATCAGCCTGGCTACAAAGGGCAGTGTATCCAGTTTCTCGCTGATCTCGGGGAAATCATACTCGTTGGTATCCTTCACTCTCAGCATGGCAGCCAGCACTGTCCCATCCTGATCCAGTACAAGAACAACATCCTCTCCTGCGTTGAATGTAACGGGATAAGCAAGAGGGATGATTTCGTCACGGTCTTTCTGAGATATGGCTGTGGAGATCCCTTCTGTATAGGCAAGCAGGCGTAGAGTTTCGAGAAGCCGGTCCTCTTCATTGACCATTAATTCCGCGGCAAGCTTGCGGGTTTCGGTAAGCTGCTTTTCGAAGCGTTTGTCCACCAAGTCGAGCATCAGTTGCGTGACGATCACTCCGCCGCCCAGCCCGACGAGCAGCGAAAGCAGGACGTACGGCAAGGTTAGCTTGACGCGGATGGATAGACGGTTGAGCTCAAGTTTCTTCAAGAGAATGGCCCTGTTTATTTGCGACGCCACAATAATTCTACACTTAATAGGATACTCCTGACATTACAGAGGAATTACACCACAAAACTGGCAATTTGACATCGCGCACCCTTTCATATAAACTGTTTTGTATGGACATTGATCTGGACCTTTATCGGCATGAAGTTCGCGTTTCGACAAATCCGCTGGTACGTAAGTCATGAGAAATATATTGCAGAAAAATGTTGCTATCCCAACCACTGCGAATTATGTCCAGCAGGGGACGGGCGCGCCGGTGATCCTGATCCATGGTCTGGCGGCGTCCCTGCACGATTGGGACGATCTGATTCCCGGGCTGGCAGCCAGCGGCTATGCCTGCTACGCGCTCGATCTGCTCGGTCACGGCGACAGCCCAAAACCGGATGAGCGCGCCTATCAGATGGATTGGATCCTGGAGCACTTCTTCAACTGGGCGGCATCATTCCATTTGTCCGAGCCGGCTGTGTTGATCGGGCATTCGCTGGGTGGGTATGTGGCTCTGGAATACGCGCGGCGTCTCGCTCACCTGACCCGCGGCCTGATCCTCATCAACCCGTTTTATTCTCCCTCCCAGCTGCCCCTGCTCCTGCGCAAGACATATCGCCACACCAGCCTGAGCAACCTGGCGATCCATCAGGTGCCCGAAAGGTTGTTCCGATTTTTGGTCGATGTGTCGAGCATGGCCATGGGACACAGCGTGGGCGCATTGCACTCCCTGCCTGAACGGATCCGCGCCCAGACTGCGCTTGACTACAAGCGGACGGCGCCCGGCGTCTACCACATCCCGAATGTTATCTCGGATATGACTCCGCATCTGCACGAAATCAATGTGCCGGCCCTGGTCGTCTGGGGGGAGCGCGACCGGACCCTGGCTCCCGCTTCCTTTGCGCGCGTGGTGGAGGCGCTGCCCCGGGCGCGCGGCGAAGTCCTGCGCGCCGGACATGTCCCGCACCAGTCCCATGCGGCAGTATTCAATCAGCTTGTGTTGAGGTTCCTGGGGGAAATTGAAAAGTAGGACAAGTTGACAACTTGTCCTACTTTGGCTCCATAAAATAGAACGAGCCGTGCAGCGAGCCTTCCGCCGACCAGCCCACGCGTCCATCTGGCAGCTGGACCTGCCACCACAGGTAGGCGCCTGTCCAATAGGGCAGGCATTCGGGTCCCCCAACGATCTGCACTTGCGTGCCGGGAACATTTGTCAGCAGCCAGTTGTCACGAATGCCCGGCGACGAGCGGAAGTTCAAGCGCCGAAGAATCCTGGCGTCCATTCCGACATGCAAACGCGAGCGTGCAGTGGCTGCCTCACAGACATCCGTCGCGGGGACTTCTGTGATTGGGGGAGTGGTCGCTTCGGGCGCAGGAGTCGTCGTTGGGATGGGGGTGGGGCTGGGCTTGGCAGCCTGCGTCTCAGTCAGTGGGGGGAGAGGCGTGAGGCTGGGCTCGACAGCCGTCGTCTCGATCGGCGGAGGGATCGGCGAGGCAGTCGCGGTCAGTGGGGAGGGCGTTGGTGAAACGGGACCCACTGTCGGGCTGGTTTCGAGAGGTTGTCCTGAGCGTGATAAAGCGGTAGTCGAAGGGGTCGCAGGAGGAGGGATGGAAGTCTGAGAGAGCGATGTCCACATCAGAATTAAAGCGAGAATCAGCAGGATGATGGCAACGATCAGTTTGAACAGGTCGTAGCCCGGTGCGCGCGTAGATGCATCCATGGGATCCCCTACCTCTTTTGCGCTTTCTGCTGCGCGAAATCTTTTGCCTGGGCAAGGATGATCTCCTGGTTGGAGAACAATCGTTTGAAACGATTCCCCAGGATGTCCCCGAGCTGCTCCCGCGGGAGATGGGAAAGGTGCTCGAAGCTGTGAATACCCGCCTGGTGCAATCGTTTTGCAAAGACCGGACCGATCCCCTTGATCGCCTCGAGGTTGTCCCTGCCCGCCTTGTCGGTGAGCGCTACGCCTTTGTCTGGCTGAAAGCTCTGCTCGCGTTCCGTCTCGAGCGACTCAAGCGAGGAGATACGTTCCTTGAGATTTGTGTTTTCACTGGCAAGACGGTAGGTACGGCGACGCCAGTAATACCAGTCGATCACCCATTCCGCCAGCCAGCCAACCAGCAAGCCAAGGACGAACATTGCGATGACATTCATGGTGCAGTCCTCCCGGAGGTTTGAAAAGGATTGATTACATGCGAGGTAGTGTGATTACACTGGAAATTGGGTTAGGCTTCTTTTTGTCCCGCGAGTTTTTTCGCCTGGACGATCAAATTTCCTTCCTGGACGAGTCGGCTTGTGTCTCCAAAGATGTTCTCCAGCTCCTCAGCTGTAAGGCCTGCCAGAGCAGCAAACGTCAGGATGCCGGCGTCGTTCAACTTCTTCTCGAGCACGGGTCCGATGCCCTTGATGACTTTCAGGTCGTCTTTCCCGCCCTCGGTCTGAACGGACTGGGCGGCCGCCCGTTTTAGCGGTTTTGATTCAGGAGAGCCTGGCTTCGACTCAAGTAAGCGAATGTATTCCCTGAGGGATGCATTTTCATTTCGAATATCTTCGATTTCATTGTCCCGGTAAATTCTGTCAATCGCAAACTTGACCAACCAGCCAAAAAGCAATCCGAAAATGAATACTTTGAATGCCTTCATTCCGAGTTCCTTCCTTAGAATGTTTATGAGGCGGATGCGCGTCGCGATATATTCCTATCGTATCACAATCTGCTTTGATTCTTCGCTTGAATTCGATCAGGCCCTGATCGAATTCAATCGAACGCACGCGCATAACCTTTCGAAGTTGTAATGATATTTTAAGGTTAATCCCCCGTGTGTCCTCTTGTAATGCCTATACCTCTTATGCTACAATCCTGGCTAAGGAACGCCAAATGTACGGGGATGCAGAACAAAAACGCCATATCTGGCGGTTACAAATGTTCTAATAATGGAGTGGTTAAACAATGCGGTGTCCATACTGCCAGCATTATGATTCAAAGGTTCTTGATACGTCTCACGATAGCCATGGAGGCATTCGCAGACGGCGCGAATGTTTCAAGTGCGGACAGCGTTTCAGCACCTATGAACGTCCGATCCTGGCGACTCCTTTGATCATCAAGCAGGATGGCACCCGCGAGGAGTTTGATCGAGAGAAGCTGGCACGCGGCATTCGCATTTCCTGTGCCAAACGGCCCGTCTCTGCCACCGATATCGAGCGGCTGATCGGTCAGGTGGAGGCACAACTGCAAAAAATGGGCAAGGCTGAAGTATCTTCACGTGTTGTCGGCGACCTAGTGATTAATGGTTTGAAGGAAATGGATCAGATTGCATATATCCGCTACGCGATCGTTTATCTGGGGCTCGACGATCTCCACGCGCTTCGCAAAGAAATCGATCATTTGCTCGAAAGCTAACTGAATGACAGGGACGTTTCCGCCCGGGGAGGGCGGAGCGTCTCTGTCTTTTTTCGTCGAAATTTACCTAAATTTTACTCAGAGGAGAATATGCCATGGCAAGCAGTAAAGCAGTAAGCTCGTCCACAAAGCTACAGAACGGACTACTTCCCACACCTCCCATGCCCAGAGGATTGCCAAAGGCGAATTTGACTGACAACGCTCGTCAGGTATTGACGAAACGCTATGTCCGCAGGAGGGAGGATGGCAGCCCGGTCGAAACCGCGGAGGAAATGTTCTGGCGCGTGGCGTACCATGTTGCCAAGGTGGAGGAGCAGTGGGGCGCCGATGTGCAGAAGCGAACGGTCGAGTATTACCATTTACTTTCCAGCAAGAAATTCTTTCCGAACTCCCCGACGTTTACCGGAGCCGGGACTCCGCTGGGGCAGCTGGCGGCATGTTTCGTCTTGCCGATCACCGATGACATGGGGCGCGACCCCGCCGGCATTTTCCAGACCCTGCGCGACGCGGCCTTGATCCAGCAGACGGGAGGCGGGAATGGCTTCTCGTTCTCGCGCCTGCGGCCGAAAGGCGCGCTCGTGCACACCTCAGCCGGTCAGGCAACCGGTCCGGTTGGCTTCCTGCGCGTCTACGATCATGCCTTTGATGAGATTGCGCAAGGCGGAACAAGGCGTGGGGCCAATATGGCGGTCCTGCGCGTCGATCACCCCGATGTGGAAGACTTTATCACTTCCAAGACGAACGAAAATCACATTACGAATTTCAATATCTCGGTGGGCATCACCGACGCGTTCATGCGCGCCGTAAAAGAGGATGCTGAATGGGAATTGCGCTTCCCTGATATCAGGGAGATGAAAGAACACGGATTTAGCGGCACGCTGGAGCAGGCGGAAAAAGAAGGCATTACGATCCGCAGTTATCAAAAAGTGAAGGCGCGTGAACTATTCAACAAGATCATCAAACAGGCACATCACAACGGGGAACCTGGTGTGTTGTATCTCGATCAAATAAATCGCACAAATCCAGTTCCACATCTTTATCCACTGGAGGCGACAAACCCCTGTGGCGAGCAAGCCTTAGGACCCTACGAGAACTGCTGTCTCGGCTCTGTCAATCTCAACGAGCACTGCGGACCCGACGGCACGGTGGATTGGGAGGCGCTGCGGCAGAGCGTGGTGCTGGCAACGCAGTTCCTCGATGATGTGGTCGAGGCGAACGCCTACGTGCCCGCGGTGCCCCAGTTGCAGGAAGCCGCGCTCCGGGCGCGCCGCATTGGTCTCGGCATCATGGGCTTGGCGGACCTGATGTATCATGTGGGAGTGCGCTACGGCTCGCCGCAGGGACAGGAGTTTGGCGCGCAGGTGATGGAGTTCGTCCGCTATCACGCGATGAAGACCAGCGTCGAGCTGGCTGAAGAGCGCGGACCGTTCCCTGCCATCGAAGGTTCGATCTACGACATGGACAACCTGACGTGGACTCCGCCCCGGTCGCTGGTCCCGTTCGAGGATCGCTGGGGCAGGCCCGAGGTCCGGTGGGAGAGGGTCGTGGAAGGCATCCGCAGGCATGGCATCCGCAACGCCGCGCAGACCACGGTCGCGCCGACCGGCACGATTGCCACCGTCGCGGGCTGTGAAGGCTATGGCTGTGAACCCGTCTTCGCGCTGGCGTACATCCGCCACGTCAACGACAATGGCAGGGACCTCAGGCTGACCTATGCCAGCCCGCGCTTCGAGGAGGCGCTGAAGAAGCTGGGACTTGGCGAGGAGAAGCGGCAGGAGATCGTCGAGCAGGTGATGCGTCAGGGGACGTGCCAGCAGATCAGGGACATCCCGGAGGCGGTGCGCGATGTGTTCGTCGTGTCGGCGGATATCACGGCCGAGGAACACGTTCGCATGCAGGCTGCGCTGCAGGCGTTCGTAGATAACAGTCTGAGTAAAACCATCAATTTCCCTGAGACCGCCACGGAAGAGGATGTCGCCAAAGCTTACATGCTGGCATGGGAGCTGGGCTGCAAAGGGATCACTGTCTATGTGACCGGTTCGCGCGAGAAGGTTGTATTGGAGACCAATGCCACCGCCGAGAAGAAGGACGCCGCCTCGTCTACGCCTGCGGCTCCGCTCGGCGCGAATAAGCCGGAGCTTGCTCCCACGTTCTCGCCGGATCCTAAGAAGCCGCGCCCGCGCGTCCTGACCGGAAGGACCTACAACGTCGAGACGCCAGTTGGCAAGGCCTTTATCACCATCAACGAGAATGGAGGCGATCAGCCCTTCGAGGCGTTCATCAACACCGCCAAGGCGGGATCGGAAACCGCGGCAGTCTCGGAAGCGATCGGGCGGCTGATCTCGTACATCCTGCGCATGTCGTCGCCCACCAAACAGACTGACCGCCTGCGCGAGGTCGTGCGCCAGCTGATGGGCATCGGCGGCGGACGTTCGCTGGGGATGGGACCCAACCGCGTCCGCTCGCTGCCCGATGGCATCGGACAGATCCTCGACATGTACCTGCGCGACAAGCGAAGCAGTCCTGTGGACAAGGCTGGCGCGCCGCCCGTTGCGGAAGACAAGCGAAGCAGCCCTGATGAGGAGAAGCCGGACGGCGGCAACGGTGGGCACCCGACCCTCGAGGAGGAAGCCCTGCTTCAAAAGATGAAGATCGGTGACCTGTGCCCCGAATGCGGGGAGGCGGCAGTGGTCAATGAGGAAGGCTGCCGGAAATGTTATGCCTGCGGGTACAGTGAGTGTTAGTTTGTGTTGTAGGTTCTGTTAGAAATTGAGCGCAGTGAAATAGAGATTGCGCCGAGTTAAATAGGAATTGAGACAACAAGAACATTCAGCCCCTGTTGATCGGCGCTTTCCCCTGCGATAAACAACTCTTCCAGCTCTCAATTCGAGTGGGAAGAGTTGTTTTTACTTGCTTGATTTTGGTGACTTCACTTTTGGCATGGAACGTTTGGTTGGCTGGGGTGTCATTGCCAACAATCTGGCAACGATTGCCCAATTCTTGATCAAGCATCATCGCGATGTGCCTCTCACCACATCATGAAAACTGATTTCTTGGACACGAACTAGCTAAAGATAGCATCGTTATTCGCCACGATCCAGAACATTCCGCTTTGATCTAGCAGCACATTGCTCCAATAATCATAGCCGCCAGAGTTCCTCCAGGCAGCAGGAATAGATACAACATTCTTGTCTAATTCAAATTTTTCCTCCTTTTTATTGTATTTGCTTAAAACAGGTATTCCTGAGGGATTGGAATATGCTGTCCAGGCGTTTTGCCCCCACACAGAACCATCTTTTGAAACAAAGAGTTCTTGTACATATGCTTCTGTATTACCTATTTGTGCCGAGATGGTTTTCCATATCTTTGTATCAGTTCGATAGATCATATACTCACGGATTGTGGCGGCACCGGATCAGTCGGCAGCAATAATTCAAAAAATGAAGCTTATTAAAATCGGGGACAAGAAATTAATTAATGTATGTGAGATCAAAGAAGGAAACAGTTGCTTAGAGTACTTTACAAGCGAACTTAATATCAAAATGAGGGCAGGAAGGGTTAAAAAAAATGTCACGGGTGTTAATATTTGCCAAGGATGCAAAAGCCAGAACAAAAATCCCTGTATCCAAACAATTCTGTTGTCAGAGATGTTCCATCTTCTTAATTGCCCCCAAAACACGCCTCGTATTATGATTTCTTCATAGGGTGCCACAAAAGAGGCAGTATACAATAAATTTTGCGCAGCATAACTAAGAAACTTCGTTTGATAAAGAATACTGGAAGTTGCATATTTTTCCAGCAACTGAGATTCAATGAAAGCTAAGGGAATTACAAAAACACAAGACAACAGTCCAATAAGTGCCCAGCGCATGCTTGTCTGAGGGATCTTTTTCCAGTTTACTGCACACACTGCCAAGAGAGACAAACCTAAAAATATAATCAAATTTTTGTAATTTTGCTCATAAGGTATTTGTAGGTTTACGCGAACAACTGCAAATAGAACCAGGACAAGTAGAGAAAGCCGATCAAGATTCCAGGATGCTAAGTTTTCTCTTTCAGTCCAAACTATAAAAGTAACACATATATAACATGCAATGATAAAAAAGTAGCGATAACTGTTAAAATCTAAACTATCTCCTTGCGAAAATATGCTAAATAGTGGATATATAAAGTTTACAAATCCCAAGATGCCAATTGTTAAAACAAGTAGCATAGGAGCAATGATATTTTTCATAGCGGTGTTACATTTCATAGTTATTATATCGATAAATGTCTCTAGCAGGCACTACAACTTGCTCATTCTAGTGCCTGCTAAGAATCACATACTAAGGCAGAGTAGGTGCCGCAGGTATAGTAGTTACAACAGGACTAGTGGTTGGGGTTACAAAATAAGGAGTAGGTGTAGCCGACGGCGTAGACGTAGATGTTATTGTTAATGTTGGCGACATAGTTGGCGTTATGTCAGGAGATAGAGTTGATGTTGGGCCTGGGGTATGATAGATTATTTCATCTCTAACAATCCGCGCGCCACCGAGGATGCCAGTAATTATCTGATCAGCCATTCGAATGCCCGCACAAGGATCAACACCATTGACGGGGCAACTCGGGGGTACCATATCGCCAATTCCAGGTGCCATTGGGTTAAAATCATCTAATTGTTTATTAAATTCTTTTGCCAGATTAAAAGGTGCAGGGGTCCCTGAAGGAGTGGGTGTTGGTGTTGCTGTCGGAGCCGGTTCTATAGAAAATTCAGCCGTAGGAGACAATGGAGTTGAAATGTAATTTCCACTAGGAATAGTAGTTAGTAACGAACTATGAGTTGGGTCCAATGTCGGTGTAATCGTCGGTGTAACTGTAGGAGTTCTAGTAGGCCGGGGAGTTGCCGTTGGTGTGCCACCACTTATGTTTTTACCCTTGTTTCTATCCCTGACTCTTTCTATATGCTCATTTATTCGTATCCGTTCCCGGCATTTTGCGTCGCAGTAGCTGCCATAACCCTTATCCAGCATATGTCCAGTGGGGTCAGTATACCGTAATGGATTATTCGTGACATAACTATATCTATTCCAATTCTGCGGATTCGCCGCGCCAGGAATAATATTATCCGGCTGAATGAACCGACCGAGCGAAGGCGAATAGAATCTTGCCTTGTAATCCATCAAGCCGGTGCCTTCCAGGTTGCGCTGGCCGGTATACGTGAAATCGGTTGAAGTGACGCTCGCGTACGGCGGCATGACCCGTGCCTGTCCAAAGGGCAGGTAACGCTGCTGCTCGAGGATCGCGCCTGTGTCACTCAACACTACCGAGGTCGAGCCGAGGTGGTCGCTGAGGAAGTACTTGAACCCGGTCGCGTCGCGCATGAGCGTAGCCCCGCCGAAGGAGTAGTATTTCTTCCAGGCGCTCCCGGTCGTTTCGTAGGCGCCGCCGAAGTAGTAGCGCGTGATCTCTGCAGTCCCGGGCTGTCCGTCCGTGTAGGGAGTGTACGATTGTCCCGTGCGGACACCGTCGCCGTCATAGGTGAAGTCCCATTTATCTGTCAGGTTCCCCGGTTCGGCGCAGGTCCCGCTCTCGAGCTTCTGGATCGAGGCGATGCGGTTCTCCGCGTTGTAGGTCTGGACGTAGGTCACGCCGCTTTCCACGCGGCAGGTCATGTTGCCGTTGTCGTCGTAGGTCCCACTGAAAATTGATGACTGACCACTGACCACTGAGACTACCGCGTGAGGGATGTCCGTGCTGTAGGTGTAGTTGCTGGGGTACCAGCCCTGCGCCGCGGAGGTGCTGACTTCTGCGTATGTGCGCGATGAACCACCGTCATATAGCCAGGTGCGCTCCGCCGCCGTGAGCACACGTTTGTACAGGGCAACTTCATCCAGGCGGCCGTCGAGCGTGTACGTGCCATCTGCAGCTGCGCCAAGGACCAACGGGTAGTCCGTATCCGCCGCGCCACCTGAGTAACTGACCGTGTTCACCGTCCCATCATTCACCTGAATATTGAGCGTGTCATTCACCGAATCGTGCCAGGCGATCACCGTATGCCAGGTATTCGCTGAAACAGGACCGCTATCTACATATGTGGCAGTACCCACGCGCAAACGGAATCCTGTAGCCGGGTTGTAAGCAAGCCGGTAATCGTAGGCAGCTGCCGTACCGGACTTATCCACAAGATTATAGGCATTCGCGGCGTTATTCAGGTATACATGAGCGACCAGGGTGAAATCGATATCACCCGTGCTGATATCGGGATTGTCCGGAACAGTGAGACGCTCCTGATTGGCGGGTACAAAGCTGGCAGCATTGCCCTTGACGCCGGGAGCATATCCAACCGCGTTGGTATCGGTCAAATCGTTCGTGCCATGGCTATCGTTGCGTGTTCCGCTCGTCTCATCCAGCGTCCACCAGGAGATCAGGCCGGTCGTACCCGGATTGGTGCCGGTCACTGTCGTAGGCGTTGGCGTAGGTGTACTCGTCTCGCTTGTATTCTTGCAATATGTCGAAGCCTGGGCGCAGATCGTCGCCTCGTTGGTCAGGGAGCTGGAATAGTAAATGGCGATGCGGCCTTTTCCGCCTGCTCCACCTCCACTAGATCCACCCGCGCCACCGCTGGCATTGAGCGCGTTCAAGGTAATATCATTCCCCTCGACGCGAACGCTGCCGCCGGCTCCCGCTCCCGGATAGTTGACACTATCATTTCCCCTGGCACTGACCGTACCGGAGAAGTTAATCGTCTGTCCGATGACAAACACGATCCCACCACCAGTCCTGCCGATACCACAAGAATTATTATTCCTGTCTTTGTAAGCGCCTCCGCCGCCAGCACCAAACAGGATCTTGGAGAGGGTCGCATCGCCATACACGCCGCCGCCAGGTGTATATCTGGCGTCGGTAGTACGGTATACATTGTCATAGCCCCACGGAATATTGCCGTTGGAACCTCCAGTCCCATAGCCACCACCAGCCGCGGGATGGACAAGACAAGCGGCCTCCCACGCCGGCTGACCATGACCACCGCCGCCTGAGTTGGCGATGTACCCCTTGATGCCCTCGCCATACGCGGCCGATCCACCTCCGCGGAATCCCAGACCGTTGCCCGAGATTGTGCCGGCACCACTCAGCGTCCCGGAGACCCGGAACACGAGGACGCCGTTCGCCGCTCCATTCCAGGCGCTGCCCGTCAGGGTGCCATTCACGGTGACGTTGCGGTAGTTCGGAACTCTGTAAATAGTTACCAGTTGATCTGTGCCAACCCCGCTGTCATCGCTGGCGCCATTTCCATAGAAATGCACTTTCGGCGTCAGGAATTGAACGCTGTTCCCGGCAACGGCGCCCACGCGCAAGAACTCATACTTACCGGTGTTGACAGTACTTGTCGAGGTCCCGCGCAGATTGATCAGTAGAATCTCGTCACCCGCCACCAGACAATGGCTTGCCGGGGAACTCGAGAGCGTCGCCGAGGAGCTTGTCAACGCGGTGACCTTATAGGAGACAGAATCACCTCCACTTGTACAGGTGCGGTTCAGGTTCTGGGATTGTGTATGGATATTGAACGTTGTCCCGGCTGCAATGGATAGATCGCCGTCTGCCCCATTGCCATACTGGCTGAATGGATTGACCGTAGGCGTGGGCGTAGGAGTAGTCTGTTCCCCTCCCAATAAGCCAACATAGGGGGACGGATTGCTACTGGTAATGCTCTTGCTGGTTTGATAATAAATGGCAGTGCGTCCCTTTCCGCCTGCTCCACCTCCATCGGATCCCGCCGCGCCGCCGCTGGCATTGAGCGCGTTCAAGGTAATATCGTTCCCCTCCACACGGATACTGCCGCCGGCTCCCGCGCCCGGGTAATTGACACTATCACTTCCCCTGGCACTGACCGTACCGGGGAAGTTGATTGTCTGTGCGATGACAAACGCGATCCCACCGCCAGGTTTGCCGGCACCGCAGGAATTCTCATGCCTATCCTTCCAGGCGCCCCCGCCGCCGGCTCCAAACATGATCCTGGAGAGGGTTGTATCTCCATAGACGCTTCCACCGGGAGTGTAGGTGCTGTTCGTGGTACGGTATACATTATCATAGCCCCACGGAATATTGCCGTTGGAACCTCCGGTCCCATAGCTGCCGCCAGCTGCAGGATGGACAAGACAAGCGGCCTCCCACGCCGGCTGACCGTGGGCTCCTCCGCCCGAGCCAGCAATATATCCCTGGATGCCTTCGCCATACTGCGCCGACCCACCTCCGCGGAATCCCAGACCGTTGGCCGAGATTGTGCCGGTACCACTCAGCGTCCCGGAGACCCGGAACACGAGGACGCCGTTCTTCGCCCCGTTCCAGGCATTACCGGTCAGAGTGCCATTCACCTCCACATCCTCATAGTTTGGAACGCGGATCAGCATCACCTTTTGTTGTGTCGACCCTGTGCCGATATTGGCGTCACTGCGCCAGCCCTCTCCATACCAGTGGAGTTTCATGGTTGTAAACTGCACATAGTCTGCACCGATCGAGGCAACTCGCAGGAATTCATAGGTGCCTGTGTTATACGTGCTGCTGCTGGTCCCCTGCAGGTTGATCAACATGACCTCGTCCCCTGCCTGCAAACAACCTGCCGTGGGCGCCGGACTTACATACGCCCTGGTACTGTTCAAACCCGTCACGCTGTAACTGACACCATCTGCACACGTCCGGCCGTTCGACCCATCTGCATTAAGATTGAATGTACCCGACACAGTTAAATCACCGTCATCTCCGGTGCCCCACTGCTGGGCGCTCGCCGGCAGTGCAGTAGCCGTCGGCGTAAAGGTCGCTTCCGACGTTGCTGTGGGCGTAATGCTCGGCAGCGGAGTCGGCGTCGCAAAGGTTCCAAACAACTGGGATACTTCCTGATCCGTCAGGGCGCGGTTATAGAAACGCACATCGTCCAGTTTGCCGTCAAACTGGTTTGGCGCCGGGCTGCTAAATCGTAGCGCACCCGTGCCCATGCTGACGGTGCCGGTCACTTTTTCGACTGCGGACAGCGTCCCGTTGAGGTAGAGGCGCAATTCACCCCTGGATTGATCGTACACACCGGTCACCAGCGTCCAGGTATTGACGGGCAGGATCGGTCCGACCACCTTGTTCGGGGTCAAGTCGCCGACGCGGAAGACCAGCTTCCCGTTCGCATCGATATTCGCAGGCGGTGTGGGCGTCGCCGTGCCGCTTCCAACCGTGGTCGTGGTAATAAAGCCGTAATCGAAATCGGTCGTGGAAACGCCTTTATTGACTATGTACTGTGTACGATTGGTCACCAGCGAGGCGGGATTGATCCAGGCGGAAAGTGTGAAACTGCCATTCTTCCGGATCTCGGTCTGATTTGGGACCCCAACATAATCATCCACGCCATCAAAGGAAACCGCGCTGCCATTCGCCCCGTCGGTAATAATCGCCGCCCCGTTCTGCAGAGTCGCGGCATTGTTATAAGGACCACCGGTCGCGACATCCGGGACCGTTGTAGCTGTTACATCCTCGAAGTCCCAATGCGCGACGAGGCTCTCTGCCATTGTTCCGGGCGCATATTCCGAGGTTGGCGGCGTGAAGTCGGATGTCCAGCGGGCGATGCCTTTGCTGAAACGGAATTCATCGATCCAACCGTTTGCATATCCACCGCCATATTCTCCGGGCCTTCCAATCGTCATTTTGTTGGGCGAATTGTTGAAGGTCACACCTGTAACATCTAATGTTCCCTGATTAATACCATCTAGGAAAAGATACAGTATATTTCCACTTCTGACTGCTGCATAGTGATGCCAGTTTGTGTCCGTTACGGTTCCAGAGCTATTAATGGTCTTAATGGTTGAACCTGTATAACCACGGATGGAGATTTTATTGTCGGCCAAGCTCATATACCCGTAAAGAGACGTGGATGTTCCACCTCCAGAGGAGGGACCCTGACCGAACGCGGCCTGAGTCGTTCCATTGACATTTTTCCGGAACCAAAAGTCCACTGTAAAATCGCCTGATCCGATATCAAAATCTGCATGATCGGCTGTATCGATATAATCTCCGCTCCCATCAAGAAAGCCAGATGCTCCATCAAAGACAGATTGTTCCGTATCAAGTTGAGCATTGCCATGGCTTGTCCATGCTTTGCCACTTTCATCAGTAAATGTCGTCGACCCATCTACCCCGTCCATGTGAAGCAGTGCGACACTGTAGGAATCATCGATGGCAAACCCGCTTGTCGGTATGGCTGTAGGTGTATAGGTTGCAGTAACAGTAGGAGTTGGCGTGGCAAAGCCGTATTCCACGGAAGATGGCGTGAAATTGGATGTCCAACGGGCAATGCCTCTGGAAACACGAAATTCTTCAATCCAGCCGTTAATAGCGTACTCTCCAGGAGCAAAGCCACTAGCGCCAATGATTGGGCGAGATGAGCCCGACAAATAGTTGTTGCTGTCTACATACGTAGAACCTTGCTGTATTCCATTCAAGAACAGCTTTGTGTTTGTCCCGCTCCGGACAAGTGCAACGTGATACCATGTATTGACTGATAGCGAAGTGCTTCCCACAATTCTGTCTGCTGAATTTGTATAATATTTCAAAACATTACCTTGAACATAGATCGTGGGGTATAGGCCGTTTGTTGCGTTTGGACGGGAATCGAGCAAGAGATATGTCGCAGCCGAATTAAGGCGAAAACAGAAATCAATTGTGAAGTCACCCGTTCCAAATGCAAAATCAGAACTTCCATCTCCTTGAAGGTAATCACCTGTCCCATTAAATAATCCAGACGCTCCGCCAAACTTGGATTGAGCCGTATCGATCTGGGTAGTTCCGTTCGCTGTCCACGTCTTTCCTGCCTCGTCTGTGAAAATCGTTGATCCGTCTGTCCCGTTCATGTGAAGCAACGAGACAGTGTAGCCATCGTCAACCTTCGGTGTCAATGTAATGGTTGGTGTATTGGAGGGAGTGCTTGTCCCGGCAGGCGTGTTGGTCGGGACAGGGGTGTTGCTAGCCGTCGGAGAATTCGTCGGCGTTCCGGTGGCAGTCTGCGTAGCGGTCGGTGTCTCGGTCTCCGTCGGTTCCTGCCGGAATACAGGGACAGGCGCCATCGGCGCGAGCAGCGCCTTGTCAGCAAACTGCGGCTTGGGATCCGGGTAGCTCACAAACGCGGGACCCTCCACAGGCGCGCGACCCTGCTGCTGGGTTGGAGCCGTGCCCCAGTTGTTGATCTGCTCGATGTCCCCCACTTTGTCATATTCAAATTGCTGACCATACGTCTCCGGGTCAGCCGGTGCGGCGGTCGGGGTGCCCTGCGCACCGATGGCGCTCGTCAAGCGGTTCAGGAAATCATAGTCATAGAACTGGGTTTCGTTCAACTGCTTGTCGGTCAGGCGCGTGATATTGCCATTCGAATCGTACGCATAAGACAGATCGAGCTGGGTCACGCTATTGTTGACCGCCTTCCGATTCGTCAGGCGGGTCGTCCCGCTGTTGTCTGAAGCATTGAAATCATAGGTGTTGGTGATGACCGTGCCATTCCCCAGGGTCTGTGTAGTGATCTGCCCAAGCACATTGTATGCCAGGTCAACGAGTGTATTCTCTGCCTCGTCGCTCTCCAGCTGATCGGGGCGGCCGAGTTCGTCGTAGGTATAGGAAAGGACTTCGCCGTCATCATAGGTAGTCGTCATGGCGCGGCCCAGCCAGTCGGCAACGGTCGTGACCGCATGCTGCTCTCCCCCGATCGTGCGCGTCTCCGTGACGGTCCTGCCATAGTTCGAGTATGTCCAGCTCGAAGAACCGCTTGGGTCGATCATGCCGGTGCGCAGACCGATCGTCCCCGGCTGGGTTCCATAGGTGTAGACCGGATCGACCGTGTTTTCATCCCCATCACTTTTCGTCGTCAAGCGATTAAGAGCATCGTAAGCAAAGGTCAGTTCCTGGCTCCTGGCATCGGTCTGCGAGGTCATATTCCCAAGCGCATCATATTCATAGGTCCAGATGCCCATGTCGGGATCATCCATGCCAAGTTTGCGTCCCAGCCAGTCATACTGGATCGTGGTGTTATTGAACTTCGCATCCTTGACCTGGATAAGACGGTCGGCAGCATCGTAGAAATATGCTGTGGTGGCATAGACGGTAGAAGGATCGGAGAACTCTGCTACCGAGATCATGCGCCCCAGCCCGTCCGTGGTACGGCTGACCTTGTTGCCATTGGGATCCAGGGTAGTGGTGGTCAAGCCATCGTAGGAGGTCTGACTCGTAATTCCTCCCGGCGCTGTGACGCTGGTAACGCGTCCCAATGCATCATATTGTGACGTCGAGTACTGGCTGCCGGAATCGTAGATGTAGTTTCCGCCGGCAGCAGTCACTTCATAGGGCAGGCTCTGCTGGCTTGCCAGCCCTTGCGCATTGAACAGGGTAGTGTTGACCAGCAGTTTACTTCCCGCATCCACCTGTGTCTGGAGCATCCTGCCTGCACCATCGTAAATTCCCCAGACAGAACGATACTTGCCCGCGATGGTATCCAGGATCTGCATTTCCACGGCATGCGGCGCGGCGATGCGCCCATTCGCATCCGGCGAGGGATAGCTGTACCAGGTGCCGGGCTGCGCCAAGCCCGGAGGCGTAACAGACAGAGTCCGTCCCAGGCCGTCATACGTCATGGCGGTCGTCCAGCCATTGGGGTCGGTGGCCTGGTAAGCTACACCCAGGGTACGCAAATACACAGAGGAGGAAGACTGTCCTAGCGCGTTGGTCACCGAGATCGGGTAACTCTGCGTTGGGTCATTCTGTACAGAATCGTATGCTGTGGTGGATTCCCAATACGCACCTGTAGGGGGAGTATTTACGACACCATAGCTCCGGTACGCTTTGACCGAGTCGGCATTTCCATACACGTTGTAGTGCGTCTCGGTATCGATCGTTTGGTCTCCACTTCCGGTCAGGCGCTGGACGAGGGTCACATCGCCGCGTGTGGGCGCGGTATTGATCTGGCCATCGTAGTGATAGCGGGTATCGGAATAGATCTGGTTGCCGGCATCCACCAGCAGCACACGCGAGACCTTGTCCAAAATATAATAATTA
>JAFGCG010000034.1 GCA_016932715.1 Anaerolineales bacterium
GGGACGCAGAAAAACACTGATTCAAGACAAAAAACTGCGTTTTCAGCGTGAATCAGCGTCCCGATTCTGAAAGTGTAAGGTAATCAAAACCGGTCATTTGATTTACGCCCTCCCCACGCTGCAAGCAAGATAGAACGACGATGTTTTTAGCGATGCCAGGTATCTAAAATTTTATTGATAAACGAAGGTGTGAGGACTCGATTGCCATGAGCGCTCAAATGATCCCCATCAAAAAATAACGGTTTGTCGCCGTCATAAGCCGAACAATTCTCACTTTTGCACAATACAAAGAACGGATCCCAAACAGACAGATCGTGGTGGCTGCTCTCCAGGACTTCGAGTGAATCCATAACAGGCTGACGGAGTTCCAGCAAAAGCTCACGGTCTATTGAAAAGCCGGGCGAACATATCGGATTCGTTCTGTTGAACCAGTCAGAACAACGATAAGGGGGTGCTCTGAACACAGGCAGTGGAGCTTCGATCAAAACATGAATTCCCTGAGCATTGAATATTTCGATCAAGCGGCTGGCATCCTCCAATGCTTTTTGCCGATATTCCGCGGCCTCGGGGCTGTGGAATTTAGTTATCACTGCCGCTTCATCGATCACCTCAAACTGGTCGGATAGTTCAGGCATGCGCAATGAGGGGAGAAACACTATGTCATCCGGCTTCGCCAGGTTTCCCACTTCAGTTAATGTGCTGTCATAATACTCTTTGCAAAGCATTGTCTGGCTCATTGGCATAAGCAGGCTGGCTACCGGGCAGCCTCCATGCTCATATAGATGTACTTTAACACCCAATTCCGAGGCTGCCTCTGCAAGCATCGTTCGATAGGCTGCAGCGTGAGAATCACCAATAACAAAGAGCTGCAGACCGGCAATATCTGCGTCTGTGTTCGCATTATCCGATTCGCTATGTCCATACCCCGGATACCAGGTATATCGATCTCTGGTAACACTCAGGCTTACGGTCGATTGCGATTTATCGATATTGTTTGCAATAAAATATGAAGCACAGACTGCGGCAAGCCCGCATACGATCAATTTCCAGTTTTCCTGTTTCAGGAGGTATTTATTGGTGCGAACAGGAGACTCAACAAAGCGATACGAGGCCGCCGCCAATAAGAAAACAAACACAAGACAAACAAGCTTGTACTCTACTCTGTCGAATCCGATCGTCCAACGAAAGAGTACGGATGCAGGCCAATACCATAGATAAAGAGAAAATGATATTCTTCCTATATAGGTGATCAATTTCGATTGAAGAAATTGATGAATAACAGACAATTGATCCGAAGCATTTGTAACACCGCTGATCGACAACATCGTGCCAAAGACAGGGATCATTGCCCAGGGAAACGGGAAGGCATTTTGTTCGGAATAAACAAATCCGATGCTCAGCAGAATAACGCCGGACGCCAAAAATGTACCCGATATATTTTTCGAATTCGATGTACATAATTTGCTGGAGTGCAGTTTAAAAAGCAATGCCCCTGCTGCGAATTCCCAGAACCTGCCTGGTAATAAATAAAAAGCACGGTCGTGATTGGACCCCGTTTCAAAATATGCCCAGGCAAGAGATAAGATCGCTACCCCCAGCAACAAACCCCGGGATAAATATCCGTACAATGATCGTTTTTTATTGGACTTCAGCCAAATGTAGAACAGCAAAGGAAAAAACAGATAGAATTGCCCCCCAACTGCCAATGACCAGGTATGAAGAAAGGGATTGAACTCAACTCTCGGTGAAAAATATCCGTTGGAATGTCGAACCAGCGCAAAATTGCTCCCTCCGAAAAACGCCATCAAACCCGTCTCACTGTTTGTCGAACTTAACCAGGACAACGGGATGAATAAAGTCGAAGCTGTCATAGTAACAATAAGACATACCAGAAGTGCCGGAAGCAGCCTGACGATCCTGCCTCTATAAAATTCCGAGAGATAACTGGAAAGTTGGAGAGAAGATTTCCTGAATAACGATTTACTGATTAGATATCCGGAAATAACGAAAAACACATCAACCCCGGTAAATCCCCCCGGCAAAAAGGAAAGAATTTCTGTATGACAGATCATCACTGCCAGTACAGCAATTGCTCTTAATCCGTCAATGCCGGTCAAGTAGTCAGGGTCTGAAGATTTATTTTCCACTATGCAATATTGCCAAGAATTATTGCCATTACGGCAGCGCCAAAGGCTCCGCTGGTCTCTACAGTTACTCCTGATTCTTTTCGAAAATTATTCTGTTGCCGCAGCAAGTGCCGGCGGGGAGGCAACAGCCTGGTCCTTCTCCCTGGGTAAATAGAGAGTTACAGCCAGTGCCAGACCAGCGGCAACGATTAACTGTCCCCAACTGTTAAACACAAGCTCAAACACAGTAGCCGGATACCCGATTTCGCCCGCCCACGCCAGTGAGACAATAAAATTGAGGGCGACGTGACAGAAAATTGCAATGGCAACCGGGATGGCTGCCGCGCGTTGTCGTCCAGGTACGGATGCCGCGCGTACCAACCAGACAGGTGCGACGAGCGCCACTACGAAGCGATACATTAATACTGCCAGACTCACCAGATAGAAACTGATGGGTTCATTCCAACTGCCATAGCGCCCAAAGATAACGGTCGGGAGCAAATATCCCAGAAGCAGCAGAAACGTAAGTCCGCCATGTTTGCGGGCAAAAAACATACCAATGAAAACCAGCAGCAGGAATGGGAGCGTCTGATAAAGATCCCATACAGGGATTTGGAGAAAGTACTCGCGCGTTTCATCCAGGGGCCACCAGCTTGCAAAGCGATAAAATTCTCCGGCGATACTAAGAGCGATCATCAAGCCATAAACACCCAGCCATTTCCAGGCACTCCGGGATATTTGCCTCTGGCGAGCACTATACCAGATCAGGATGCCTAACAAAATCGCACATAGTGATACCACTAATGAATTTTTTAAATCATAAGGACTGGTACGCATACCAAACAAAACCACAGAGTCATTGTCAAACCAGTGACCGATGAAAGGCAAGTTGCCCAGATTAGAACGCTGGCTGTAATTCCATAACGTTTCGTAAAGTAAACCAAGTGGGATCAACCCCCAGACGGGGAACCTGCGGGTCACCAGCCAGACGAGCAGCACCGGCAGGATCAGAAAGTAGCCTGCCCGGTAAAATGCCAGGAAGAACCAGTCATTGTTCGAGGTTACCTGCTCGATCTGGCTGACAAAGAAGATCAGACCGGGGATCAATACCAGCAGCACGCCTTTCCAGGGAAGCGGTTTATTCGGCGCGGCATCCAGAAGCCCGACTCTGGCATCGGGATCACTCAGATGCTCGCGAATCACTGTCACGCCCACATCGACCAGTGTGCGCAGCCACAGCGACAGGATACCCGCCCTCCCCCGTTGCTTGTACGCTTCCTGGCACTGGTCGCTGAAGAGGTGGAGCATCTCCGATTCGTAGATTGCACGATATGCCTGCGGATACAACTGCAATAGCCAGCAATAAAGGCGTTGCGATGACGCAACCCATCTGTTCGTCTTCATGAATGCACTCCTCAACTCAATGGATTATCCGCTAGGCGTTTCGAGCGCGCAGCTTTCACGGCCTGCGTCAGCCGCTCGTTCTCCTCCAGCGCCAGCCTGCGCCCGAGCGCCGTCAGCCGGTAATAGCGCCGCCGCTCATCGTCCAGCTCAGGGTCGGGGCGCTCGTCCACCTCCACGATCAGGCTGGCAGCGAGCAAGCGTTTGATCGTGCCGTAAAGGGTACCCGGTCCCAGCTTGAGGCGGCCGGCGGTCTGGTGCTCCACGTCTTTCATGATGGCATAACCGTGTTTGTCGCCGTCAGCCAACGCCAGCAGGATGTGGAACACTGCCGGCGTTAAGGGCTGGCCGGGAACGAGGGACGAACTCGTATGGGGCATGGGAACCTCTCTTATATCTATCTCGGATATATCTATCATAGATATAGTAGCAGAACCGGGAGCAGTTGTCAAGAGGCTTCCGCTTGTGACGATATAATCCAGCCATGCATGCTGATTCCCTCCGCGCGCGCCAGCCGCCCGCCAGCCTCGCTTTGGAAAAACTCAACATCCCCCACCGGGTCTTTCGGCATGAGAGGCCGGTGGAGTCACTCGAGCAGGCTGCCTCCGACCGAGAACAGAGACCTGAGCAAATCGTGCGCAGCATCCTTTTCCAGATTCGACCGGGGGAGTTCGTGATGGTCCTGATGGCAGGACCTGCACAAGTGGATTGGAAAAAACTGCGCCGGTTCGTCGGGCGGTCGCGCATTCGGATGGCCACGGAAGAGGAAGTCCCGGAGGTCACGGGATACCGCGTCGGGACGGTGAGTCCGTTTGGGTTGAAGAGCCCGATCAGGGTCCTGATCGATACGAGCGTGCTGCAGGAGGAGGAAATCTCCACCGGGTCGGGAATCCGGGATGTGGCGATCATCCTGAAAAGTATGGATTTAAGTCGCGCGCTGGAGAGGGCTGAAATCGTCTCGCTGACAGAGCCATCCCATCCATGACAAGCCGCAGGGAAACGGATGTTCAGCCAGAGGGTTGAGTCATAAGAACTTCACGTATAATGTGAGGAATTATGATGTCTCTGCGATATTTATTGAGGAGCGCCAGCCGAACGTTTGCAATTGGCATAGAGCAATTACCAGGCATATTATGTGACGCCGCGACCGTTGCGTATCTGCTTTTACGGGTTTCAGACTACCTGGAAGACAATGAAGATATGACTGCAGAGAGCAAAGTGAGATTACTGAACACCTGGGTGGAGATCCTGGAAGACAAGGCAAACAGCGAAGATCTGACCCGCGAGATCCAAAATGCAGATACCTCCAACCCGGACGCGGTGGTTGCCCAACACGCCGCGGATATTTTGAGGCGCCTTACCACTCTTCCACAGGAAGTACAGGAGATCATTACCCAGCATGTCATTCACAGCACGCTCGGCATGGCGCGCTGGGTGGAGCGCGGTCCACAAGTCAACGATGAAACCGACCTGGATGATTACATGTTCGAAGTGGCGGGCCGGGTCGGCTATTTGCTGACCCATCTCTTTGCCTGGTATTCCTCCGCCATCCATAACAGGAAAGACCGACTCCTGCCGCTGGCGCGTGAATTTGGTCTGGCGCTGCAGACGGTGAATGTGATCCGCGGTTTGCGCCGGGATTACGAACGCGGCTGGGTCTTTGTGCCAAAAAAATTTCTGGCGCAGGTCAATTTAACAGCGCCCGAATTATTTCAACCCGAGAATCGCGCCCAGGCCATCCAGGTGCTGGATATGCTGGCGGACAAGGCGGAACGGCACTTGCGTGCCGCGCTGACCTGTGTCAAGACTCTGCCTCCGTGGCAGCATCGCATTCGACTGGCCTGCATCTTTCCATTGATGTTTGCCATTCGCACCCTGGCGATCAGCCGCCGGAACGACCAGGTTTTTGAAAACGAAGCGAAAATCTCACACGCCGAAGTGAAACAAATCGTAACGGATTCCATGCTGTGGGGGTGGTCGAACCTTTGGCTGGATAGTTATTATCGGAAATTGAACGTGATGGCGGAAAAATAGACCCGCCGCCTGCTCGCAGGCATTCCCCGAAAAACTACATCTGCTTTGCAAATCGAGAAGAGCCAATCCGGTCTTTCGACGTTCTTGACATAATTCAGTGGCTGAATTATGATTTATCCTATAAGCCCTACTAGTTCGGTATGTTATATAGGCTTACATGGAGGTCGAAGTCAAGTGTCCTCCTAAAGGATCATGAAAGATACACATCGCAGATAAAGGAGTAAAACTCATGATAGAGGCAATACTTTTGTACACATTGGTGGGGTTCCTTGCGCAGATCATCGATGGCGCACTGGGTATGGCGTATGGCGTCAGCTCAAATTCCTTTTTGCTCAGCGTGGGCGTGCCGCCGGCCATCGCCAGCGCCAGTGTCCATGTGGCAGAAACGTTCACCACGGCTGTCTCGGGAGTCTCGCACTGGAAGCTGGGGAATGTAGATAAAGACCTGTTCAAAAAGTTGATCATCCCCGGCGTGCTGGGGGCGGTGGTGGGCGCCTATATCCTCTCGAACATTGACGGAAATATCATCAAACCCTATATCGCCGTTTACCTTTTGATCATGGGGATTGTCATCCTGGTCAAGGCATTGCGCAGCAATCATGATGAGCAGAAAGTGACCAGTCATATCAGCATCCTCGGCGTGATTGGCGGCTTCTTCGACGCCATCGGCGGCGGCGGCTGGGGACCCATCGTCACCACGACGCTGGTGGCACGCGGCAACAACCCGCGTTTTACCATTGGCTCGGTCAACTCCTCTGAGTTCTTCATCACCTTCGCACAGTCGGTGGTCTTCGTTGCCGCCCTGTTCTCTGACCTGGTAGCCAACTGGACCGTGATTCTTGGCTTGCTGATCGGCGGGATCATCGCGGCGCCGTTTGCCGCAGTCGTCACCAAGAAACTGCCCGTCCGCCTGCTGATGGGTATGGTGGGCCTGCTGATCATCGGGCTGCAGATTCGTACGCTTTGGCAGGTGCTTTTCTAAATAAAAACCTTGCGAAGGCTGACAACCTTCGCAAGGTTAGCATCTGTTTTTACTGTTGATCTGCTTAGAGGGGCAAAAATTGACTGATCGCTATGGAAATAATGGCGTTCAGGATGATCGCCAAATAATAATATTTCCCGATCCTCTCCGTTACTAATTTCCCATTCTCTTCTCTCACTTGAAAGTCCAACCAGCTTTTTGTGTACCTCTCTGTCCTTATTCGATATGTGTAATGCACAATCGTGCTCAACAACAGGAATGCCACGACAAACACAATTGTTCTTCTCCATCCAAACAAATAACTGTATCCCCCAATCGCTCCGAAAAGGATAAATATTTTCGCCACCTTGAACCACTTAGGCTGGAGTTCATGCCCCTTTATGTATTCCAGATCATATGCAATTTCTTCGATGGCTTTTTTCATGACGAGCGCTCCTTTCTCGACCTGGGCGATTTCCTTCACTTCAGGCAATTACACCTTACGGAAGTTGAACGTGTAGATAAACCAACTTCCATAACACTTGTCCTCCTCAAAACCGGCTTCCTTTGCCCAGGCAATGGTCGTCTTGCGGCGCGGGTAATCGGGATCCAGAAATTCTTCGGTGGTCGAGAGAATACCGCCCGGTTTGAGCACACGATATATTTCGCGCAGGCCGCGCACAGGGTCAGGAATTTCGGGCAGCACAGTGACAAGAAAGGTGCGGTCCACGCTGGCTTCTTCGACAGGCAACTCATAGGCACTGGCGACGTGCGTTTCCACATTATCCAAGCCAGCCTGACGCACCTTGGCATCCACCCGGGCGATCATCTCCGGCTGGATGTCTACTGCGATCAGTTTGCCTTGCGGTCCCACTCGCCGGGCTGCGTCCACGGTGAAGGCGCCCGGCCCCGGACCAAGCTCCAGCACCGTCTCACCAGGTCGAATGCCCACACGGTCGAGTACCGGACGCATGTACCGGCGGCGGATGGGCAAATCTACCAGCCAGCTTAGCGATGCCGGGCAAGGCGTATTGACCTCACTTTTCATGAACTTGAGGAGTAGTTTCAAGCCAACCAGCCAAAACAGGGCTACACCTGCGAAAGTCCACGCAAGAATTTTAATTACTTCCTTCATCGATTCACTCCTTTGTAGTTATCCTGCCACATGTTCGTTCGACAAAGCGCGGCGGCCAGGCTGGCGGCATGTTGCCATGCCTCTTGATGCGAAAATCACAGCAGTCGCATCCCCAAGCCAGTGTCTTGGTGCGCACGAGTTCCATCCCCAGTCCGCGAAATAAGACGTAATCGGTATTGCAAAGATAGGGCGTCAATTCCTGTGCTCCCTGGCTGCGCATGAATTTATCAATGCCACATTCGGTGTAATCCATTCCAAGGTCAAAAGACTGCCCATCCCCTTCGATCACTTCCCAAACCCAGTTACCTGCATAATGGCGCTGTTGTGAAGCCTGGGCACGCTGGAGCATGGCATGGAAGCGCCGCCGAGAGAAGTACATTCTGCATATCCAATATCGCACCAGCCCTGGGATACGGTCCACTCTTCGCTCGACTGCCCGGCAGATCAATTCCCCAGCCTGTTCGAGCGTCCCGCCATGTTTCAACAGGGCACGATACAATGCCAGCCCATAGCCAGCCTCAACCAGGTTAGTGGTCAGGGGATTCTCCTTGCCGCCAACATAGGGAAACTGGGGGATCAAGCGTTCATACTCAGCCAGTGTGTCTCGCTGAATCAGTCTGGCGGTTTCTTTGCCATAAAATGCACTCAAATCGGAGAACAGCAGTTTGCTGAATGCACTCAAGTTTCTGAGCAGTTTTTGTTGTTGTAATTGATAATAAGTGTTGGTTTCCACGTTTTGCCTCCTTCATCAACCCCGCCACGCGTTCATTGCACTCTCAAAGTTATGTGAGCACTTTGTATGAGCCGTGCACAATACAGAAATGTTCTCAAGAACAGCCAATTTCCTGACAGATCGTTTTGCAGATTCGTGATCCATATTCCAGGTGCGATAGAAAGGCTCGATGTTTCCATCCTTTAACACCAGCGCATCTCCACTGCAGAGAATCTCGTCATCTATCAAATAAGCCATATGACCCGGGGTATGCCCGGGGGTAGCAATGGCCTGAACTGTCACTGTGCCCACATGGATGACTTCTCCATCGTCAAGGAGACTACACGCTCTGGATATCTCCACAGGATTCGAAAAGATGAATCTCCTGGCTGTACTTCTGTCAATCATGCACTTTTCATCCCTGCCCATGAAAACCTTTGCCTGCTGAAACCAGTTCGTTTTGCTGTCTTTATCAACTCCCCCGGCATGATCCATGTCTGTGTGCGTAAGAAAGAGATGTGTGATGGAAGCAGGGTCGATACCTACCTGTTCAAAGTCACTTTTAAGGTAGGCATTGTTTATGTACCCTGCATCGATGCAAAGAGTGCTCTGCCCGTCTGTATACAGGAACAGATTGATGTCCCTGTCCCGGATCGCATACAATCTGTCGCTTATTCGCCCCGTTTCCTGGGGATAGAACAAATTACTCCCCATCTTCGACCAGAAGCCGCCCCAGACGCTGATGAAATTGAATCTCATATTAAACCGTCTCCATGCCTTATGAAGTGGATATCCACTTCGTCGCTCTAGTGCGATGTATATCGCCGTCCAAGGTATCGTCCAGTTCCGGCGCAATAATCCCGATATGCCCGCCCGTAGGTCTCTGCCAGGAATTTCTCCTCTTGTACGATTTGATAATGCAAACCAATGACCGCCGCCGCTGCAAAGAGCAGAAATATGAGCGTCCCATTGATCAGAAAGGTCCCAATGAAGTAGAGATCGATAAAAACGAAGATCGGATTCCTGGAAACAGAAAAAATCCCATTTGTGATGAGTGCGCCCTGCGTTCTCCTGTCAATTCCCAAACGCCAGGAATCGCTGAAAGAAGCCAAAGCCCATACGAAGATGATGAGGGCGATAATTGCCAGTGCTGCCCCGATGATTTTTGCGGGCATTGTATCAACCAACTGCGTATCAAAAGGCGCGGAGAAAAGCCGAGACTTTGTGTGAAGCGCATACAGAAGTACCTCAACGATCCATGCCAGCAATCCCACAAAGAAGGCAATTTCCACGATGCGCTGGAGACCTTTCTTTCCAACGCCAAGCGTAATCGGGTTGATATTCCTGCTGAAACGCAAATACAGTGTTCTTCCCACGAAGACGGTGAGGAAGAAAGCCAGGCCTGCGATCTGAAAGTAATCAAAAAAGTCTTTCACGGTCAACTCCTATCACCAGTGAAACAATGGCATTTGGTATATTGCAAATCAGTAGAAAGTGCTGATTTGCCTGTTTTCTACAAACCGGGAATCAGGCGGCATAGATTCCCCTGTTCGTTACTAAGATAAAAACGCTTTATCCAGGAACTTTTCCAATATATGGTTATAAGCTTCAGGGAACAGCAAAACTGTGTGATGTCCTCCTTCTTCAAATATATGCGAATGGGCGCGAGGATACCGTATGCGTAACTCCTTCTCCTGTGCCGCAGTCCACTCATCACTCCTCGAAAACAGGAGTAATATCTCTCCGTGAAAATTCTGCACAAGTTTCGAATCGAATTTGAAACCAAGATGTGCTTTTGCCCCTTCCTCCATGAATCGGCAGAATATTTCCTTGTCGAGCAGTTGACCTGCTTCGTGAAGATAAGCATTCCGAAACGCCACCCATTCACTGCCGGATGGATATTCCCAATGCTTTCTTACAACTGCCCCAATAACAGGCTTAACAATGAAATTAGGCAAAAGCCGAATCAGTCTTATTTGTCTTTGCAATCGTGGGTTATTCTCCGGCTTGACAACACCACAATGTGAAAACACGATATGTTCCACTCTGTGAGGATATGCTTGCAAGAAAAACTGGGCTACCCCCGCACCGCCTGAGACACCAATGACTACGGCTTTCTGTACACCTTCTGCATCAAGAATTGCGTCATGGGCGTAACAGACATCTTGGATGACAAATGTGTTCTGCAACGCATAGTTATCCGGGATTATGATGCGATATTTCTTTTCAAAGGCAAGGACAGTCTGAAACCACATATCGGCCTTCATGAAGGCCCCGGGCAGGAGCAGAAGCGTTTTGCTGCCTTGACCACAGGCAATGTAATGCCAGGGGACGGCATTGATCCGAAATTCTTTACAGGGATGCATGGCACGAAATTTCAGAAGCGATTCTCGCTGCTTCGCCGGGACATCCGCATAAATTTTCTCAAAAGTTGGTCGGCTCATTCTGTAACTCCTTATCGGACCGAGCATCCGCACGATTTATCAATGACGTAAAGGAACCTTGCGAAGGCTATGAACCCCCTCGAGATTCCGTTTTCACCATATCCCCGGAATGAGGCGATAACGAGTCTCCCGGGTAAATTCCTTATATCCCGGCAATTCATCCTGCAATGTTTTATCTTCCAGTGCCGTACGCAGAATCAGGACGCCGATCAGCAAAAGGGCTGGGACGAACGCCCAGCTTGAATCGAGCCAGATGGGGACGCCCAGATATCCCCACACGGCACCGGCATAGCCGGGGTGGCGAACGAAACGGTATGGACCGCTGGACACCACCTGATGACCGCGTTCAGTTTGGATGCGAACGGTCCCTGCAAAAAAGCGGTTCTCCACGACCGCCGCGGAGGAGAAGATGTATCCAAACAAAAGCACAGCCAGGGCAATAAGTTTTACTCCCAATGAAAATCCGGGGGACCCGCCGTAATATCTGTCTAAACCTGCGGCAACGTAAACAAGGATCGAACCCACGCCAACCAATGGGGCGAGGATCTTGTCCCAGGATTTTGTGTCTTTGGCTTCCATATAACGGGCGCGCTCTGAGAGCAGGTCGGGGTGACGACGACCGGCCAGGATGCGGCTGACGATAAAGATCAGTCCGCTCCCGATGGCATACACCCAGGCTTCCCACCAGTCCCACTGACCGGAAATGATCATGGGAATCAATGGCGGAACAAACACAAGCAAAACCAGCAGGACGATTGCTCTGGGTGTGAAAATGGCTTTGGTTTGGGCAGACATGCCACCTCCTCTTCGGAAAAGTGAAATTGAACCAGACAAAGCTAATCCTAAATAATTATTTAGCCTTACCTAAATAATTATATCTCCAAATCAGTGGAACCGTCAAGCCAGCGACTGCCCGATTTGATCTTGTGGTGTTCGTGATACCGATGCCTTTTTGGCGGTTATAATTCATTCCATGAAACAAATTGGTTTGCTGCTCATACTTCTCGCCTCCCTGCTAATGGCATTCCAGCCTGCTCGCGCCCAAAGCGATGAGCCGCTGGCTCTTGTCATGACCGCCGATGGACCGATCATGCCGCCCATGCTCGAATACATCCGGCGCGGCATCGAAATCGCAGAGCGGCGCGATGCAGAAGTTTTGGTCATTCAGCTCAATACGCCCGGCGGCAGCGTTGATACCATGCTCGATATCATTGCGGAAATCCGCGCCAGCAACGTGCCGGTGGTCGTCTATGTGGCGCCGAGGAACGCGATGGCCGGAAGCGCAGGGGCAATGATCACCATGGCAGGGCATGCCTCGGCGATGGCGCCGGAGACCATCATCGGCGCTTCCAGCCCGATCAGCAGTTCGGGCGAAAATCTCGATTCGGATGCGCGCGCGAAAGCGACCAATGCGATCAAAGCCGCGATCCATGATTTTGTGGCGCCGCGCGGAGAAGAAGCCCTGGCGCTTGCCTATGCCATGATCGACGAAGCCAAAGCCGCCACAGCCAGCCAGGCGCTCGAAGCCAGCCTGATCGATTTTGTCGCGGACGACCTGGAAGATCTTTTACAAGCCCTGGATGGTTTCACTGTTCAAATGAACTCTGGACCGCGCACCCTCGACACATCCAATGTGCGGACAGATGAACTCGGCATGAGTTTCATCGAACAGTTCCTGTTGTTCCTCACGGATCCAAACATCGCCTTTCTCCTGCTTGCGATTGGCGTGCAAGCCATCCTGATCGAAATCTCGAGTCCCGGCGGCTGGGTGGCAGGCTTCATCGGCGTGGTCTGTCTCACGCTCGCCGTCTACGGCATGGGCGTACTGCCTGTCAACTGGTTTGGCATCATCTTTTTGATCACTGCCTTTGTGTTATTCATCCTCGATATCAAAGCGCCGACTCACGGGGCCCTGACCACCGCGGGCGTTGCCTCGTTCATTGTTGGGGCGCTGGTGTTGTTCAATTCGCCGGGTGTACCAGAGTTCCAGCGTGTGTCCGTTCCTCTGGTGGTCGGCACCGGGCTTGTGATCGGCTTGTTGTTCATGATCATCCTCATGTTCGCGCTGCGCGCTATGCGCGTCCCGATCAGTGCAGGGGTGGAATCCTTCGTTGGGAGAACGGGAACAGCCCGAACGGCCGTCGCGGGGAGCGGAGGGCAGGTCCAGCTGGGATCCGAGCTGTGGACCGCCGAATCCGTAGACGGCTCCGAGCCGATCGGTAAGGGAGACCGGGTGGAGGTCGTCGAAGTAAAGGGATTGAGATTGAAAGTCAGGAAAGTAAAGTGAAAATATCTGTCATTGCTTCGCCGCCGCTTCGACTGCGTGCTGCGCACTCCGCTCAGCGCGAAACGGCTCGCAATGACGGTTCATGAGGATATATGCCTGTTACCCCTACGAGAGACCGAGTCATCCCCGAGACCGACGTCCGCCCAGTGCGCCGTCCCGATTGGATCAAGGTGCGCGCCCCTTCCGGCGAGACGTATGAGCGGCTGCATAGATTGATGCGCAGGAAGGAATTGCACACAGTCTGCGAAGAAGCCATGTGCCCGAATCTGGGCGAGTGCTGGGGCAGCGGTACCGCCACATTTTTGATGCTCGGCGACGTGTGCACGCGCACCTGCGCGTTCTGTGATATCAAACACGGCAAGCCGGCCCTGCTGGATTGGGGCGAAGCCGAGCGCGTGGCACAGGCCGTCAAAGCGATGGAACTCAAGCACGCGGTGATCACATCGGTCAACCGCGACGAACGCCGGGACGGCGGCGCGCCGATCTTTGCGATGGTCATCCGCCGCATCCGCGAGCTGCTGCCGGGCTGTTCGATCGAAGTCCTGATCCCCGATTTCAAAGGCTCACTCGAGGCATTGAAGATCGTGATGGATGCCCGCCCCGAAATTTTGAATCACAACGTGGAGACCGTTCCGCGACTCTTCAAAACCGTTCAGCCGCAGGATAACTACGAGTGGGCCGCCACGACCTTATCCAACGCCAAGAAGCTCGACCCCGAAGTGCTGACGAAATCAGGCATCATGGTGGGACTGGGCGAAGAGCTGGACGAGGTCAAGGCTGTGATGCGCGATCAGCGCTCGTGGGGCGTGGACATCCTGACCATCGGCCAATACCTGCAGCCGAGCAAGAAGCACATGCCGATTTCACGATATTACACGATGGAAGAATTTGCCGAACTGCGCGAGTATGGCAAAGAGATTGGCTTCCAGTGGGTAGAGTCGAACCCGCTGGTGCGGTCATCGTATCACGCCGCGGAGCAGGTGCGAGCGTTGAGTGTGGTGCATAGGAAACTCTACGGGGAAGCAACAAATTCGTAGAGACAATTCGTGCTATACTACTTCTACAGGGAGGACAAAGCATATGCCAACAGTTTTACGAGTCGGTCGCTATCGTTTTTTCTTCTATAGTAACGAAAACAATGAACCGCCGCACATTCATGTGAAAGCCGAAAGCGACCAAGCCAAATTCTGGCTTGAGCCGATAAACCTGGCATTAAATTATGGGTTTAGAGCGCATGAATTGAACGAGATCGAAAGGATTATTCAGGAACATCACGAGGAATTATTGGAGGCATGGAATGAGCGCCCCAGTTGATAAACAGAAATCACAGTTCCGAAAAGCATTTCGTCCAACATCCGCACTGGCGAAGGACGTGAAATTCAAGGATGCGATGATGGATGTTCATCTCACCGATGGACGCGTCATTAGTGTTCCCATTATTTGGTTTCCCCTCCTGCACGAAGCAACGCCGGAACAAAGGGAACATTATGAAATCGGTGGTGGCGGCACAAGTTTGCACTGGGAGGAAATTGATGAGGATATATCTGTGGCTGGCTTGCTGGCAGGTGGAGATATACAATCATCGTAATAGCCCCGCGTTGAGCGTGGTGCACCGGAAACTCTATGGGGAATCGGTAATTGGTGGTTGGTAAATCGGTAATTGGTAAATTGGGATTTGGGAATGGCGAGCTCCCGTCAGGTCGAAAGGCCGGCGGGAGTTTTTTGATAACGCAGGACGGGCGTATAATCCCCCAAATTTTTGATGGAAGATATCTGATGTTCGTCTCATCAATGAAAGTTGAGTAAAGTGCCTTAAGGAGCAGGGTTATATCCCTTATCGCATAGATATGGTCGAAATGAAGGAGAGCATGCATGAATAGCAACGAACAGTATGAAACGCTCGATCCCACCAACTGGGATGAGATGCGGTCTTTGGCTCATCGCATCGTGGATGACGCAATGACGTATCTGGAAACGGTTCGGGAACGGCCGGTCTGGCAGCCGGTGCCGGAGGAGGTGGCAGCCCGGTTCGATGAGCAGGCTCCTCACGAACCCGCAGGCGCCGATGTGACATACCAGGAATTTTTGGAAAACATTTTTCCTTATCCGATGGGCAATATCCATCCGCGCTTCTGGGCCTGGTACATGGGCAATGGGACCGTCTTCGGCGCCCTGGGGGAATTCCTGGCTGCGGTCATGAACCCCAACCTTGGCGGCGGCAACCACGTTGCGAGTCTCGTCGAGGGGCAGGTGGTCAACTGGATGAAGGAAGTGCTGGGTTTCCCGCGCGACGCGAGCGGCTTGCTGGTCAGCGGCGGCTCCATGGCAAACTTTGTCGGCATCGCCGTTGCCCGGAATACGAAAGCAGGCTTCAACGTCCGCGAGATGGGGATGCAGGCAGCCCCACAACCGTTGACCGTATACGCCTCCACCGAGGTACATACCTGTAACCACAAAGCCGTTGAGCAACTGGGCATCGGCAGTAAATACTTTCGAAAGATCCCTGTGAATGACGATTACACCATCGACCTGGACGCCCTGGTGCAAGCCATCGCTGCCGACCGGGAAGCCGGCTGCCGTCCGATCTGTGTGATCGGGAGCGCGGGGACGATCAACACGGGGGCAATCGATGATCTGAACGCCCTGGCCGATCTGTGCAAACGCGAGGATCTCTGGTTCCACATCGATGGCGCGATTGGAGCAGTCGCTGTGCTGGCGGAAAATATCAAGCCGCAACTCTCCGGCATCGAACGCGCCGATTCGATTGCCCTGGATCTGCACAAATGGATGCACATGCCCTTCGAAGCGGGCTGCATCCTGGTGCGGCATGACGATGCTCATCGCAGGACCTTTTCTCTGACGCCGGATTATCTGGCGCACGAATCGCGCGGGCTGGCGGCCGGGCAGCTTTGGTTCAGTGATTATGGTTTGCAGTTATCGCGGCAGTTCCGCGCCCTCAAGGTGTGGATGTCGATCAAGGAACACGGGCTCGACCGCTTTGGGCGCATGATCGCGCGCAACGTCGAGCAGGCGCATTACTTTGGTCGCCTGGTCGAGAACGACCCGAGCCTGGAACTGCTGGCGCCGATCGGCTTGGACATCGTCTGCTTCCGCTTCAACCCGGGTGGAATGGATGATGAGCAACTCAATGCATTGAACAAGGAAATTTTGATGCAGCTCCACGAGCAGGGCATCGCGGCGCCCTCCTACACAACTTTGCAGGGCAGGTATTGTCTGCGGATCGCGATCTCCAATCATCGCAGCATTCAGGAGGATTTCGACGTGCTTGCCAGGGAAGTCGTTCGGATCGGTCGTGAATTGGTCGCGCAATATACCGGATGAAATGGCTGCCTCGTTGGAGTGTGGGGAGAGCCAGTAATCAGTAACCAGTGTTCAGTGAACCAGTAACTCCCGTCAACCCAAAGGGTCCGGCGGGAGTTTTTATGGATGAGATTAATGCTATACTTTCCGGGCTTTCACTGCTTCATTCCCAGGAGAGTCTACATGTCCAAACACCGCAAAGACCCTTTGCTCGAGGCGCTCAAAGCAGGGAAATCCTATACCTGGACGGTGCCAGATGGCGGCAATTTAGCCTCGATGCGCAAGGCGATCAAGCACGGTCAAACGCTCACGATAGCGCCGATCGCTGACCCCGGGGAAATCCAGGTCGGAGATTTTGTCCTGGTCAAATGGCACCAGAGTGACATCTTTCATATCGTGGGAGATATTCAGGGTGACCAGTACCTGATCGTCAACAGCCTGGGCAAGGTCAACGGCTGGGTGCCGGCCGCGGATATCCTTGGCAGGGTGACCAAAATCGTCGAGCCGGAGCCGCGTCCGAGTGTGCCAGAGATGTTGGAACAGTTGGAGACGGCTTATGTCAATCTCCTGGAACTCGACGGGCCGTTCTTTGAGGACGCGCAGCGTCTGCTTCTGATCGTTGATGATCTGCGCTGGTATGCAGCCCGCATCGGCACGGAACGCTGGGATGAAATGCCGCGGTCGAATAAATGGAGTTTCCAGCAGAATCTATGGCGGCTGACGAAACAAGCCACACGTGCAACCGCACCTGTGCCCGATCGCATCCAGTACTTCATCGATTGCGGCAAGGAGTGCGTTGGGCTGGCAAGTGAAATCTTCGCCCTGTTCGAGTACCGCAATCTGGAACAAGGATCGGAAGCAGAGGACTCATCATCCTAAATGTCTGAGAAATCTCAGAGACTGGCTCTCACCGGTCTCTTCTTTTTCTGCGGTATGATTGCGCAGACCGGTTAAACACGAAGATCACAAAGGAAATTTTTACGCCAGACTCCACTTTAGGGCTACCTGTGAAAGGATTTAATGTCACGGAAGCGCATCATACTTGTCACGGCTGGGATCATGCTCAGCCTGTTCCTCGCCTCGATGGAAGCGACGGTCGTGGCGACGGCCATGCCCACCATCGTCGGGCAGCTGGGCGGGCTGGAACATTATTCGTGGGTCTTCTCCGCCTACATGCTCGCCTCCACCACCACTGTCCCGTTGTACGGCAAACTCTCGGATATTTACGGCCGCCGCAAGTTGTACGTCTTTGCCATGGCGCTCTTCCTGGCCGGTTCGATATTGAGCGGGCTGGCACAAAACATGAATCAACTGATCGCCATGCGCGCCCTGCAGGGCCTCGGCGCGGGCGGCATCATGCCCCTGGCATTTATCCTGATCGGCGAGATGTTCAGCCTCGAACAGCGCTCCAAGATGCAGGGATTGTTCTCGGGCGTCTGGGGAGTCTCGTCCATTGTGGGGCCGCTGCTGGGCGGCTTTCTCGTCGACCAGCTTTCCTGGCGCTGGATCTTCTACATCAATATCCCCCCCGGGCTGCTCGGCGCGGCGCTGGTCGCGCTTGCCTGGCGAGATCAGGCTCACGGTCATGAAAGACTGGCTGTCGATTACGCCGGCGCGGCCCTGCTGACCGTCAGTGTGGTCATGCTCCTGCTCGGATTGATGTCATCCGGCATATTCAGTTGGATTTTGATCCTGACAGCCCTCCTGCTGTTCCTCCTGCTGCTGTGGGTGGAGCGCCGCGCCGCCGACCCGATCCTGCCGCTGTCCCTTTTCCGTGACCGCCTGTTCGCCACTGCGAACACGCATGGCATCCTGGCCGGCTCGGCGATGTTTGGCAGTGTCTCGTTCATCCCGTTGTTCGTCCAGGCAGTTCTGGGAACAACCGCCACACAGGCTGGGATCACGATCATGCCGATGCTCCTGGGTTGGGTGACTGCCAGCATCATTGGCACACGCCTGCTGCTCATCATCGGGTACCGCAGGCTGGGGGTGATCGGCACGGCATCCCTCACGACAGGCGCATTTTTGATGTCGCAGGCGGGGATGGAGACAAGCGAAGCAGTCCTGTGGACCAGCCAGGTCAGCCTGATGGTCTTCATCGCTCTGATGGGCATCGGCATGGGGCTTTCGATCCCATCCTTCCTGATCGCGGTCCAGACCAGCGTGCAGCGACGGCAGCTCGGCACCGCCACCTCGACGCTTCAATTCAGCCGTTCGATGGGCGGGACTCTCGGCGTCAGCGTGATGGGCGCGGCGCTGAGCGCGCGGCTCGCTTCGAACCTGGTCGCCGCGGACCTGGACCCTGACCTGGTGAGGCAATTACTCGATCCGTTACCCGGCTCGCAGGTGATCATTGCTGAGGGCGCGCGCCTCGCCATGGCAGACGCCATCCACGTGGTATTTGTGATCGCCTTCTTCGCAGCTGCACTGGCACTAATCACGGTCCTGTTCACCCCGCGCACAGAATTGAAGGAACAACTGACCGAACGCGAGGCTCCACTGGTCAGCGTGGATTGAGCAGTTGAGAAAGTTATTAAACATTATCGGAAATAAGAAAACCTTCCACAAAGGGCACGAATTTTCACGAAAAAACAATAGAAATTCGTGTTTCTTCGTGAACTTCGTGGAGAAAAGGTTAATTTCCGCTAAAGTCTATTAACCGCAACTTCCGCTGAAACTTTTCATTTCAGCGGAAGTTGTTGTTTGTAAGCACTATCTTGTTAGAGCAGAAGGTTCCAGTACATCATCGACCAGACGATGGCAAATGCAAGCAGGGTAAGGAAAGTATAGGAGAAACGAGCGCCAAACGTCCAGAAGCGCTTGATCCAGGCAATGAGAGCGAACGGTGCCATCAGGATCGCCAAAACGCCCATGATGAGAGGCAATCTCATGAATGTCTCGATCCCGGCAGGCGTCTCGAAAATCAAGTTGGGTACCCCGTAGGCCGGGTTTATGTTTGACAGGGCTGCTGCAAATACCAGAAGGAATACCAGATATGTGAGCGCAAACAGCCCACCCGTCAGCCGGGCAAGCCGCGAGAGGAACGGGCGCGGCTCTCGTTTGAACAAGCCCGCGAAGAAGGAAACCAGCCAGCGAAACAATGTGATCAGGAACAGGAGCGCGCCGCCGAGGAGGATCAGCAGGTGCAGGCTCATCGATCCGTGCCAAGGTGTTTTGATGTAAGCCATCGGGCTGGCGGGATGAAGGGTGATCTGCCCATTCTCCTCTTTCATCACGATCTTGTCATCCGGGTACTCACGATTGACCAGCAAGCCCGGTTCCACCTCCACATATTGGGTGACCTCGCCCGCCCGAGAAAAGATAATGTTCTTGTTTTCATCGACCGTGATGGAGATGGGCGTGAACAGTGCGAAGATCTTTTCGAAACCGCTGAAATTATTGCGGGCGGAATGATACTCACCCACATACTTTGCCATGCGTGAATCAAAACCCGCTGCGGGGACAGGGTCGGCGGCTTTCTCCACGGGGAAGTAACGATCGGCGAAGGCGCGCCCGACTGCATCCGCGACGCCCGCCCCACCCACCGAGTTTGTCGAGATGAAGAAACCGACATTCTGTTCAGGAAACAGGTATAAACCGCTGTGAAATAGAATCGTATCCCCGCCATGCGAGATGATGTACTGATCGTTGACCACGTTCACGAAAAAGCCATGTGCCATGCCGTCGATACGCGGGTCGGCAGTATACAACTGGCTGTGCATCTGGCGGGCCGTCTCCTCCTGCAGGATCTGTGTATCGCCATAGCGCCCATTTTGCAGATGCGCGATCATGAACTTCGCCATCTCGGAGCCGGAGGCGCTCAATGCGCCCGCCGGATACGCCGCCACGTATTCGAAGCCGCCTTTGACATACCCCCCGTTGAAATAGTTGTACCCGCCGGACATATCCGCAGCCAGGTCGGCGGGAAGCGGCTGCCGGAAGGTGGCACGCTCCATCTCCAGCGGAGCGAAAATATTCTTTTCGACATATTCATAGAAAGGCATCCCGGAAACACGCTCGACGATGTAGCCAGCCAGAGCTGTCCCATAGTTGGAATACGCGCCGACTGTTCCCGGCGGGAAGACGCGTGCCGGAATATTTTTTTTGAGATATGCCTCGAGTGAAATGAGATTCTCCGGCTTGAGCACGAACAGGTCTTCGCTTTTATCTTCGAATCCCGGAGTATGCGTCAGCAGGGTCCTGAGCGTGATGGGTTCCGGGTATGTGGCGGGAATCGTGAAATCCAGGTAATCATTGACGTCCGCATCCAGCGACAGTTCCCCCTGCTCGACCAGCTGCATGACGGACGTCCACACGAACAGCTTCGAAACGGATCCAGGCCGGAAGAGGGTCCGCTCCGCGTCGACCGGGGTACGCCTCTCGAGATCGGCATACCCATATCCCCTGGCAAACAGGACCCTGCCATCTTTCACGACCACGACCACTGCGCCAGGGACGTGTTTTTCCGTCATCTCGGCCGTCATCAAACCGTCCATGAAGGCTTCCAGCTCCGCCGGGTCGCTCGGACCGTCACCACCCGCCTGCGCCGAGACCGGCGTCACGCCGGACAGAAAGACGGCAGACAGGAGAAGAAAAGCAAGCATTGCATGGAAAGTGCGCTGAAGTTTCATAAAGTGATCCTTTCCGAAGTGGAGAAAGTGCTATTTGGCTTACGAATAAATTTTTCTGAAGTTGCAGAAAAATATGTCTGACCTCTCTATCATTTTAGGGTATTATTGCCCAAATTACCATCCGTCGTCGAACGGAATGGAGGAGAGACATGAGCCTTGTGAAAATCTCGCAAGCCCAGGGACGCGTACCTGTGACCATCTTCCACTTACTGGAACGCGTCACTTTGGAAAACTTTGCCGAGCTGGAGGAAACTGTCAAAGAAGCCTATCACAACGGGACGCGCGACCTGGTCCTGGACCTGAGCCAGGCTGCCTCCCTTTCCAGCATCGGGATCCGTGCCATCGTGATCAGCCACAAAATGCTGTCCGCGGATGGCGGCCGGCACCTCAAAATTGCCCAGCCGACAGATCACATCCGTGAAATCCTGGATGTCGCAGGCGTAACAGAATATATAGAAGTTTATGACACGATCGCTGAAGCTGTGGCGTCATTCTAGTGAGCAAACACCCAAACGTAAGGAAGAGACTGGCAAAAGCCAGTCTCTTCTTTGTTATGCCTTTATTTTTACCGTCTGTGTCTGATACTTTTTCAAGGCGCCCCAGCCCACCAGCATCTTTTCCTTCTCGTCCCATAGCCGGTAGTAGAGGGACTTCAGGCTTTTGCGGACCGTCAACGGCTCGACCTGGAAAACGGGATTCTCTTTATGACATTGTTCCAGCTTGTAGTTGGGGATCTTTGGGCTGAGATGATGAATATGATGAAAACCAATATTCCCTGAAAACCACTGCAGCACCTTTGGAAGCTTATAGAAGGAACTGCCCTGCATGCAGGCGGTGAAGAAATCCCACTTCGAGTGGCGTTCCCAATAGCTGGGCGTAAAGTTATGCTGGACATAGAAGAGCCAGACGCCCGCCGATGTGGCGATCAGCAAAATGGGGATCTCCACCAGCAGGAATGCCTGCCAGCCGATCTCCAGGACCAGCCAGCCGATCACTGCGGCGAGGGCAATGTTCGTCCAGATGACGCTGCTGCGCTCGCGCTTGCCTGCGCCGGGACCCCAGAAGCGATGGGTCAGTGTAAAGACGAGGAACGACCCGATCGTGAACATGATCATCGGGCTGCGCATGATCCGGTAACCAGCCTTCTTGTACCAGGGGGCGGCAATGTATTCCTCCACCGTCATCGTATACACATCGCCGACGCCGCGGCGGTCGAGGTCGCCGGCGGTGGCGTGGTGGATGGCGTGGTCATGTTTCCAGGAGTAGTAGGGCGTCAGCATCAAGACTCCCAGCGCCAGCCCAAGCCGGTCATTGGCTTTGACCGTTTTGAGGAAGGAAGCATGACAGCAATCGTGGAAGATGATGAAGCTCCTGACCATGAATCCAGCCGTTGGGACGGCAAGGAGCAGCGTCAGCCAGTATCCCACTGCGAGACTGCGGTACATCAGATACCACATCACCAGGAACAGGATCACGGAATTGAAGATCTGCCAGAGGCTGCGCCATGTTTCGGGGTAAGCATACTTTGAAGTAATCCCCTGCCATTTAAACTTTTGAGTCGTCATCGTGACCTCCAATCGTTTGGCGACTCTATTTTACTTTACTTAGTAGTTGGGGCAAAGACAGATCCGCAAGCGAAGTCAATGTGAGATCCGCACCCTCGAACGGTAACAAGGAAGTGATCGGATTGGGGACCGCGACCACAAAGATCCCCGCGGACCGGGCGGCTGTCACCCCATTGGGGGAATCCTCGAATACGATCGCTTCGTTCTTCCGGACCTGGAGCCGGTCCAGCGCCAACAGGAACAGGTCCGGGTTCGGCTTGGTCCGGCCCGCCGCGACGTCGTCCTGGCAGATGACCTTCTCGAAATAGTCGAAGAGAGCGAGCCTTTTCATATGAGTATCCACCCAGGAATGGGGGGAACTCGAAGCAATTGCAAGCCGGAGACCAAGACGTTTTGCGGCGCGCAGGTAGTCCATCACACCGGGCAGGATCGGCTGTGCGAGGGTTAACGCGGCGCTCTCCGAGTGGTGGCGGTCGCGCAGGGAAACGGAGTCCAGCCCTCCCTGAGTCAGAAACGAGAGGTGTTCCGCCGCGTCGAAGTTCGAGAGCCCATATCCACCGATGATCCTGCCCCACTCCTCGTGCGGCAGTTCGAACCCGTGCTCACGATAGATGGCTTGCCACACCTGGTAATCGGGCGTCTCCGTGTCGAGGATCAGCCCATCGAAGTCAAAAATGAGAGCTTTGACCATAGCCGCCAAATTATACCTGAGCGGCGGACATGCTATACTTTATCGACATACCATGTCGCTGCGAGCCCGACGGGCGAAGCAGTCTCCTCGTAACAGGAGATTGCTTCCCGAAGGCTCGCAACGACATCAAATCGGAGTCTGTATCATGATGTCAACAAACACTGAGGCAAGGGCTGATTGGGTCGATTACGCAAAGGGGATCGGGATCATCCTGGTTGTGTATGGCCACCTCCTGAGCAGCGCTTATCATGCCGGGCTGAACATCCCGCCGGGGTTTTTTGCCTATTCTGACAGCATCGTATACAGCTTTCACATGCCGCTTTTCTTTTTTTTAGCGGGTCTTTTCGTCGAAAGCAGTTTTCGAAAACGCGGACCAGGGAATTATGTTCTTGATAAATTTACACGGATCGCCTATCCATACTTTATTTGGTCGATCCTGCAAGTGGGCATGGAAGTGATTTTTTCGAGCCAGACACAAAAAGGGGCGGCCTTGGGGGATCTGCTCGCCATTCCATATCAGCCCTGGGGCCAGTTCTGGTTCATGTATGCGCTCTTTTTGATGCACATTACCTATGCCGTCATGACCAGGCTGGGCAAGTTTTGCGCGCCCGCCCTGTTTGTCATTGCAGTAGTGCTGTTCATTCGTCCAATCCCCAGCGGTGAATTTGCTCTTTTCGGTTTTTCGGGTCACTTTCTCTTTTTTGTCAGCGGCATCTATTTCAGGAAATATCTTATCGATCAGCAGCGCTGCGCCGTTCCTCCGTGGATGGTTCTCCCATTGTCCATCGTGCTCGTTGGATCCGGATATTATCTTTTCAGCAGCGTCATTGAACCCATGCGTTTGGTCGGCAAGCCCTACCCAGGCTATTTCCTGTTCCTATCCATCCTTGGGATCGCAGCCTGTCTGGGACTTGCCCAATATCTTGCAGGAAGGAAGATCCTGGGATTCGTAAATACCCTGGGGATTTATTCCCTCCAAATATTTCTTGTCCACATGCTGGCGGGCGTGGCAACGAGGATCATCCTGCTGCAATTCTTCCAGATCCAGAATTGGATCGTCCACATTCTCATCGGAGTCGCGGCAGCCCTGAGCATTCCTGTGCTCCTCCAGAAGATCTCCATCCAGATCAAATTTCCTTACCTGTTCGAGTTAAAGAGAAACAAGGTGGTCATCCCCAGCCAGATTTCAGCGAGCAGCAAGCTGCCGGAAGAGGACCACAGGTAAAACAGGGGAAAGCAGCAACCTGAGGACCTATAATGCCGTATAACTTTTAGAGAGTGTTTTGAAATTCCGCGGAGGTGATGTTGAATTCTCTTGCTGACAAATTTGAGCCGCGAATTGCGCGAATTCGCACGAATTGTTCCTTTTACGGACCCAAACCTTTGTGCTCTTCGTGTTCTTTGTGGTGAATTAAGAAACATTCTCTTAAGGAACAATCCCATTTCGGAGACACTGCCACATGGACACTACATACCGACTAAAAGGGTGGTATCTGCTGCTGAATAGTATCATTGCACTGCTAACCCTTTCATCGCTGGCAGGACTAGCAGTCGCCATTATCCTGATCATTCTTGTGATCGGATTTTCGCTCCAGTCCTCACCGATACAGGACCTGATCCCTCTCGGAATGTTCGGCGGCTTATTCATCCTGTTTGCGGGGCTCCTGACATTAATCGGCATCATTTTCCCGCTTGGCAATGCCCTGTTCTCTTACCTGAAAACGGGATCGACCGGACTGGAGCTGCGGATCTGGCCCTTTTATCGTTTGCGCTGTGCCTGGCACCAGGTGAGCGGAATCGTGCATGCAAAAATCCTGGGAGGACGACTCTCACTTCCAATGCTGCGCATTCAGGAAGCTGAGAGCGCATCCCGAAAACCGGACCCGGACCCTACATTAAGAGGCTATGACAGCGACACCGACCTTTCCATGCTGCCGCTGTTCTTAATCACGCTCCTGTTGTGGTCGGTCAAGTATAAGAACCTGATCCCCGTGTACATCTTCAAGGGTTGGCCGAACGGCAAACTCAGACAGGAGCTGGAAAGAAGGCTTGGACAGATATCCTTCGAGTAGCCGGTCAACACACATGCTGAGTCAGATAGTCTGTTGCATACTGCACCCGAGCAGGAGTGTTTTACGACATAATGCTGTCTACCTCCCGACTGGGCGCCAGATAGAAAGACAGGTTGCTCATGTCCATCCATCGATCATCCCGTAGACCCAGCCTCACAAGCCTCGAAAGATTGAGACAGAACGCCATGGAGAGCCAGGTTTCCATTCCGGCAAGCGAATGGGACTATGCTGTTCCCCATCTCGTGGAATGCCAGTTCGAAAAAAACGATTATCTGGTCAGCGCCGGCGATGTGGCTGACAACTTTTACTTTATTCTTGAAGGGCTGGTCAGATTCTTCTATTCGACCGAATCTGGGAAGGAATTCAACAAGTACTTCGCCATGGAAAATGGTTTTGCCGGCTCGTTCCATTCGCTCGTCCTGAGGGCGCCCTGCGGCTTCTTCGTCCAGGCTCTGGAAGAAACAAATACGCTGGTACTGCCGAATCAACTGTTGCGCGAACTCTACGAGCGGCATCCGTGCTGGGAACGGCTTGGGCGGAGAAACGCTGAAAACCTGGTGCTGCTCAAGGAAGCGCGCGAAAAAGAACTACTGCTGGATGCCCTGGAGACCCGCTACCGCAGGTTTTTGAGAGAGTATCCCGGCCTGGAGGATCGCATCCCACAGTATCATATCGCCTCTTTTCTGGGCGTCACCAACGTTGCTTTATCCCGAATCCGAAGAAAAATTAACCAGGGTTAATGCTTTCTTTCCCGTAGTCTGCTACCATGCCACAGGCTTACGGAATAGTCCCGCAAGCTATTCGCGCTCGAGCCGAAACGCCTGGGCCCAGACCACTGGAAAGGATGCGATGAAAATGAGTAATATTATGACCGCCCTCGAACAGATCAGCTTCCTGAATCTGCCGTGGATTTTTTTCTTCATGTTTGTTCTGCATGAATTGGAAGAATGGAATATCGATCGGTTCGAGCACCAACACTTTGAAGGCTTGCCGTCCACCGCCACCGACAGGAGCGCGCGCATGTGGATCGGGTTTGTCGTCCTGGTGGGCCTGGTCTGGTGCGCGGCTGCTACACTCCCAGGCGACCCAGCCACAGCCGCATGGATATTTTTGCCGGCGATTGCCATCCTGCTTCAGAACTCTCTTCAACATATTTATTGGTCATACTATTTCAAACAGTATGCACCGGGTGTGATCACAGCCGCCCTGTTGTTAATCCCATTCGGCTGTTACGTGATCGCCAGAGCCGTAACACAGGGATACGTGCCGACCTGGTATGCAGTAGTTTTGGCAGCTTTGATTATGATCGGATTTGCCCAGACGGTCAGGGCTGGCAGCAAGATGACGCCTCTCATACGTACCATCAACAACATTGGGGTCTGGCTTTCGGACCGGATAAGATAACACCGGACAATCCATGCCGAAAGCAGTTGACACCTGCTTCAGCGGACAGCCGTTCTGCCGCTGAAGCAGCGCGTCAGGCAGCTCGTCCCAAAACACAGCACGCTCAACTCAAGTGGAGAGAAACATCAGAATGAAAACACAAGGTAACACCATTTTCATTACAGGTGGAAGCGCAGGCATTGGGCTGTCCATCGCGAAAGCCTTTCTGCACTTACAAAACACGGTCATTGTCTGCGGCAGAGACGAGCAGAAACTGGCACAGGCGCAGAAAACTTACCCGGACCTTCACACACTCAGGTGCGATGTCACCAGCAATGACGATTGCAACTACGCTTTTCAAAAAATTACATCCGAACATGAAGGGTTAAATATCCTGGTCAATAACGCCGGCATCCAATTCAATTACAATTTGTACGAGGCGAACGCCGCGCCGGAAAGAATACAACAGGAGATCGATACCAATTTTTCCTCTCTCGCCAAATTGACGAGCCTGTTTTTACCCGCCTTAATGAAACAGCCTGAAGCCGCGGTGGTGAATGTTTCCTCGGCAACCGGGATCGTGCCAAAACGAAACGCTGCGGTTTATTCGGCAACCAAGGCTGCTGTTCATTCGTTTTCGTCGGTGTTGCGCCGGCAATTGGCGAATAGTACGGTCAGGGTCTTCGAACTCTTCCCGCCGGTCGTGGATACAGCAATGACCAGGGACCGCGCAGGCAATAAATTGTCACCGGACTTCGTTGCCGGTCAACTCATCCGCGGCATGCAGCAGGATACCTATGAAATTCCAGTCGGCAGAGCCAGGCTGCTATTCCTGATCAACAGAATCTCACCGGCACTGGCAGCGCAGATGATTCAAAGACAATCCTGAGCCCGAATCGATAACCCGCTCCATTTTATAAGTATAAAAGTAGAGAAAATTTTATGAAAGCGATAGCAAGACCGGCAACCAATTTTTAAACCTTCGTGCCCTTCGTGGTGAAAAACTATGACTCGGAGAGATCCGTCAGCCCGCAGCGGATGGCAAGGACGGCCGCCTGTGTGCGATCCTCCACCCCCAGCTTCTCGAAAATCGAACTGACATAATTCCTGACCGTACCTTCCGAAAGATAGACCCTTGCGGCGATCTCAGCATTCGAGAAACCCTTCCCCAGCAAGCCAAGCACTTCCTTCTCGCGTTCGCTGAGCAGACTGGCAAGCGTCGTATCGGGCGTGGTGAACGGTTGTGTGACGTGAGCGAAGAGCTTCCCTGCCACAGCCGGGTCGACCGGCGTCTTCCCAGCCGCGGCTTCCTTGATGGAAGCGATCAACCGGTCGCGGGGAGTATCTTTCAACAGGTAGCCGCGCGCCCCGGCGCGGATGGCGTCGAAGACCCACTCGTCCGCATCGTAGGTGGTTAACACCAGCACTTCGACCCCGGGATATCCCCGGCGGATCTGACGCGTCGCCTGGACACCATTCATGAGGGGCATTTTCAAATCCATCAGCACCAGGTCCGGCAGACAGGTTGGGATGAGGTCGAGGGCGTCAGCGCCGTCGTTGGCTACGCCGACGATCTTCAACTCCGGGTCCGTGCTCAGGATGCCTTTCAGCCCCTCGCAGACCAGATCCTGATCGTCGCAAATTAGTATTTTGATCATCCCCGGTTTCCCCTCTCGCTCCAGGAGAGGCTCAGGCGCGTCCCCTCGCCCGGGCGGCTGGCAATCTGGAGCGCCGCGTGGATAAGCTGTGCCCGTTCCTGCATACCCTGCAAACCGAAATGCCGGCTCCTCTCGACCGCCTGCGGATCGAATCCGGTCCCGTCATCTGCGATCTCCAGACACAACTCTGAAGCGCTGCCCGTCAGTCTCATGTTGACAAGCTTTGCCCCGGCATGCCTGGCGACATTCTCGAGTGCCTCCTGCCCGATCCGGTAAAAACATTGTTCCACTTCGAGAGGCAATCCGTCGAGGTGTTTCGGCAGATCGACGTCGAGCTGGAATCCGGCCCGGACCGCGGTCGTCTCGGCGCAGTCCTGCAGGGCGCGGACCAGTCCCAGGTCGGCGAGGGGGGCCGCGCGCAGCGCCTGGATCGCGTTGCGCGTCTCGGTCAGGCCATCACGCGTGGCGCGCAGGGAATGCCGCAAAAGATTGTGCGCCTGCTCCCGGTCCGAGGTCCAGAGCGAATCGACTGCCTCTAGTTGGACCGCGACTCCGCTCAGGGTGTGCGCCAGCGTGTCGTGAAGCTCGCGCGCCACGCGGTTGCGTTCCCGGCTGACCGTCAGTTGTTCGAGCGCGGCAAGATGATTTTCCAGTTTGCGGTTGGCTGCCTGCAGCGCCTGCCGCTCCGCCCGCAGCAGCCGCATGATCCGCGTAACGACATAGCCAACGAACAGGAAGGAAATAAAGCGGACGAACGCCAGACGGTGATAGGTGAATTCGTAAAGCTCGAAGTCGGCTTGTATCTGTCGAACCAGCACTGTGTCCAGAAATGTGATGAACACGCAGTACGCAAGGACAAGTTTGAGCTCGTACTGCCAGCTGACGAACAGCAGCGGGACAGACAGGAACAGGAAAAATTGCCAGGCATTCTCTTCACTGCTTCTGTCAGTATGCGTCGTCAGAAACAAATTGTGCGTTACGAGAGAAAAAACGGTCGAACAGATCAGGGCAACCGGCAGGTAAAAACGCCCCAGCTGTCTCTCCAGCCAGGGCACGGACAGGTAGACCAGCAAACCCATAGTTCCGCCGATTACAAAAAGATAGCCAAACCGGACTTTCCATTCCGGAAAACTGGAGGGCGCATGAACGTGCAGATTGACAAACATCAGAAAAAACTGCGCGACCAGAAACATCCGAAAAATGGTCAGCAGGCCGGGTTCCAGACGAGAGGTTTTCACAAAGAAATCATAGCACGAGTTTCGAGGCAAGTCACATGACTGGGATCACATCTCGCCTGCTTTTTGTCACATATGTTCATGCAGCCGCTCAGGTGAGATTCTGAGTCTGTTCACTGAGGTTTCCACAGGGGAATTTGTATGATGAACGCAAAAACACAGGAGATTTCCATGAACAAGACATCGCGTAATTTCTGGATCGACATCACTCTTTTTCTGCTGCTGGGCATAGACATTGCCCTCGTCGGCTTCCCCCGCCGGGAGGCAGCCGGTATACACCCCGGTTTCGCCTGGCACGCCCATGCCATCATCAGCATCTTATTGACGCTCGGCTGCCTGGTCCACGCCGCATCGCACTGGCGCTGGTTCCAGGCTGTCCTGACCGGCAAAGCGAAAGGCAGGATGAAGCTGATCATGAACGGCGCGGTCGTCATCACAATGCTGCTTGCCAACGTATCGGGGCACACCGTGCTGGAGTCCGGCGCCGCCAGCAGGCTGCACAGCCTGACCGGCTATTTCGCGCTGATCGGGTTAGTCGTCCATGCGGTCAAGCGCATCCACTGGATGGCAGGGACGGCGAAAAGATTTATCACCGCTGGCGGGCAGGAAAATACGGTTCCGTCGGCTTAAAATAAAAGAAGGCTGTCCCAAAAGGCAGCCTTCTGCATTCATTCACCCATCAAAACAACTTCAGCACCGCGCTGCTTGCCCAGGCGAACAGGAACTGCGGTACGAGGCTGATGACCACCGTGGCAACGGCTGTCACAATCGTTGTGAGATCGAGGAAGGATTCGCGTTCCGTCTCCGGTTCGCCCTCGCGCATGTACATGATCACGATCACGCGCAGGTAGTAATAGGCGGAGACCAGCGAGGTCAGCACACCGATGATCGCGAGGCCCGTGAAGCCGCCGGCGATGACCGCGCGGAAAAGATAGAACTTGCCAACCAATCCAATCGTAGGCGGGAGACCGATGAGCGAAAGCATGAAGATTGCCATCGCCGCGGCGTGGAGAGGCTGTTTGCGCGCCAGACCCGCGTAGTCGTTCAACTCCAAACCTTTGCCTGTTTCCCTTTCCAGGGCAATGACCACCCCCCAGGCGCCAAAGTTCGTGATGGCGTATGCAACCAGATAAAAAAGCCCGGCCGCAATCGAAACGGGAGCCACCTCGGGGTTGCCGTACGGCACGAATGCCATCAGGATGTATCCGGCGTGCGCGATGCTGGAGTACGCCAGCAGCCGCTTGATGTTTGTCTGGGCGATGGCAATGAGATTGCCGAGGACCATGGTCAAGGCAGCCAGCGCCCAAAAGACACCCGTCATATCGGCGGCGATGGCAGGGAAGGCGGTGGCAAAAACACGCAGCAAGGCCGCGAAGCCCGCGATCTTCGCGCCCGAGGACATGAAGGCGGTCACCGCCGAGGGCGCGCCCTGATAGACATCCGGCGTCCACATGTGGAAGGGAACCACCGCAACCTTGAACCCGAGTCCGACGAGGATGAGGGCAGAGCCGAGGGCTAACAGGAGCAGGTTCACGGTCCCGTCTGAAGGTATGCCAACTTTGTTAACGATCGCGATCAGGTTGGTCGATCCGGTCGCGCCGAAGACCAGCGCCGTCCCGTAGACCACAAATCCCGTTGCGAACGCGCCGAGCAGGAAGTACTTGAGTCCGGCTTCTTCCGATTCAGGCTTCGGACGGGCAAAGGCCGCCAGAACGTAGAGTGGAATGGAGAGCAGTTCCAGCGCAAGAAAGACCACGATCAGATCGGCAGCTTGCGCCATGAGCATCATGCCTGTCACACTGAAGAGCAGGAGAGTGTAATACTCGCCGCGCTCGAGTCCCATGCGCTTGACGTAACCGTAAGAGAGGGCAATGCCGAGGATGCCGCTGACGAGAAGCAGCGCATTGACGAAGATCGAGAACCCATCGAGCACGACCATGCCTCCGAACCCTGTTTCCTGCCTGCCAGTTTGCGCCAGGGTAAAACCAAGTGCCAGCCCCAGCCCGGCTGCCGCGAGCAGAGCCGTGACCCCTTTGCGCCTGCCTGGAATGGAGAGGTCGATCAGCAGCAGCGTACAGGCCCAGACGGTCAAGAAGATCAGCGGAAAGATGGTGGTGAGATTGAGATCAGCTTGTGTCATGATGTTTTAGCGCATCGCCACACTGGAGAGACTCGCAACAAGTTGGTCAACCGCGGGAGCCATCAGGTCGAAGAAGGGCTTCGGATACAGACCGATCCAGAAGATGAGGATGAGGATCGGGACCATGATCGCGATCTCGCGCCAGTTGAGGTCGCGCAGGCTGCGTCCGTGATTCTTTGCTGCCTCCACGACCTCGCCCTGCGGACCCAGGAACATCTTTTGGAACATATACAGGATGTAAACCGCCGCCATGATCACGCCGAGGGCAGCGATCGCTGCAAACCACACAGTGCCAAATGGAGTGTACGCGCCGCCTGCGGTCATGCCTGCGCCCCAGGCGCCAAGCAAAATGGTGAACTCACCCACGAAGCCATTCAGCCCGGGCAAGCCCATCGAAGACAGGGCGACGATCAGCATGATCGTCCCGAAGACGGGCATAACCTTCCACAACCCGCCGTAGGCCCTGAGCTCGCGCGTGTGCGTCTGTTCGTAGATCATGCCGACGAGCAGGAACAACGCGCCCGTACTGAGACCATGATTGACCATCTGCAGGATCGCACCCTGCATCCCCTGTGAGTTGAGGGCAAACAGACCGAGCATGACGAAACCAAGGTGGCTGACGGAGGAATAAGCGACCAGTTTCTTCACATCTGCCTGGGCGTAGGAAACTGCCGCGCCGTAGATAATGCCGATCGTCGCCAGGAGGGCGATCCAGGGCGCAGCTTGCACGGAAGCCTCCGGGAAGAGCGGGATGTTGAAACGCAGAAAACCATACGTCCCGAGCTTCAGCATGACGCCCGCCAGGATCACCGAACCGGCTGTCGGCGCTTCCACGTGCGCATCGGGCAGCCACGAGTGCAGGGGCCACATCGGCACCTTGATCGCAAATGCAGCTGCGAAAGCCAGGAACAGCCACCACTGGACATCGGCAGGAATATTGCCCTGCGCGATCAAATCGGGCACGGAGAACGTCCTGCCATTGATACCCAGCCACAAAATTGCCAGCAGCATCAAAATGGAGCCAGCCATTGTATACAGGAAGAACTTGATCGCGGCGTAGATGCGGCGCGGTCCGCCCCAGATGCCGATCAGGAAGTACATCGGCACGAGTGTGAATTCCCAGAAGATATAGAAAAGGAATAAGTCCTGTGCGAGAAAGACGCCCAGCATGCCAATTTCCAGCAGGAGGAAGAAGAGCATGAAATCCTTGACGCGCTCTTCCACCGCCGTCCAGGTGGAAAGGATGGAGATCGGCGTGAGGAAACCGGTCAGCAAAACGAGCAGGATGCTTAGCCCATCCACGCCGAGATAATATTGAATGTCCCAGCCTGCCACAGTGATCCAGTTATATTGAGCCACCAGTTGCAGGCTTGGATCGGAGGCGTTGAACCTCGCCAGCACCCACAGCGAAAGCCCAAATGTGGTCAGGCTTGTGATGAGTGCCGTCCAGCGCAGGGCATCCTTTCGCTCACCGGGGATGAAGAACAAAATCAGGATCCCCACCAGTGGGAAGAAAGTGAGAAGCGTTAAAGGTTGTAAGATAAATTCCATGTGTTACCTCGAGTCCCCTCTCCCCGCTTCGTCTTCGCTGGCGCTCCGCTCAGCGCGAAAGGGAGAGGGTTAGGGTGAGGGCAAGGTTTACTTCAAAATCAAATAACCGACGATCAGGACAACGCCCAGCAGAACGGATAACGCGTACGAGCGCACGAATCCATTCTGGACCTTGCGCAGGATTCCCGCGAACCATTGTGTGAGGCGGCCCAGGCCGTTCGCAAGCGCGTCGATGCCGCGCTGATCGGCATAACGATCCAGCCCGATATTGCTGACCCAGTTGTACGTTCCCGCAATGACCGTCTCGTGGAACCAGTCATGCCAGAAGCGCCCGTCGATCACATCAGCCAGGAACTGCGAGACTTTGACAAACGGCGTCACGATGATGGCATGATAGATTTCGTCCACAAACCACTTGCGTTCCGCCACGACGAAGGCAGGACCAAGTTGTCTCTTTAACGGGTCAACTTCACCAGCTCGAAGTGGGTTACGTCCATAGATAAACCAGGAGGCAAGGATGGCGAGCAGTGCCAGGCCGGTCGAAATCCCGGCAACCCCGGTATCGAGCGGCAGCGACTCCACTTCATGAAACGTGTATTCCAGCCAGTGACCAAGATTATGAAAACCTTCGAAGGGCAGGTTGAGCACGCCGCCCAGCAAAGATAATGCCGCCAGCACCATCAACGGGACGGTGATGATCGGTTTGCTTTCCTCCGCGTGAGCCGCGGCTTCGTGGCGCGGCTCGCCGAAGAAGACCATCCAAATTTGACGTCCCATGTAGAAGGCTGTAAAGAAAGCTGCAATCGTCAAGAGCCAATAGACAATTGGATAATGCAGGCTTGCCTCCAGGAGGATTTCATCCTTCGACCAGAACCCCGCGAATGGCACAATACCCGCTAAAGCCAGCGTACCAATCATATAAAGCCAAAACGTGACCGGCATAGTCTTGCGCATCCCACCCATGTTGCGCATGTCGTTCGGGTCGAACGCTTCGTCTCCGGGCTTCGCTTCGCTCGCCCTCCGCTCAGCGCGAACATTTGGAGAATGTTTTCCTTTGTGATCCTTGTGTCCTTCGTGGTGAGAATGTTCCGCGTGATGATGTCCGCGCTCCAGCCCCAGAATCACCGAGCCCGCCGAAAGGAAGAGCAACGCCTTGAAGAAGGCATGCGTCACGAGATGGAACATGCCCGCCACGAAGGCGCCCATCCCCACCGCCGCGACCATGAAACCAAGCTGGGAGATCGTGGAATATGCCAGCACCTTCTTGATGTCGTATTGACCGACGGCAATCGTCGCGGCGAAGAGAGCCGTGGCAGCGCCGGTCAGTGCGACGATGAACTGTGCTTCCGGCACAAGAGTGTACAACTCCGCGGAACGTGCGATGAGATAGACACCCGCCGTCACCATCGTCGCGGCATGGATCAGTGCCGAGACCGGCGTCGGACCGGCCATCGCGTCCGGGAGCCAGACGTAGAGGGGAATCTGCGCCGACTTGCCGGCGACCCCCACCAGCATCAGGAGGGTGATCGCAAGGATAACTCCAGGAGCGACATGTTGCGCGGCTTCGAAAACTACATCAAACTGGAAACTGCCAAATGCCCAGAACATGATGAAGCCCGCGATCAGGAACCCAAAGTCGCCGATGCGGTTGACGATGAAGGCTTTATTTCCGGCATTCGAGTTCGCCCAGGAGGGCCGTCCCAGCGTATCCAGCTCATACCAGAAGCCGATCAACAGGAAGGAGCATAGACCGACACCTTCCCAGCCGACGAAGAGCATTAAATAAGAGTCGGCCGAGACGAGGATCATCATCATCGCAAGGAAAAGATTGAAGAAAACGAAGAAGCGTGGATAGCGACCTACATCGTTTTTGAAACGCACATCTTCGCGCATATACCCAATGGCGTAAATATGGATGAGAGTCGCAACGCCTGAGACGAACAACATCATCGTCGTGGAAAGCGAATCAACCCTGAACTGCCAATCAAGCGTGAGGTCGCCGATATGGATCCATTCTGCCAGATACCAAGGCGGTAGTTCACCATGATTTGCTGAAAGTGAATACGTCAACAGCACGGAGATGATGAACGTTGCTCCCGAGGCACTACTTGCTACGATACCCACCGCGTTCTCACCCCAGGGCCGTTTCATAAACCAGGCACCCAAAACGATATTGGTGAGAAGACCGATTACCGGCGCGAAGACCAGCCAGGGGGCTAAGAATAAAAATCCAGTGCTTACGGTTTCAGCTGCGTGCATAACATTCTCCAGAGATCTGAATTGGAGACTACTCTCTCCTCTCTGATCTCTATTCTCTTTCTCTATCCTTTCAAACTGCTGATCTGGTCCACGTCGATGCTGCGCTTGGACTTGAAGATCTCGACGATCAACGCCAATCCCACCGCCACTTCTGCGGCAGCTACTGCAATAACGAAGAACACAAAGATTTGTCCACTGAAACTTTGAAGGACACTGCTGAACGCAACCATCGCAAGGTTGGCAGCGTTCAACATCAGCTCAATAGACATAAAAATGATGAGAGCGTTGCGCCGCACGAGCACGCCGAGGGCACCAATCGTGAAGAGGATCGCTGAAAGAACAATGTAATAATTTATCGGGACCATGATCAGTGTACCCTTTTCTCTTTCCGAATCAGCACGATCGCCCCAACCATGGCAACCAGCAGCAAAATGGAGGTCACTTCGAAGGGCAGAAGATATTGCCTGAAAAGCACGTCACCCAATTCACGCAGGTTCGCAATCGTGTTTACTGCCTCATCGGGCGGAGCGATCTCTCCTGCCGGGCGGGCGCGGGTGAGGAAAATAAACGTCGCTTCGACCGCAAGCACAGCCGCCAGCCCGCCAGCCAGGTACTTTTGCCACGGCAAGGTCTGAGTCTCGGGGAGGTTCTCGGCGCCGAGCAGCATGATGACGAACAGGAACAAGACCATGATCGCGCCCGCGTAGATGGTGATCTGTGCCATGGCGATGAACGGCGCGCCAAGCAGCAGATAGAACACCGCCACCGTCACGAAGTTCAGCACCAGGAACAGCGCCGAATAGATCGCATTGCGGCTCAGCAGCATGCCGAGGGCTGTCGCGATGGCGATCAGGGAGAGGATCAGGAAGAAGACTAAATCAAGGGTCATAATCACCTGGCGTGAGTAAACAAGTAGACAAGTACACAGGTATACATGCCTGCTTGTTTACCTGTGTACCTCATACCTGCCTAGTCTTGTGGGTTTTTCATCAACGGCACCGACTGTCTGTTATATTTGCCGGGTTCCGTCTTTTGCGGGGTCAGCATCTCCTCGGAAGCGACAGACTCCAGCAGCATATCCTTGGTATAGATCGCCGAACGCCGGTCAAAGAACGAGAGTTCGTAGTTATCGCCCAGCACGATCGCTTCGGTGGGACAGGCATCTTCGCAGTATCCACAGAAGATGCAGCGGATCATGTTGATCTCATAGGTGGAGGCATAGCGCTCTCCGGGAGAGAAGCGCCGTTCGTCTGTGTTCTCACCTGCCTCCACGAAGATCGCATCCGCCGGGCAGGCTGCAGCGCAGAGTGAACAGCCAATGCACTTCTCCAGGCCATTGTCATAGCGCTTCAGCACATGCCGCCCGCGGAAGCGAGGGCGGACCGGCCGTTTTTCCTCGGGGTATTGGACGGTCACCGGGCGTTCGAACATCATCTTCAGCGTGGTGCCCAGACCACGCACAAGCTCAACAACCGGATCAAGCACGCTCATACGCTTTTCTCCTTAACTCACGGTAAATCATCACAACAGTAAACAAGCCTGCAATTCCTGAAACGATTGGAATGCTCCAGATGAACAGAGGGTCCAAGTCCTGCGACAGCAAAACGCCGGCTGCGGTAATGAAAGCAATCGCCAGCGAGAGAGGCAATAATACCTTCCAGCCAAACGCCATCAAACGATCGTAGCGGATGCGGGGCCAGGTGGCACGTATCCAGATCATGAAGAACAACAACACTACAACTTTCAAAAGCAAATAGATCGGTCCCAGCCACCAGAAGCGATCCACACTGAGGATCGTGCCCTGCAGGAACCAGAGCTCGCGATAGCCGCCAAAGAACAACGTCGCCGCGATCATCGAGATCACGATCATCTTCTGGTACTCTGCCATGAAGAACAGGGCGAACTTCATGCCTGAATATTCGGAGTGATACCCGGCGGTCAGTTCCTGCTCGGCTTCGGGCATATCGAAGGGCGCGCGGTTGACCTCCGCCAGGGTCACGATCAAAAAGATCAGCGCTCCCACGGGCTGGATGACCGCAAACCACATGCCTGACTGCTGCTGCACAATTTCCTGCAGGTTCATCGAATCCGCCAGGATGATGGTGGTCACGAACATGAGCCCCAGCGAGAGTTCATACGAAATCATCTGCGCCGAGGAACGCAGTCCGCCTAGCATGGCATATTTGTTGTTCGAAGACCAGCCCGCCAACACAATGCCATAGACGGCGATGGAGGCGATCGACATCAAGTACAACACACCCACGTTGATATTCGCGACAGCCAGGGAAATCTCGCGTCCAAACAATGGCACATTTTCCAGTCCAAAGGGGATGGTTGCGGCGAGGATAATGGAAGGGACCATCGTAATGACCGGCGCCCAGAAGAAGAGCGTCCGGTCTGCTTTGGCAGGGATCAGCTCTTCCTTGAAAATAAGCTTCACTGCATCCGCAATGGGTTGAAGCAAGCCCAAAGGCCCGGCGCGGTTGGGACCAATACGCGCCTGGATGCGTGCCAGGGCGCGGCGTTCATACCACGTCAGGTAGGCGAAACCCGTCAGCAGCGCGAAGATCACGAACAGCGATTTGACCAGCCACTCAAGCCAGAGAGTCCAATCCGATAGCATCATTTCACCCTTGTCCCCTTTGGGGACGCACTTTCGCGGGAATAGGTTCGCGGATCGCCAGCCCCATGCTGCGCGGCACCAATGCCACGCCTACCGAGATCGTCTCGTCGAATTTCACAGTCGCATCACCGCTGATGCCATTGAAGCTGATCGTCACCAGCTGGCCCGCTTCCAGGCCCAAATTCTTCGCCGCTTCGGGGTGCAGCGCGATCATCGGTCCGCCAATGCGGTCGCGCAGCAGGTCAGCAGACATCATGACGGTTGTGCCGCGGTCATACAGTTTATTGACCGGCACAGCCAGCAATTCCTTCTCTTTGGGACGTGGAGCCGCCTCTCTCTGGACCCGCGCGATGCGCACCGTTTCCCCGCGCCCCGCGGCGGCTGTGAGATGCGCGCCCATCCCCAGTGTGTTCTCGTAGGTCGTGCCGCCATAGTACATGTCGCCGCGCCCCACGATGGGCCACTGCGGCTTGACTTCGGACACTTTGGCGTACGTGAGACCTTCAAATGACTTGACGGAGTCCGCCAGGATTTCGAACACTGCCGAGACGGACGTCCCTTCCAGCACGATTCCCATGTGACGAGCCAGCTGGGAAGTGATGGAAAAATCAGCCCTGGACTCACCCACAGGCGGGACAGCAGGATAGAAGCGCTGCACCCGTCGTTCCCCGGAGGTCAGCGTGCCTTCGCGTTCGATAAACGCCCGCGCCGGCAAAACGACATCTGCGATTTCGGTCGTCGCGGTTTCCATCACATCCTGCACGACGATGAACTCAGCCGTCTCGAGCGCCTTTGCCAGTTTCGGGTCATCGCCAACCGGGTCCGCGCCGACGATGTACACTGCCTTGCCTTTCAGCGCTTTCGGCAGATCTTCAGCGACCTCGAAGCCCATTTCCCAGGCGCCCTGGTCGTTGGCGCGTTCCCAGACGCCGATCAGTCCATTGTTTGGTTTGCCAATATGCTCAGTGTCAAACAATAATCGTGCGCAGGCAGAGGCAAGACTCGCCGTACCATCCAAACCCAGTCCATCACTTCCAAAAAGGATGATTGCATTCTGCGCGTTCACAAACGCGTCACTGATCCTGCTCTTCCTGCCAAGGTCCTGGACCGCTTTGACTTCATCGCCATAGGCATAGCGGACAACGTACGAAGCGAAACGATCCAGTTTGGTCTCGCGCGGGTTCAACACGATCAGGTTTGCGCCGCGGTCCGCCGCCTGCTTGACGCGCAGATACCAGATCGGCGCTTCTTCGTAGAGGTCCGAAGCCACGACGACGATTGCCGTCTCCGGTCCCATCGTGCCGAAGTTCGTGCCAGCGCCAACGCCCACCAATGTCGTCGGTTCACCGCCCCCTATATGAGAGTAAAGATAAGCCTGCCCGCCGGCATGATACGCGAGCGACTTCAAATTGAACAGATCTTCGTTTGCCAGCCGGCCCGAAGCCAGGATGACAAAATCCTTCTTCATCGCCATGAATTGATCGGCAGCAGCTTTGGTCGCGGCATCCCACGAAGCACGGGGAAATCTTTCCTCGCCTGCCCTGAGCGAAGTCGAAGGGTTCTTCTTTCGAACAAGCGGTCTCGTCAATCGCCTTTTACTTGTCGTGTAATGATAGGCAAAGCGGCCCTTGTCGCAGATCCAGATTTCATTGACTTCTTCATTCTGGCGCGGCATGACGCGCTTGATGACAAAGTCACCCTGCGCTCGCGCTTCGCGCCGGGTATTCAAGGTGATGTTGCACCCCACCGGACACTGCGTGCAGATCGAAGCGGCCGACTCCAATTCCCACGGGCGCGCCTCGAAGCGGAAGTCGCGCGTCGTCAGGGCCCCGACCGGACAAATGTCGGTGGTGTTGCCCGAGAAAACGGAATCAAACCCGGGGTCGGAGGAGGTCATGATCCTCATCCCGCGCGAACGGTCATCGAAGCCGAGGACCGAATCTCCCACGATTTCATCCTGGAAGCGGATGCAGCGCGCACACTGGATGCAGCGTTCCTGGTCGAGGACGATCAGATTGCCGAGCGGGATAGCTTTCCCAAGGCGGTATTTTTCATCGAAGAGGAAGCGGCTCTTGCCGGGTCCATGCGCCATGGTGAGGTTTTGCAGCGGGCACTCGCCGCCTTTATCGCAGATCGGGCAGTCGAGCGGATGCGACGTCAGCAGGAACTCGACCGTGCCTCTTTGTCCATCCTTTGCCTTCTCCGATTGCGTCAGGACGACCATGCCCTCTTCGACTTTATTCGTACAGGCCGTTTCGAGCTTGGGCATGAACTGGATCTTCGCGGCGCCGTTCTCCATCACGATCTGACCCGTGGCACGGTCGCGCATCGGGCGCCCGATCTCCACGAGACACATCCGGCACATGCCCACCGGTTCGAGTTTCGGGTGGTGACAAAAGACGGGGATATCGATACCGACTGTCTTGGCGGCATCGACCACGTTCATTCCCGCCGCGACGGTAACCTGTTTCCCGTCAATGGTAAGCGTTACCTGTTTCGTCATACTCGCTCCGCGTCCGCGCCCTCCGCATTCTGCATTGCATATAAAGGCGGTGCGGGGGTGACTGCTTTTCTAAAGTCCTGGGGGAAACGTTCGATGCCCGATACGACTGCCATCGTAGAGAATTCACCCAGGGCACACAGACACTTCCCCTGCATTTGTTTCGCCACGTTCAGCAGCAGGTCCACGTCACCGGTCGTGCCCTCACCGCCGTGGATGCGCTCGATGATCGTGGACATCCAGTAGGTGCCTTCGCGGCAGGGAGTGCATTTGCCGCAGGATTCATGCCGGAAGAAATGGACGGTCTTGTTGACTAGCCAATCCATCGAGACGGTATCGTCGATCACGATCACGGAGGCCGACCCGAGGTCGGCGCCGAGCGCGCGCACGCTGGCATAATCCATGGGCGTGTCGAGGACCTTGTCATTATCCACAAGGATCAATGACGAAGACGCGCCTGCCGCCATGATGGCTTTGACCGAGCGTGAATCCTGCACGCCGCCGCCGTGAGTGTAGATCAGGTCGCGGAAGGTCGTGCCGAAGGGCAACTCGTAGTTGCCGGGCTTGCGCACCCGTCCGGAAAGTGAAAAGACCTTTACCCCAGCGCTGTCCGCGGTCCCCATCGACTTGTACCAGTCAGCCCCCTTCAAAAGGATCAGCGGCACGTTGGCAAAGGTTTCCACGTTGTTGATGACCGTCGGCTTGCCGTAGAGACCGAAAGCCGGCGGGAACGGCGGGCGGACGCGCGGCTGCCCGCGTTTGCCTTCGAGCGATTCGAGCAGGGCGGTCTCTTCGCCGCAGATGTACGCGCCCGCGCCGAGATGGGTGTGGATGCGCAGCGAGTATTCCCCTCCGAACAGCTTGTCCCCGAGCAGACCGGCTGCTTCCATCTCGGCGATCTTCTCATCGAGGAAGGCTGCCAGCTGCCAGAACTCTCCGCGCAGGTAAACATACGCGACATTCGCTCCGACCGCATAGGAAGCGATGGCAAGTCCTTCCAAAAACTGGAAGGGATTGCCTTCCATGATCTCGCGGTCTTTGAACGTGCCCGGCTCGGATTCGTCCGCGTTGGCGACGACATAGTGCGGCCAATTCTTATTATCGATGAAAGCCCATTTCATGCCGGTCGGGAAGCCTGCACCGCCACGGCCGCGCAAACCCGAGTTCTTGACCACATCGGTCACCTGCGCCGGAGACATCTTCGTGACCGCATTTTTGAATGCAGCGAACCCGTCGTTCTTTTTATAAATATCGAGTTCGCTGATATCAGGGATCTCACGCTGGCGAAGGAGGAGATGAGCCATTACTTCACCTCCCGGCCCGATTTGCGCAGCACCGAGATCAACTCCAGGGTGCGGTCCACGGTCATGTTCTCATGATATTTGATGCCATCCGGTCCCTGGGTCTGGAACATCGGCGCCTTGTCACACCCCGCGAGACAGGTCACCGCTTCGACAGTGATGAAACCGTCCTCGGTCGTCTCGCCGACTTTGATACCGAGATTGCCGCACAACTCTTCCAGGAATTTGTCGGCGCCGCGCAGGGCACACGGCAGATCCGTGCAGACCTGCATGCGATACTTGCCATCTTTTTTATCGTGAAAGAGAGTGTAAAAGCCGACCAGGGCGGCGACGTCGGTTTCGGTGATGCCGACGATCTTTGCCACGTCCTGCATGGCGGATTTGGTGAGGTACCCTTCTTCGCGCTGCGCCAGATACAACAAAGGCATGACCGCCGAGCGCTTGCCCTCCGGCGGATATTTCGACAGGATTTGTTTTACTTCCTCAGGATACTTCTCTAATAGCATAATTCCTCACGGTAGTCCTCATACCCGCCCCCTCCGCCTTCGGCAGGGAGGGGGTCGGGGCAAGACTCATCTGTCAATATCTCCGAGCACAATGTCAACAGATGCCAGAATGGCAACCAGGTCTGCCACCAGATGTCCTTTAACGATCTTCGGCAGCACCGATAAATTATCGAAGGAAGGCGTGCGCCAGTGACAGCGCCGCGGCTTGGGTCCGCCATCCCCGGCGAGCAGGACGCCCAGTTCGCCGCGCGGCGACTCGACCGCCTGATAGATGTCCGCGTTCGGCGCCGGGAAGCCTTCGGTCCAGAGCTTGAAATGGTGGATCAGCGCCTCCATGCTCACGCCCAGCTCCGAGCGCGGCGGCGGGACGAATTTGCGATTGTTCGAGTTGACAGGACCTAGCGGCAGCTTGTTCAAGGCCTGCTCGATGATCTTAAGCGATTCGCGCATCTCCTCCACACGGACAATGTAGCGCGCGTACGTGTCACCTTCCGTGCGGACCGGAACATTGAAATCGTACTGTTCGTAGCCCAAGTAGGGACGAGCCTTCCGCAGATCCCAGTTCACGCCGGAGGCGCGCAGCATCGGTCCGGTCACGCCGTGCTGCAGGGCGACCGCCGGGTCCAGTTTGCCAATGCCCAGCAGCCGGTCCAGGAAGAGCGGGTTCTTCGTCAGCAGGGCTTCATATTCGTCGATGCGCTTCGGCATCATCCTGATAAAGTCGCGCACCGCCGATTCGAATTCCACCGGCACGTCACGCCAGATGCCTCCCGGGCGGATGAACGTCGTCATCATGCGCTGACCCGAGATCAACTCCTTGATATCCAGGATCCTTTCGCGCTCACGGAACGCGTACAGGAACATGGACATCGCCGCCAGATCCAGCCCGAAGGTGCCGATCCAGACCAGGTGCGAGTTGACGCGCTCCAGCTCCGCCAGGATCACGCGAATCGTCAGGGCACGTTCCGGCACATCCAGTTCCACCAGCTTTTCCACCGCCATACAATAAACAAGATTGTTCCCCATATTGTTCATGTAATCCAGGCGGTCGGTCATCACTTCGGCTTTGAGGTAGGTCTTGGCTTCGATGTTCTTCTCGATGCCTGTGTGAAGATAACCAATGTCGGGGATGGCGTTGATGACCACCTCGCCATCCAGTTCGAGCAGCAGGCGCAGAACACCATGCGTCGAGGGATGCTGCGGTCCCATGTTCAGCAGCATGGTCTCGCCGGTCAGGGCGCGTTCGGAAACTAAATGTTTAAATTGTTCGACACTTACTTCTTCTAGTTGAGCCATGCCTATTCCTTCGCATACGGCTTGCGCAGATCGATCTCATCGAAATTAAATGTAAATTGCGGCTCTTCATACCCGAGCGGGAAGTCCTTGCGCAGCGGATGACCCTCCGTCCCTTCGGGCATCAGGATGCGGCGCGGGTCGGGGTGGCCATCCGGTACGATGCCGAACATGTCGAGCAGTTCGCGCTCGCGCCAGTTGGCGACCTCGTACACGCCGGTCGCGGTTGGGATGTGGGGATGACCGTCATCGAGGGGAACCCGCAGCTGCAGCGACAGGTTTCGCGCCAGCGAAGTAAGTTGATAGATCACATGGAAACGCGGCGAGAGCTGCGGCAAGTAATCGATCGCCGTCAGTGCCGAGAGCAATTCGAAATCGTATTTATCACGCAGCAGGGTAAGTGCCGCGACGATGTCTTCCGCCTTGATGAACACATGCACTTCGCCGCGAAACTCTTCAGAAGTGATGCCAAAATTTTCCTGCAACGCTTGCACGATCGGTTCGAGTTTTTTATCCATACCTACTACCCCATTGGGTTCCTCTCTCCTCTTTCGTCTTTCCTCTGACGCTATTTCACAGGCTCTTCGACAAACTTCTCGCCCTTCACCTTCTCGTACAAGGTAACAATGCTGTGGATCAACGCTTCGGGACGCGGCGGGCAGCCAGCCAGATAAACATCCACAGGGACAACTTCATCCACACCCTGCACCAGGGCATAGTTATTGAAGACACCACTGCAGGAGGCGCAGTCGCCCATGGCGATCACCCACTTCGGTTCGGGCATCTGATCGTAGAGACGCCGCAGCACGGGCGCCATCTTGCGCGAAACCCGTCCCGCCACGATCATCAGATCGGATTGGCGCGGGCTGGCGCGCATCAGCTCCATGCCGAAGCGGCTCATATCGAAATGGGCAGCCTGGGCAGCCATCATTTCGATAGCGCAGCAAGCCAGGCCGAACAACATCGGCCACATGGCGTTCGTGCGCGACCAGTTGACAACATTTTCAAGGGTGGTTGTCACTATACCCATGTTACCCAGTTTTTGCTCTACTCCCATTCCAAGGCTCCTTGTTTCCAGGCATACACATATCCAACCAGTAAGATGAAGATGAAGATCACCATCTCGATCAAGCCGAACAGACCCAATTGGCGGAAGGCAATCGCCCACGGCAGGAAAAAGACCACTTCGATGTCGAACAGGATGAAAAGGACGGCGACGAGATAGAAGCGGACCGGCATGCGGCGTGTACCTTCTCCGTATGGATTCATGCCCGACTCATATGGCATGGCTTTCGCTTCAGAGTGTTTCTTTGGTCCGAATAGGGTCCCCAATCCAATGGCGATCAGCGCAACGACGGTAGACAAAACGACCATCAATGCGATGGCGACATACTCCAGCATTCTCTCACCTCTAAGCGCCCAAAATGGACGGTATTTGTGCACCTTTGCACGTTCGCAGAGTATAACATAACAGACTTGCAAGGGCTAGCTAAGTGGCACTTTTCACAAAATTGATGAGAATAGTCTAATTTAGTAAAAAGCAATTTCAGTAAATCACAGATTCAGTTTGTAGTAGCGACTTCAGTCGCTCTTTAAGCAAAATGTGCCTTGGTTTTGATGTAAATTCAACGA
>JAFGCG010000035.1 GCA_016932715.1 Anaerolineales bacterium
CCTATCGCCGGGTTACGATCTGAGTAAACATCCCTGGGTCACGATCTGAGTAAACAGTACAGATCTTGTCTATGAATGTGCCCTTTTTGCCGAAAGGGCACATTCCCTTTTAATTGGCGCTACTTTATCACTTCTTTCCCATACCGTCAACTCTAGACAACAAAAGAACCATCTTCCCTTTCATTCCAGCCAGAAAGGGGCGCAGCAATCCGAAACAGTTCTATCCATGATCGTAGACACAGTTATCCATCAGGTATTGGGCTATTTCTCCTTTTGCCATCATCCTCCCCCAACTACTTCCTGGATCAGGAATACCATTTATTGTCTTACCAGCCCCGTTTGGACCGGGAAACCAAAAATATTGCACCCTTGACTTCGAAACTCAAATCGACGACAGCCTTGATCTTGCCGTATGATTTGGAAAGATACTTCACTCAAATCACACCTGCGAGCGACCGGTTTGCCGAGACATCCATTTGCTCTACTCCTTCTAGGAATCGAAAGCAGGACACCGGAACACCAGCAAAACAACCAGAATGGCCAGGTTGATGAGAATGCCAACTCCGCCTTTGTTGTCGAGATGTTGGAAGCCAGCATCCCAAAGCAGCAAGAAAACCATGGATGAAAATATGGCAGTGCCCACAACCAGAGCGCGCCACCAGGTTTGCTGGAAGAACACGCCTATGCCACCGGCAATAAATCCGATGGCAGCCAGGATCAATAAAATACTTGCCAGATTTCTGATCATTGCATCGCCCAAAACCTTTGAGAAAGCCCAAGAGCCGCTTGGCCAAACCATCCCAGGTTGCAACTCGAAATAGTGGGCACTCTTACCAAAGTACAGCAGATGGACCAGGCCATGAAGCACAAAGAATACGCCAAGTAAGATGCTGAGCATGAAATTTCTCCTTTCGATAAAACGATTCATCTGGCAGTTTAAGAACTTCGTTCCATACGTCCCAATTCGTGACCGAAACCAGCGATGAAAGACAGGGCGTACAGAATAGCAGCCGTCAGCACAAAGAGCATGGTGGTGTCTTGGACTGCGACAGGCTCCGTAACTCCAGGGAAATAGCCAAAAACCGCCATCTCCAACCCGATCGTCATAACGGCTGTAGCCAGTATGAGCAGGAAAACCCACAGTTTGGACAGGAACGGCCAGGAACTGCGCGGCAGGACTTTCCGCCACCAGGTCAGCGGTTTGTCCATGCGCGTGGCAAAGGCCCAAGCTGGAATAAAGAAGGCAATCTGCCCGATGCCGCCGCCCACCAGGAAACTCAGGATGAACAATCCCAGGAACACAGTCCGCCCGTGTTTGGCAGGAAGGAACCAGATCGACCAGATCACAATCGCCAGACCCACGATGATAGAGGCGGTCCCGGTGGCCAGAAAGTTGGGAATGAGGGTAAAAGCATCCTCGGTGCCAAGAAGCCAAAATCTCTGTGCTTCGCCGATGGCGTGAATGAGGAGACCATGCGTTGGTTTGTTGCCCTGCAAGATTTCAAAAACTCCGTGATTTATTCCCGAGAATAAGCCGAAGTAGACGCCGATCGTTGTCGCGATCACGCGCGTGGCGCTCCGATTCGTAAAGGGTGACGTTTCTGCTATCATTTTTACAAATATTCCTTTTGAAAAGCAGGGCCTTATTTGCGAAGTAGCGACAGGAGCACAAAACCCTGGTGGTGGATGTGCCGTATCAAGCCGACGAGCCCCGATTGGTCGGTGTGCACAATAAACGTAGTGGTTTCCGCATCCGTCTGTGCCACCTTCACACTGAGCGGGCTGCTTGCGTTGAAGGCTTCTTCGTCTACTGCATCTTGTAACTTGATATGGTAAGTAAAACTCTCTTGCATTTTCTCTGACCTTCTCCAGCAGGGAACTGCCGGTCCAAATGTATTTTGCCCCAACATGAAAAAGCGCAGACCACATGAAGATGTAGTCTGCGCCTGAAATTGATGTAGGATTCTACGCTTACAGGAGCTGAAGTCCGCGTGCTTTCTTGATGGCTTGTGTTTTGTTACTGACGTTCAACTTGCCATAGATCGATTTAACATGATACCGCACCGTATTTTGGGAAATGAACAACTTCTCGCCAATTTCCTTATATTTCAGGCCTTCAGACATCGCGCGCAACACGTCCAATTCGCGCCCGGTCAACGGTTCGATCAGGGCTGCGGATCGGGTCCTGGCTGACGAAACGGGAGCAGGTCGCTCGCGGAGGGGGCGGCGCACCTCCGAAAGTGCAGCCAGGATGCGCTTGACGTAATCCAAATGAACCTCCTCAAGCTGCTTCCGTTTAACCATCTCCATCAGGGCTTCCGCCGCGGGCTGTCCATGCTCGATGAAGACAGCGATGAAGCCTTCCGGCTCGGCCAGTTCCAACGCCTTGCGGTAATCCGCCTGGCTGGCCCCATGATCTCCTTGCACGGTGTGCATCTGGGCGCGCAGCAAAAGCGTTTCCAGCGCGAGCGAGATCAATCCGTTAACCAATGCCATATCGAGCAACTGGTCTGCCAGTTCGAGTCCATTTTTTGGTCCTGCCAGGTTTCTCCCGTCCTGAGCCTTATCAAGCAGGAAGCACAGGCTGCTGTTGTACAAAAGCCCGAGCGAATAAGACAGGTTCGGCGCCGGAGGAAGATCTGGATAGCAGAATTGGTCTCCAAAAGAAAACCCTTCGGATTGAAGTGCCCTCTCAGCAGCGGCCGGGCGATTCCGGGCAAGATCGACCCGTGTCTGATAAGCAAGCGTCTCCTGCCGGACGTAATCAGGGGTGTCCACCTGCAGCAATTCAGACGATTTCTGGATTTCCTGCGCGGCGGCATCTGGATCGCCTTCCAATAAGAAAAGACGTGCGAAAAATGTGTGGCAGCCGATGATCCCTGAGTTGTATCCACCGAGGATGCTCAGCTGCAGGGCGCGTTCGTAAAAATGCCGGGCACGTTCCAGCTGATGCCATTGATAACAAATCTCTCCAAGAATGCCAAATATGACAGTGCTGATCGGAGGCAGCGAACTTGATTTCTCGATTTGGGCACTCACCGGGGAGGCTGTTTCATAAGCCTGGTGCAATTGTCCATGTTCAAACGCCATCTGGGCCAGTCCGCAGGTGCTGAGCATTTCGACAATGGTGTTACCGGCAACGCGGCTCGCCTGTAGGGCACTCTGGAAGGCGTCGATCGCACGTTCATTTTTTCCTGTTGCCTGGTAAAGGGTCGCCAGACAAAACTGGGTCAGGCTGCGCACACGATCATCATCACTTGGAACGAGCTTCAAGGCTTCTTCAGCCATCGCGAGACTTTCCTGTGTTTTTCCCTGCCTGTTCAAAAGCAGAGACTGCATGACCAGCCACTCCGTTTTGAGCGATTGCCTTTCCGCTTCTTCTTCCTGAGAACCGGAAAAGAAACTCTCCAACCGCTCAAGATATGGGGAAGCTTGCACGTATGTTCCGCGCAGGAGATGCGCCCATGCCAATGCCAGATTGCTGCGTGGACTTTGGGAGCACCAGTCCGCAGGCAGCGCCTTTACCCAATCGTTCACGGTTTTGGCATAGCCCTGCATGACCATGTCCAGGGCATAGCCCTCGAGCAGATCTACGGCGAACGGATAATCTTCCGCGTCCAGGGCATGCTGGATGGCATCGGTCGCCATGTCAGATTCGGCAAACCAATGACCGGCGCGCCGGTGTAGTTCAGTTGTCTTTTCTGCCTGATGCGACTTTTGGAGGCTACGCAATAGGTCGGCGAACAGGTGGTGATAGCGGTACCACTCCCCCTCGTAATCCAGAGGGACCAGGAACAGATTAGCGTGAAACAATCGCTCCAAGACAGCGCGGCTATCAACGCGACCTGTCACCGCGTTGCAAAGATCAGCGGTTAACTTGTCCAGGATAGAGGTCTGGAGCAAGAACGCCCGGATATCCTCTGGCTGTCGATCCAGGACCTGCTCGGTGAGATACGCCAGGATGTGTCGGTGGCTGCCGCTCAAATTAGCGATGAAGTCAGATGGATTGTCCTGATCACGGATGGACAAACCCGCCAGTTGCAGCCCGGCGATCCAGCCCTCCGTCTTGTCTTCCAAGACGCCGATATCTGATGGGGAAATGGAAACCCCCATGACTTCTCTCAAAAAGCGCTCGATATCCTCCTTCTTGAAGCGCAAGTCCAACACCCGGATCTCAGTCAGGCGGTTGTTCGCCCGCAACTGGGCAAGTGGCAGGGACGGGTCTTCACGTGTGATCAGGATCAAGCGAAAGCGTGGAGGGAAGTTCGCCAGCAAGTTCTCGAAGAATTCGAGGATGAACACTTCCTGGATGACATGAAAATCATCCAGAACCAGAAAAAATTCTCGGTCAAACTTTAACATATCGTTGATCAGGGTTATGCTGATGACTTCCGCCGGAGGCAGCTGCCCGGCGCGCAAAGTGCCTGCAATTTCCTGGCCGATGTGTTCATCTAGCTTTTGTAATGCAGCCAACAAATAGGCAAAGAACCGACCCGGATCGTCATCGGCGGGATCCAGCGATAACCAGGTTACCGGGAATTTCTTTAATGTGTTTACCCACTCACTGACACAGGTGGTCTTCCCGAACCCGGCTGGGGCCGATACGAGGAAGATCTGATAGCCAGACTCCAATCCGGCGTTCAGTCGCTGGAGGAGTTGTGAACGCTTGACGCTTTTTGTGAGGGAAGCAGGTTGGTGCAGTTTTGTCGCAAGCAAGGCATCCATGACACTATATCCCAAAATATATCACGAATGTGCTGCGTATTTTTCCAGGTAAAAAGGGATTGACACCTGCAAATGAGACGATCAAAGGGCTTTTCCCTTTACTGAGAAAAGCCCTTTGGATCTGCATGTCAGAGACGGTTATGCGGGGATAGCCTGTTTTCCTTCCGTTTTATACTGTCGATCTCCTGACTTGTACAGTCGCAAGAAATCACGGACCAGCATAGGGAACCAGATCAGGTAGAAGGGACCGGCGCTTCTCAAGATGACCTCGGCCATAGAGGGCAGGAAGGGGTGTAGAAGATGCTGCGTAAGGTCCAGGCCATTGCCTATGAGTCCTGCAATTGCAGTGATCTTACTGAACTCGCTGTTTCGCAGCATAATGATCGAGAGCAACATGCCAGCACCCTGCAAGAACAGCCCGGACATATAGGCACCAGAACTATTCCACATATCGGAAGCTACGATAGCCTCCCCCGCAGCCAGAATTTGCGATCTCTGGGCTTCTGTTGCTGCACCTGCATATTCTTTGCTGAGGTGGAACATCGAAAAGTCGGAGTTGGTTCCAAAGCAGAGTGCTACTGCAATCAGGGTCAGTAAACCTGCAAAGCCCGCTCCGACTGGATCGACATTTCTAAGCGCCAGAAACATACCCGGGACCAAGCCAAGATAGAATGCCACGATCAACAGGCTGAAGAGGTCGCCGCGCAAAAATGCTTCCAGCGGACTATTTTGGAATAAGGCGAAATACTCTTCCAGGCTGGCTGGCTTTCCGCCCAATGCCGCCACAACAAAGAAGTACACGATCATAATCGCCAACTGCAGGAGAGCCGCGATCGCGCTGATTTTGTAGAGTGTGATCCAGTAAGTCGTGGAGAATTTATGAGACGCTTTTGAATATTGGTTTACGTTTGACATCTTATTTTCCTTTTGTGCTTTTTTCTAATCGACCTGCTTGGCCAGCAGTGGGTACAAGTTTTCGGTCCAAGAACGGACCGTTTTAAAGTTGCGAAAGTCCATTGTGGGGATCAGACGCGCCAGCAAATCTGGCAGCATAAGTGCAGCGCCACGGCGGTCGAACTTTCCAGCAAAATAAACTTCGTCTACCGCATGAAGCAAAGAGCGCACCTGATCCACAAATGAGTGTCGGGCTTGGGTGCTCGCAGGGTCATTCCCCAGATTGGTGATATGGACGGTAAACAGCGCCACCGGAACATCGTTGAGAGCATGCTGGTTGGTTTTAACAAACTCCACTGCTTCCGGCAGCCAGTTGCCATGGCGTACTGCACTACCAAGAAGCACCGCTTGATAATCGGCGATTTGTGGGTTTTCCCGGACCGGCCGTACATCGACTGGTATGCCTTGAGTTTCCAGTGTTTTGCCAATTTCAACTGCAATTTCGGCAGTGGAACCCAATCCGCTGGCGTAGACTACCAGGATACGATTGGACATGTTTTTTCCTCCAAAAAAAGTTGATGGCAGATCGACTTCCGATTCATCGATGGGGATCGCAGCGCCGACCCCGCAAACCGCCATACTTGCGGCTGCTGTGGCGAGACAGCCGATTTTGAGAAAATTCCTGCGAGAGACAGATTTATGGGACATGTGATTCTCCTGATTGTTCCAGGTTGCTGCTGATAGACAGAAACACAAGGTTGCGAGTGTGCAGGTAGCGCAGCAGTCCAATGAGCCCGGATTGATCGGTTCGAACGATACATTGCGTGGTGCCGTCCTTGGGTGTGACGACCATCTTGATCGGGCTGCTGGCGTTGATCGTCTCTGCACTGACATGCCCGGCAATCTGAACGAGATAGAGTCTGGTATCGCTCACGGTTAGACGCTCCTCTTTTCTTCGCGCAGCTTTTGGAGCGTAAAGATGTAAATGAGGATCCCCACCATGAGTGTTCCATATTCTCCGATGTTGATTCCAAGTTGCGTACTCCACAGTCCAAGACCAACGGTCGGTGAACCATCGAAGAGAAGTGATAGACCGGTGTCGCCGGGAAAAGCTGCGGTCATGGGATGAGAAATGAAATCTATGATCCAGTGACTGAAGACAAGCGCCCCGATGACCAGGCTGGTGTAGCGATCCCTGCTGACCAGCATCATGAGAAAACCGGACAGCAGCGACCAGATCACTGCCATCAAGAGTCCGTGCGACCAGGGATTGGTCGTGGAAGAGTCGAGAGCGGGCAATTGTTCGATCCCTGCAAAAAAGAAAATCCCCCAGACTATATCGATCACATATGCAGCGATCAATAGAATCCAGACCGGGACTTTAGGCGCAATTCGTTTGCTCGCCAGTGCGACGCCTGCGTGTGCTAAGGCTGCCATTTCGACCTCCGTAACAGAATTGAGAGTGGTTCATCGATGAGACGATCTTCATGATGTGCGCTCATTCTAGCGAAAGCACATCGCGCAGTCAGCGGGCGAAAGTGTAGTTTTTTCGGTTTTCAGGAAAAAAGGGGTTACTCGAAAGTGTAATTTTACAAAAGACCCAACTGTCTTGCCCTGGCAACGGCCTGCGTGCGGCTGCTGACCCCCAGCTTGGTATAAATATTGCTGCTGTGTTTTTTGACGGTATGCAGGGTGATGAACAGCCTTTCGGTGATTTCCTGGTTCGAAAGACCCTCGCCGATCAACTGCAGGATTTCCAACTCGCGTTCGCTCAGCGGAACGACCAGGCTCTCTTTGACGGAATCAGCTTCCGGCTTCGTCCGTGCTGCGGGTCGGTCGTTCACCGGGAAAGCCTCCAAAATCCTTTGGATGTACTCCGCCTCAACCGACTCACGGTCGAACTGCTCCAGCAATCCTGACAGGGCTTCCACTGTCGACGGGCCCGCTTCGACGAAAACGCTGATGAAGCCTTCCGGCTCTCCCAACCCGATCGCCTGAAGATAATCGTTTCGGCTGGCACGTTCGTCCCCGAGTACAGCAAAAGACTGGGCGCGCAGCAACAACAATTCCAGTGTAAGGAGGATGTATCGATGTCGAAGCGCATCATCGATCAGCCGCCCAGCCAGTTCGATCCCCTGCTGCAAGGTTTCCAACTCGCCTCGGGACGTGGCGCGATACAGAAGGATGCGCAGTGCACTGACATATAGCAGTCCCATCGGACGGGTGATATTTTCTTTGAATTCTGGAAATGAAAACTGCTGCCCAAAGTGAACCCCCCGGCTTTTCAGCGTAGCTTCGGCAGCCGCCAAACGGTCCTGGGCAAGAGAGACACAAACTTGCTGGGCAATGATCTCTTCTCCCACCACCGAAGGGGTTTCCACATACATCAAGTCAACGGTCTTTTGAACTTCGCGGATTGCCCCATCCAGGTTCCCGGCAATTTGGAAAAGGCGCGAAAGGATCACCCCGTAATACAATTCAGCATCGGCATAACCGCTGAGCTTGCTGACTTTGATCGCGCGCTGGAAGTTTTCGTGCGCCTGGTCGAGCTGGTGCCACTGATAATGGATCACTCCCATCTCGCCATACAATGCCATGCTGACCGGGGGCATCACATCCAACTTTTCCATCCGTTCAATCCCTGCGGAGATGATCTCGAATGCAAAATGTAATTCGCCCTGTTCGATGGCAAACAGTGCCATGCCGGCAATTCCCAGCATCTCGGAAACAGAATCTCCGGACTGCCTGCTGTGCTGCATGATCCGTTGGAATGCCTCCAGCGCCCGGGGATAGTCGTTCAACTGCTGATAGGCATTCGCCATACCCAGATAGATTTGGCTTGTGGTGAGCATGTCGGCCTGAGAAACAACCTCTAGTGCTTGACGAAGCAAAACCAGACTCTCTGCTGCTTTCCCCTCTGCACTCAGTAACATGGACTGTAAGACCAGCCACCGGGCATACAGTGCGGGATTCTCTTCAAAATCCTGCGACAGGCTTTTCAGCCGTTCCAGGTAGGGAAATGCCGAAACAGGATTGCCGCGTATGATAGATAACCAGGCAAAGACCAGATTCGCCTTAGGACTTTGCGCAATCCACTCTGCAGGAACAGCCTGCATCCAGCCTTCCACAGTCTTCACATGCCACTGCATGAGCAGGTCCATAGCATGGGTTTCGATCAGATGGATCGCTGTCTCGTAATCGGATCCAGCCAGGGCATGTTGAACGGCTTCATTTACCATCTCGTTCTGTGCATACCAATGGGCAGCCCGCTGGTGAAGTTCAACCACAACTTCTTTGTTCTGTCTGTACTGCATGTCTCGCAACAGGTCGGCAAATAAATGGTGGTAGCGATACCAGCAGCCTTCCTCGTCCAAAGAGATGAGGAACAGATTGCCGCGAAACAGTCTTTCCAGCATAGAGTCGCTGTTATTCTGTCCGGTAACTGCATTACACAAATCTGCGCTCAATTTGTCCAGGATGGATGTTTCCAGCAGAAAGCCCCGAACATCTTCCGGCTGCCGGTTGAGAACTTCTTCGGTCAGGTAGCTCAAAATGAAGCGCTGGCTGCCGCTCAACCTGGCGATGAATTCGGAAGGAGAACTTCGGTCCCGAAGGGATAAACCGGCCAGGTGCAGGCCGGCAGCCCAGCCCTCCGTCTTTTTTTCCAGGACACTCATCTCCTCCTGAGAAAGGACAAGCCCTAAAACGTCGATCAGGAATTGCTCCGTTTCGAGCCTCGTCAGGTGCAGATCTCCGGAACGGATCTCGGTCAATTGATTCCTGGCGCGCAATCTGGCCAGCGGCAAGGATGGATCTTCGCGAGTCGATAAAACTAAACAGAGAGCCTCAGGCGGATTAGCGATCAGCTTTTCCAACACGGCCAGGATAAAAGCATCCTGAATCATTTGCAAATCATCCAGAACCAGCAGGAACCGTCCATCGATTTTCAGGATGTCATTGATCAACGTGGTACTGATGATTTCTTCGGGAGGCAGCTGCCCGGCGCGCAGAATTCCTTCGATCTCGCGCCCAATTCGGCGGTCAATGTTTTGAAGTGCAGCGATGCAATAAGTGAAAAAGCGCCCAGGATCGTCATCGGCGGGATCCAGGGACAACCAGGCAAACGGCATCTCCAGTGTATGCAGCCATTCGGTAATGCAGGTGGTCTTGCCAAATCCGGCTGGGGCCGATACGAGGAAGATCTGATGGCCGGACTCCAATCCAGCGTTCAGTCGCTGGAGGAGTTGTGAACGCTTGACGCTTTTTGTGAGGGAAGCAGGTTGGTGCAGTTTTGTCGTAAGTAACACTGAGATTAGATGTTCCATCCGAATAATATCACGTTTATCCTGCTGGACCCCGGGAGTGAGAGCACGCCGCTAAACTGACTTGCGCTACAGAGCGTTGTATAATATTTCCGAACTTCAGGCGGACACTATTAAACATTAGTATGTCAGTTATACTGGCTTTGGGCCTGAGGCGAAATCGCCCTATGCAAACATCTGCCCCTCTCATCCATACCAAACTGCGTATGCCCTTCATCCGGCCGCGTCTGGTCTCCCGGACGCGGTTGAAGGAACGCGTCGCGGCGGGGCTCCAGGGGCCGCTGACGCTCGTCATTGCTCCGGCCGGTTTCGGCAAGACGACTCTCGTGGCAACCAGCATCGTGGATTGTCGAATGTCGATCGCCTGGCTGTCGCTGGACCAGAACGACAATCAGGTGGGACGTTTTCTGAGCTACCTGATCGCAGCCGTACGCGAGACTGACAACCCGATCGGACGAGAGGCGGCGCAGCTCATGGCGGGAGTGCAGCAGGCTTCACCGGAAGCGGTGTTGACCAGTCTGATCAACGACCTGGATGCCGCAGACAGGGAAATTGTTCTCGTACTGGACGACTATCAGTTTATTCATAATCAGGCAGGGCATGAGGTAGTGACTTTTTTGCTCGAGCATTGCCCGAGCACGTTTCACCTCGTGATCGCGACCCGTTCCGATCCCCCGCTACCCTTAGCGCGCCTGCGTGCCCGCGCGCAGATCGTTGAACTGCGTGCCGCTGACCTTCGCTTTACCGAGTCCGAGGCAAGTCGATTCCTGAATGAAGTCATGGGGTTCCAGCTGGACGCCGAGTCGGTGGCGGTGCTCGAGGCGCGCACGGAGGGCTGGATCGCCGGTTTGCAGATGGCTGCGCTCTCCATGCGCGATCGGGAAGATCTCCCCGGATTTATCGCGGGCTTCTCCGGAACGAACCGCTACATCCTGGATTACCTCTTGGAAGAGGTGCTGGGGCGCGAGCCGGAAGATGTTCAAACCTTTCTACTTCAAACCTCGATCCTCCACCGACTCAGCGGGTCACTGTGCGATGCGGTCACCCGCGCCTCGGACGGACAGGAAATGCTTGCGAGGCTGGAGAAGCGCAACCTCTTTGTTGTTGCCCTGGATGACCATAGCTGCTGGTACCGCTATCACCATCTCTTTGCCGACCTGCTGCAGGCAAAGCTTCAGCAGTCGAGACCGGATCGGGTCGCGCAGTTGTTCGCACGTGCCATGGAATGGTGTGAGCAACAGGGGCTTGTGACGGAAGCCGTCGGCTATGCTCTCGCCGCTCAGGAGATCGACCGGGCCGCGGACCTGATCGAGCGCTATGGACCAGCATGCTGGGCAGAGAACGATCTTTCGGTCATCCAGCTGGCGGACAGCCTGCCGCATGAAACGTTCATCTCCCGGCCGAAACTGGGCATCTACCAGGCATGGCTCCTCATTTACCAGGGACATATCGAAAGAGCCATCCCGCTATTGAAGGACCTGGCACAGCAGCCTGTCATTGCAGAATCCGATTCTGAGTCGCGCTGGATGCAGACGATGACCACACTGGCGCTTGCTTTTCTTTCCCGGTCTTATCCTCTCCCCGCTGAACAGTCGCTGGATGAGATCCCTGTCAGCGAGCCAGTCCTGCGTGAGACGGCCGATCTTCTCTATGGGATGGCTTTGGGAAGGCGCGGGGAAATCGATCGCGCGGTTGAGTTTGCTGCGGGGTGTGTTCAAAAGACAAGGCAGCATCATGGGACGGCGACTATCCCTGCTCTGGTCCCTTTCCTGGCGCGTCTCTATCTGATGCAGGGACGTTTGGGCGCGGCTGAATCTCTGTGCCGCAAATTTCTGGATCCCGTCCAGAAAAAAGGTGTCCGTTTCAACGATTCGGCTGGCGGCATGCAGGTTGTCCGGGGGGAGGTGCTGTACGAACGGAATTGCCTGGACGAGGCTGAGAAACATATTCGGGCTGGATTGCAGTCCAGCGAGCCCTGGCACAATATCATGGCCGATGCCTTCGGGTTTTTGGCCCTGATGCGCGTTCTTCAGGCGAAGGAAGATTATGCCGAGGCGATGCAGACCGTGGAGACATTCGAAGCCAGATTACAGGGACATTCAGGTCCGTTTGAATTTGCAGAAGACTTCCGTACCGTGCGAATCCGCCTGCAGTTGGCCAGCGGGAACATCCAAGATGCTTCTACTTGGGCGGATCAGATTCAATCCAGTGAGGATTTCCGACGACACAAGGAATATTACCAGCTCGCCCTGGCGCACATCTACCTGGCACAGGGCAGGTATGCCGATGTAGAAGAAATGCTAACCGGGGTGGTGTCCGCGATTTCCGCCGGGAATCGAATTACCCGGCAGATCGAAACAAATTTGATCCTGGCTGCTGCATTTGCCGGACAGCAGCGTTCTCCGGAAGCCTTTGCGTTGGTCGAAACCTGTCTCGCACTGGCTGAGCCGGAAGGATACATCCGCAGCTTTTTGGATGTCGGGGAACCGGTCCGGGTATTGCTGGATGCCTATCTGCGGTTGGATGCTCCCGGTCATAAGGCTTATGCTCAGAAAATATTGGATGCATTTCCGCTCGTGAACCAGACACATTCTCCTCAACGCGGCTTGATCGAACCGCTTTCAGAACGTGAATTGGAAGTCCTTCGGCTTATGGCGTTAGGCAAAACGAATCAGAAGATTGCACGACAGCTCATCATTGCCCCTGGTACTGTGAAAGCCCACACCGCCAGCATCTATCGCAAGCTCGGCGTCACCAACCGGACCGAGGCAGCCGCGCGCGCCCGGCAGCTTGGACTTCTCTCCTAATCAACCCCACTCCTAAACCTGGAAATAAACCCTGAATATCCCGTTTGGCAGATGCGGGACTCCTCCCCGCGCGCTACACTACAGTCAAGATACAAGGAGAAGACTATGACAGCAATTAAGAAGTATCCAGTGCTAACCTACTTTGCCCTCGCATTCATGATCTCCTGGGGCTGTATCCTCATTGTGACTGGCCTTGACGGATTCATGGGCACAAGGGAGATATCCGAAGCGCAGTTGCCGTTTGTTTACCTGGCAGTCCTGGCAGGTCCCAGTATCGCGGGCATCCTGTTAACCGGCCTCGTCGATGGAAAGACGGGCTTTCGCGAGATGGGAGTCCGGTTGTTCAAGGGACGGGTGGCTGTCCGTTGGTATGCTGTTGCGCTTCTCATCGCCCCGCTCCTGATGACCGCGATCCTTTGCCTGCTTTCACTGGCGTCTCCAGTGTTTCTCCCTGCTATAGTTACCGCAGACGACAAGCCTGGACTTCTGTTGACTGGCACCGTGATGGGATTGGCTGTAGCCTTCTTCGAGGAACTGGGCTGGACAGGCTTTGCCATTCCTCGACTTCGACAGCGCTATGGCATTATGACTACGGGACTCATCACAGGCATCCTGTGGGGGCTATGGCACCTGCCTCTTTTCCTGGGAAGCATCCGTTCCGCTGGAACGTTTCTGCCGGGGCTTTACCTGTCCGTAATGCTCTTCTCTTTTCTGCCAGCCTATAGAGTGCTCATGGTATGGGTCTATGATCAGACCGGGAGCCTATCTCTAACAATGCTTATGCACGCGCCTCTGACAGCCAGCCAGTTGATCCTCAACCCTCCGGCGATTTCTGGGACATCTCTCGTAATCTACAATCTCCTGTTCACTGCCGCGTTGTGGATCATCGTTGCCATAGTTGCTGTGCTCAACAAGAGACAGCGCTCGCAACTGCTGCTCCAGAGACCGATGATTTGAAAATCCAGCAACAAGTTCTTGTAAGGAGCACTGCGATGCCGGAATACTATGAAATCAAGATCAAGGGTCACCTGGACCCGCGCTGGTCGGAATGGTTTGCAGGCTTGACGTTGACACACTTGGAGGGCGATATGACCCTGCTTTCCGGCTCACTACCCGACCAGTCCGCGATCCACGGATTGCTCGAGCGTATTCGCGATCTCAACCTGACACTGGTCTCCGTGACCAGTGGCGGTCCACCCGCCCAACCTTCCGATCAGGAATAGTGTAAAGCACCTCCCGGCGCAGACGGTTCGATCATTTTGAAATTCGATCATGAAAGGAACTAACGATGAAATCCAACAATCCCTCCTCTTCAGAAAAGGCATTTGGCTGTGAAACCTGCCCCATGCGGAAAAAGGCAGAAGCCAATCCAAAAACCCTGGTGGCGCGGCTGTGGCGCTGGCATACGGGCTGGTGCCCCGGCTGGAAAGCGTACCAGGCACACCTGGCTGAACAGGCAAAATCGTAATTGATGCAGACAAAGAGAAGGAGATCGAAATGTCCCAACCAGCAACTGTTCCACCACTTGTCAACAAGACCATGAAATTCATGCTGCGTTCCCCTCTGCACGGGATCGTCAGCAAGAACTTCCTGCTGATCACGTTCACCGGACGCAGGAGCGGCAAGACTTACACCACGCCGGTCAGCTATTCACGCGATGGAGACTACCTGTACGTTTTCACGCACGCCACCTGGTGGAAAAATCTGCATCCCGGTGTGCCGGTCACCATCCGCCTCCGAGGACGGGACGTCCAGGGTCTGCCGGAACCGGTGGCCGAAGACAAGCAAGCAGTGGCCGCCGGTTTGATGGATCACCTGCAGCGATCACCTTACGATGCCAGCTTTTATGGCGTGACCTTTGACGAGAACAAAAACCCGAAGGCAGAGGACGTGGAGAAAGGCGCACAGACGGCTGTGATGATCCGCATCCGGCTGTGCTGATAAGCTAACGCGAATGGAAAGAATGTGAGAACAAAAATGAACAAAAGAATCCTCGTAACGTACGCTACGATGTCCGGTTCCACTGTCGAAGTCGCCAGAACAGTTGCAGAAGGATTAACCCGGGATGGGATTACTGTGGACTTGCAGCCCATTTCCCAAGTCAAGGATCTTTCATCTTACAGCGCCATTGTTTTGGGTGCGCCCATGATCCTGGGTTGGCACCGCGACGTCGGCAATTTCATCGTTCAGCATCAGGATGTGTTGGCACGGATTCCTGTAGCGTGCTTTACGACCCAGTTACACCTTACGAAACTCCCGGAAACCGAAGTCAGCGGGGTTCCCATTTTTCTCGACCCAATGCTGGCGAAACCACCGATCAACCCAGACAAGATGAATATTTCCGAGAAATATGGCACCCCGGCAAGTTGTGTGGGACCTGCGTTGGAAAAAGCTTCACGGATAAGACCCGTCAGTATCGGCTTTTTCGGCGGCAGGTTGGATTACAGCAAGCTGAAGCTCTTGCCCACGTTGTTTGTCAAACTCATCATCCGGGCCGTAGAAGGCGACTACCGCAATTGGGATGCAATCCGCGAGTGGGTGGAAATTATTCGCCCCCGGCTCGAAAAGGCGCAATAAACGAATTATTCAGAAGAGAGTAAATATCATGAAGATAAAGAATTTCCTTTTTCCGGCATTGCTGGTTGGTACTGGGCTGGCACTTATTTTTCAAGGATTCGCTAGAACCGCCTCGGCAAAACCGGCAATAAACAACGTATCTTATGATGCCATTGACGCTTATATCGAAAAGCAAATGCGAAGTCTGAACATTCCGGGCGTATCATTAGCGATCGTCGAAGGTGATCAAATCGTGCACCTGCGCGGCTTTGGCCACACACAACCCGGTGGAGAAGCGCCAAAACCTGAAACACCTTTTATCATCGGTTCGCTCTCGAAATCGTTCACCGCCCTGGCCGTGATGCAACTGGTCGAAGCCGGGAAGATCGACCTGGATGCGCCTGTCCAACGCTATCTGCCCTGGTTCCGGATAGTCGATCCCCAGGCATCTGCCCAGATGACCGTGCGCCACCTGTTAAATCAAACAAGCGGTTTGCCCACGTCAGCTGGTGAGATCCAGTTGGCCGATTTCGATGATCGCCCAGACGCTGCCGAACGCCAGGCACGCGCCCTGGTCGCACTCAAGCTTACCCGTCCAGTCGGATCAGAGTTCGAATACAGCAACGCTAATTACAATCTGTTGGGGCTGATCATCGAGTCCGCCAGTGGTGAATCCTATCCTGACTATATCCAAACTCACATTTTCACCCCGTTGGGCATGAGTCATAGCTATACTTCGCATGCCATTGCTAAACAGAATGGTCTCGTGGTTGGGCATCAATACTGGTTCGCCCATCCTTTCGCCGTGCCAGATATGCCCGCTCCGCGCGGTTCACTGGCAACCGGTCAGCTCATTTCCAGCGCTGAAGATATGTCTCGTTATATGATCACCATGCTGAACGGAGGGCGTTACGGAGAGACACAGATTCTCTCGGAAGACGGGATCGCTGAGTTGCATCATGGGGTGGCGGAATTCAGTCAGATGGGTGTTTCGTTTGGAAAGTATGGGATGGGCTGGTTCGTGGATGAGAGCGGCCCGACCAGGATGCTCTGGCACAGCGGCACGACCCCCGATTTTGGCGCCTTTATGACGCTGCTGCCGGAGCAAAATAGAGGCATGATCCTGCTGTACAATGCCAATCATCATTGGATGGTCCCTGTCTTGTCAGATTTTGGAAGCGGTGTGGCTGCGTTGTTAGCTGGTGAACAGCCCGAGCCGATCCCGTTCATAGGCATCTTCCCCTGGCTGCTGCGTGGCCAACTACTCATCCCATTCCTCCAAATTGTTGGCGTTGTCACAACCCTGCGGCTGTTACGCCGCTGGCGTCTTGATCCGGGGCGCCGCCCGGGCGGTGGGCATTTGTGGAGCCGGCATATCCTGCTCCCGCTGATTCCTAACCTGTTGATAGCCAGCACCTTGATCCCCATGCTGGGTAAAACGCGCGGCTACCTGATGCTCTACATGCCCGACTATTCGTGGATCGCCTTGCTGTGTGGCAGCTCTGCCGGGATTTGGATGTTCCTGCGTACCTCCCTGATCCTGCGAGTTCTCCGGAGGCCCGGCAATGTACAACAATTAGTTGTGTGAAAATCCAACTCGAAGAATCATTAATTGCCTTTAAATTTGGCACCAACCAGGCTGATATTTTCGTTTTCGAGTGGCGATGGTAACGAAAGACTGTTGTTTGATTATCAGAGCAAGTAAAATGAGATTGTTGTTTTCCGGTGGCGGTGCCTACCAATCCAACATCACCATTGACCCGCCAATAGCGGGATGTGAGCAGTGCATTTTGAGAAAATTCAGTTCAGGGTTCGCAATGGTCGCAAGTAAAACCTCGGCTGGCAGGTTTTGTAACCGTTGGGTCGCAAAATAGACTAGGCTGCGGACGGTAAAGGAGCGATTAATGTTTGTACAAGAGAGCGGAACAATCGGCAAACCAACGATCGTATTTCTTCACGGAAATGGAGCGAATTGGAGCATGTGGAAAACTCACATGGATCGATTGGATGATTATCATTGTTTAGCGCCTGATTTTCCGGGTTACGGACAGAGTAATGATCAGGAATGGGTCTCAATCACTGAGACCACCAAACAGATCGCAGAAATCATTCGTGATCGTGGTTTGAATGGACGGGCGCACATAGTTGGTTTATCTTTGGGAGGAAGTATCACAATATCACTGCTGAGCAAAGCACCGGATTTGGTAGATCATGCCATAGTCGATGGTGCGGGTGTTTTGCCGATGATTGGTGTACCATTGATGAAAATAGGTTTTCGGCTGTTGCAGCCGTTTCTACACACTGATTTTGTGATAAAAATGATTGCTCGGATGACGAAGATTAGTGAAGATGAATATCCGGGATTTAGGCAGGGGATGCTGTCGATGTCTTCCGCATCGTTTACGCGTTCATTCACAGAGGCCATTTCGATGAGGCAACCACCTGGTCTCAACGATGTAACAAATCCGATTTTGTTTGTTTCAGGAGAAAAGGAGCCCGAGGCGGTCAGACGATCAAATGTAATGTTATCCGATACCATGCCAAATGCCCAAAGCCGCATGATTAGCGGTATGGGGCATGGATGGCTAGCCGAGGCACCTGATATACATTATCGGATGGTTCGAGCTTGGTTGAATAACGATTTCTTGCCAGAAGAATTAGTAGAAGTGGTTTAGATAGTGTCTGGGAGCAGCCTAACCCCAGTTATTATGAAACAGCTCGGTTCTAACTGTTTCATATAGGAGAAAGGAGGGCGGGCCTTCCTCTGGAGTGTAGCTGATCGGGGCTACGCCCTAGCAGTTGGTGTAAGTGGGGCTGTATATCCTGCTCCCGCTGGTTCCCAAACTGTTGGTAGCCCTCACCCTGATCCCTCTGCTGGGCAAAACGCGCGGTTACCTGATGCACTACATGCCCAACTATTCGTGGATCGCCATCATCTGTGACAGCTTCGCCGGATTATGGGCATTCCTGCACACCGGTTTAATCCTTCGGACCTTTCGAAAACTATCGTTGTCAATCGACTGACTTCGGCAACAAAGTTCGGTTCAGTGACGAAAGAGACCTGGCGACATGAGACTTGTGAGATTTCCGCCATGCCAATCCCCCTGCTGGAGCACATGAGTATAATCGTTTTCAAAATCCATTGAAGTGAAGTGACAACATGAAAATTCTTACATTATGTGGAAGTCCGAGGAGAAAAGGAAACACGTCGACGGTGTTATCGGCTTTTGAGCAGTTAGCCAGTAAAAACAACTCTCTGGAGCGAGTAGATATCGTTGCTCAGAACATTAAAGGATGTATAGGCTGCGATAACTGCCAAAAAAATAAGCGCCATCCAGCCTGTATTCAAAAAGATGATCTGAACAATCTGCTTCAAAAGATCATTACAGCCGATTTAGTAGTGTATGCGGCTCCCGTTTATGTCTGGGATTTCCCCGCGCAAATGAAAGCGGTGATCGATAGACATTATTGTCTTTTAAAATGGAAGGGCGGTAAAGAAAGCTCTCTTGTCGAGAACAAAAAGACAATGTTGTTGGTGACCTGCGGAGGCGATGCAGAAAATAACGCTGATCTAATCCGGTTGATCTTTGAAAGAGAAATGAAGTATTTGCACTGTCAAGTTATAGACGAATTTGTCGTTCCGAACTGTACATTGCCATCGAAGCTGAGTTCGATTAAGGATGAAATGGCGACTAAGATGAATGAGGCTGTCGTAAACATATCATAAGAGAATGAGCCATAAAGCTGTAAAAGTACACCTCACGCAACATGCGCCGCCGGGTTGGGATTCGCCCGCCTGAAAAGACCAGACGCCATCCTCGATGATGGCTGAAACGGAAAGAGATGCGCGCTGTATAGATTGCGCCTGCCACCACCAGAATAATCTGGCTGGCGTCTTCGATGACGCGAACAACACGCACCCAGCCAGGTAACATCAGCCAGGCTTTATGATCATGAGCGCTTCCTGTATGGAACTCACGGGAGCACAGATCGACAATGACTGCGCTGTTGTCTGAAAAACGCAGGCGGAGTGTCTGGTTCTCCTCATCGAGGAAGAGCGCATTCACTTCACGCCCTTCGATCACAGATGCAAGAGCAGGCTTTCGCCGCGGACGGCTGAAGGGCCACATCATGCCTCCGCGTTTCGACCAGGCTCAACGCGAACTTTCCGGATGGCTGCTTTGATCCTCCGCTCGATCTGGCGGAGCCTCTTACGAAGCATGGTCAATGGATTAATATCGAGAACCACCGCGCGTTCAAGCGCAATGTCGATATCCTTTCGCAATCCACACTCAAAGTTTGCCGAGTGCGCGTCCATGTCCAGGGTCTCGGAAAGCAGGGTCCAATCATCATCCCTGAAAACCACCGCCACCTTTTTACCCTTACAGATGTTAATGGTGATCTCAATACTCTGGCGCGTTTCCCTGATAAATTCCAGGAGAGACACAGCGGAACGAAGTGGGATAAAAGAGGGAATCTTGTAGACCTTTTGCACACGGACTGCATCAAGCGTTTCGTCGCAAGGTGAATCAGGTAATATAGTCATAGGGCATACCTCGTAGTGATATGTGATCGTCAGCGATCAGGCAAATGCAAGACCACGCTCCTTCAAAGATGCATAGCAACCACCGCGACCAATCACGATATGATCCTGGACCGCAATCTCCATCAGGTTCCCAACTTGTATTGCTGCACGAGTTACAGCCACATCTTCGGGAGAGGGCGTTGGATCGTTACTGGGGTGATTGTGTGCCAGGATGATCATAGGCACATTACGCTGGATGGCGGGTCTAAAAACTTCCGAGAGCCGGACTTGCGCCTTATTCACTGCTCCCACATAGACCTCAGCCACACCTACGGAGCGCAACCTGCTGTCCAGCAGGATCACGCGGAGGTGTTCCTGATCGAACGTTTCCATTTCTCGCAACAATGCGTACGCATCCGCCGGAGAATTGATATGCGGCATCTCTGCAGCAGGGCGATTGAACATCATTCCCAGCGCAAGTGATGCTTTGATGCGCGCAGCCAGTCGTTTTCCAATTCCGTCCACCTTGCAGAGTTGTTCCGGACACGCGTTGAAAAGCCTGTGAATATCTCCCTCAAAGTGAGACAGTAGACTTCCAGCAAGTTCGATCTGATGCGGTCCACCGATAATGGCGGCAAGCAGCTCCATCGTATTGCATGCTGAAGGGTTGGTCGAGACGCGGTATACAGGTTGATCGTGCAATGCCAGGTTTTTGACCAGTGGGATTTCTGATTTAATAAGTGAAGTCATTTGACATACCTCAAAGTGTGATAATAAAAAACTCCTCCCCCATTTCTGTGGTCAGGAATGGGCAGAGGGTTCTTTTGGAAAAAGTGGAGAGGCGTCCTTCGTCTTCGCTCAAGATGGCGCCTCTCCAGTTGGTTAGATCAGAGTGGGTTGCAGCTTTGCGAAGGGGCTTGTCTTCAGATCATTGACCAGCGGCATGGCGATGACGGAAGCTGCACTTTCGATCAGCATAGGCGCGTGGCTTTCAGGCGGAAAGTTCAACGTAACACGACCATTTGCCGCACATGCTTTTAGCACATCTCTCAGCATGGACTCGTTGTAGTGCATCACGGCACTTTGTCTTTTTGTCTCCACGGCAATCGAGTCTATGGATTTGTTTTCCTGCTTTTCACCGCTCACTGCCATCATCCACAGATGACCATTGACGACCTGCATGTATATGTGCCCGTCAATAGCTTTTGCACGCTTGAGAAACGTATCGAATGCGCGGGTTTCGATCTCGACCGTGACCTCTTTTCGGCAACCATCAATGATGGGCTGGTAATTCACGAAGGCGTCATGGATGCGCGGGACCTGGAAATTGATGGTTGCGTTTCCGCGTTCAACCGACAGGACAATACAGCTATCGCGAAAGGCGATCGCGATATCCTCATCCTCTTCAGGTTTGATCGCACGCCTGGCGCTGTTCAATGCAGCAGCGGAATACACCCCATCCTTAACCTTGAGTTTCCTAGCTTCAATCGATTTGAAGGCAAGGATGAAACCATCCGCGGCCGCCACCTTCAATCCCCCGGTTTCTGCAGCCAGGAAAATCCCGTTCAGTGTCGGACGTGTTTCATCCGTACTTGCTGCCTCGGTCATTAGTGAAAGCAGGGCAAGATCCTTGCCCTTGATGGTTGACGATTTGCGATCAACGCTGACCGCTTCAACTGCTTCAAGTGGGAAGCCCAGCTGTTCGCGGCGGAGTTCGCTCGTCGAACCGGGGGACTTGAGCATCAAGCCGGTTTCGGTAAAGCTTATGTCGATTGATCCTTCATGAATAGCCTTCACTAACTCGTACAATGTGGGGCCATTTATGAATATCCAGTCATGATCCGGTGCTTTTTTGCACGGCACGCGCGCAAGTGCACTGCCATGCTCGACCCTGTGTATGAACAGTTCGAGCATCTTGTCCTTCACGCGGATGCCCATGCTCAAACAGCCTGTCATGTAGGGAGACAGGACAGACAATACCTCTGCCAGTTCTGATTGTTCGATTTTTATGGTCATAACATACCTCCATGATTTAGCGGTAAAAACAAACAGACCGCTTCGCCTGTCCACCTGGAAAGAGGAAGATGGGCACGCGAAACGGACGATTTTTGCAGTTTGACAGTCTGCTTTGTATTGCAGTGAGCTTCCTTAATGGGTCATGCGAGCCGCTTTCCTCTGGGAGTGACAGAAACCATTCTCGAAAATTGGCTAATCGGTGGAATGGGATATCTTACGCTGCCCGGCCTGTTCAAATCTACTGATTCGATGAGACTGGCTCTGTCCTACTCCCGGGGCTTCTTTTCTCCAATGGTTAAATCACCCGCTTGTTACTCATTTTTTGGACACGAACTAGTTAATGTGACATTTGTCACTTGTATGTGTGATTGAAAATTTTCATAATGGTTTTGTTGAAATAGAGGCAGGCAATTTACTTCGAAGTGGGAACGTCATCGCAACCCCAAACGTAGTAGAAAAGTGTATTCGGGGCCCAGGGTTTGGTATTCTTTTTACAGGAATATGTTAGCCTGTTTTGATCAAAGAAGACGTGCCGCGACTATAAAAGTAATCTCTCAATAGTATGTCTGGATAATTCCATTGCGACATTGGAAATGACCAAAACATCGATTTCCCCATCACAACGCAAATCTTCCTTCAGGTTGATTTTTTTCATCCTCTTATTGAGCTTGCCAATATTGCTTTATTACGGCTATTGTTGGGGCTGGTGGGCACGACAAAGTTTATTGTTACAGTATCTTTTTCAGTGCAGTTGCCCGGCTGCCAGTGAAGAGGCACGTTATCCGGATGAAGTGGATGTGATCGTATCTGCCTGCAAATATAGCAGCTCAATTCTATCGCCCAGTGGACGTTTGTTGTATGTACGGGAAAAGAGATCTCCACCAGATGCCACTTATTTGTTGAATTTGCAGACGGGCGAGAAAAGACAATTTGTTCTTCCCGAGGGGTCAAACTATTTTTTAACAGACGAATTCATTTTTCACTCGTATTATGGAGCCGATGAATATATTTTAGATATAGAGACTGCAAGGCAATATCCTGTACGCGGGTTCGGGAGTGTTCGTTCAGATGCATTTATAAATGGTGAATTAAACCTTATGGTACTTGCTGAAGAACTACGAGACATGGACGATAACTTTTTAATTGATGATGACATGATTGTTGCATTAACAATAGACTTTTCTGGCAATCCAGAACGCAGTTTTAGCGTCCTTCGAGGAGATTTTCCGGGGCGCACTGCAAATCGAGCGGAAAGTTTTCTACAACAAAATGAAATTAAATTTCACTATGTCCAAGATGCTTTTCCCAATGAAGTACTATCCTCAGATGGCAGATTCATAGCGCGCCATGAGGGAATCTATCTGGTGGAGACAAATCAAAGGATCGTCGAAGGCTATTCAGCCAGTGGACTTTATCGTTCGTACAGTGGGAAATATTTTTCAGTACGAGGCTGGATTAACAATAACACTGGAGTGCTCTACTCCCCATTTTTCGAACCTTGCATACTTGAGACAGGCTTTTTCATTTCTGAGTATCCCGGATGTTTTATCCGAGTACCGCAACCACTCCTGAAACTCAAAGTGCCAAAGGAATATTTGTTGCCAACAAAGAAACCTTGATGTGTGGATAATCCAAAAAGAGTTAGCATGCTTGTAGCTTGTCTTTTACCATTAAATGTCTCAAGTCTAGCTTTAATTCAAGCAGTTGTTGGAGGTTTTTATGGGCTGACAATATATAATTTTCACATGGCTTGCGATCTTTGCGCAAATGTTCGCTTGGCAGTTTTCATTTCTCCAGATGAAACTTCAACGAGAAACATGGTGGTTTGGTCTCCTTGATCAGAGCCAAGTAAACCATGTTCAAGCCTTTTCACGAACTGCTGACAATAGATTAGGAGGACTAACATGTACAATATCGTTTCGCCACTCCATAGTGGATGGATAGTTAAATGGCTTAAACAATCCTTAAATAAATATCATTTTCTCAATATCTTTGTTGTTCTGGCAATGTTAATTCCTACCTCTGATGCAACTTCCCCACAAACTAGCCTGCTAGAAGTCAGCCTGACATCCGAGGCGGTCACTTCGCCGTCAACTATTTGGAGACGGCATCCAGGCGCAGTTCCACCTCACGATCCAATTGCTGTTTTTTCAGCCAGGACCGTACAGAAAGAATCACGAGCGCGAGGACAATGGAAGCTACTGCGAACAACATGTGAGCACCTCTCGGTTTAGAATCGGGCGGGTGGCCCGGGCAGGCGGATCGTTTGATCTACCTCCCTGTGAGAAAGCATTAAATTAGCCATGCTTTTCCATAGGGAGGCAGCGAACATCTCTGCTCGCTGCCTGTTGAGAGGCGCAGCACACATGGCGACCAGATAAAAATTCGGCTGGGCGTAGCTTGTCAACGCAGAGTCCCCATACGAAGAAAAACTCCAACGCAGTTGATTTGTACCGACTTGCCTTACGCAAGAAATATCCTTTGAGCAAGGTAGTCAAGCGAGTGCCGCTTGGTTTTGATTGGTCAATAGATACCCCCTGGTGGGGCTATGCTCTTAGCAGTATCCCCTGTCAAACCTGCAATGGCAGCGGAAAGTCATCTTCCCCTCTCACAGTAGGAATTCTTGGGAAAGATCACCTCTGGTATATCGCTCATTCGGAGGGTTGCCCGACTTGCCACGGAGCAGGGCGGATCCAGCCCAAAATCGAAATCCCACAGGGTCCTGGCTATCAGTTGTGGGACACAACAGAAGGGAGTCCAATTTCTCCAGTCTTTACTACGCCAGAAGACCTGGCACAGTGGCTAGCCTACACAAAGAAATACCCTGTGGGCTATCTGACGCTTTCGTATGAGACCTGGCTTGATTTCATCATCGATACAGGTGGTCCCCCAGAATAGAAAACAACATAGCGTGTCTGCAGACACGCTTTCGAATATTAAGCTTCCCCACCCCGCGACAGGTCGCTGCTTGTAGCGGCCTGTCAGTTCCCATTGGGACTTGGCTAGCAGGGTGGGTTTCTTACGCAAAAACGCGGTTTGCCAGATTTGTTGACTTAGCCTGCCTTATTTTGTATAATGTGTGTGTAATAAAACGGTTCGACCGTTTTACCCGCCGCCGACGACAAGGTAGCCAAGTGAGGCTGTCTTTCTCTCCGGAGAATAGTCGGGGGTGTTTTATTTAAGGCAGTTCCCATAGATCTACAAGCCGTTCAGAAATAGAATAGAAATGCTCTCGGGATCTGCCCATTGCATAGAGACGGATCGCGCCTGCAATCATGTCCGCCATCTGCAAACCATCCTCATTCCTGGAGTTTGCTCCAATGATATTCTTAAAGGGGCGAATGCGCTGTTCCTGTTTACAGCGTTCAGTGAATGATACGCGCAAATGTCGGCAGAATGCTGGCGTTCCCCCATCTATGACCAGAATTTCATTAGAGATATCCAGTTCACTGGCGCGGAATGTCAATCCGATCAGCAACTCAGTCGTCAATTCTTGAGGTGACAGGGTCCGCCAACTGAGATCAATTTGCCTCTTGTTCAATACCACGGCCCGCGTGCGAAAGTGAACTGCCATCACATCCCTGAAGAAGCAATCTTTTTGGTCCTCCGTGGTTTTGTGATATTTGAACTCAAAAGCCGATGGCAGCTGTAGTGTTTTTCGCAAATTCACTAGTGGCTGGAGGGGTACACGATTAGGTAGCTGCACCATAGTGATTACAAAGTAGCTCGAAGAGCTTGCCTGCCCACCCAACCCGGCATCGCCAGATTCATCAACGAAGAAATATTGTGTCATGGGTTTCTCCCTGGTTTTCAGCCGTTAGGGCGCCTAAAGCCGCCAGTTATCAGCCGGGCTGGCTTTGCGATGAGCCTGTTCGACATCGACTTCCGCGATCCGGGCATAATGCTCCACCATTTCCAGACTGCCATGCCCCAGCAGCGATTTCAACGTGAAAATATCGCCGCCAGAACGCAGATAAGCGATGGCAAACGTGTGCCTGAAACGGTGAGGATGGCATTTCTTCACCCCGACTTTCGCCCCCAGCGAGTTGATCAACTGGCGCAGCGCGTCACGGTTGAAGGGCCTGTGGAACTTACCAAGGAAAAGCGGCGCATCCGGATCGTCACCGTCCTCGCGTTCTGCCAGGTAGCGCCAGAGAAACCTGCGGGCAGATTTTCCCATAAAGACAATCCGCCCCTTACCTCCTTTCGCTTTCCCGGCTTCGCCAGGCCTGACTTGGACCCTGCCTGATTTCAGATCTACATCTGCTATCCGCAACGCACACAGCTCACCAGCTCTCAACCCGGTGTCCAACAGTGCAAGGAGGATGGCTTTATCCCGTTTGCCCGTAGATCGCTGCATAGTGAACTTACAGCGCCTGTCAGTGTTGGCTTCTTCACAAAAGTTACAGGCTTTGATCAACAATTCGATTTCTTCTTTCTTGAAAGGCTCAACCGGCGGGTCTTCCGGCACGCCCGGGCGTGGGATATCCTTCATCGGATTCGACAAATTGAATTCGCGGGTTGCCCAGGTGAAAAACGAAGCTACACTTACATAGAGGTTATAGACGGTTTTGGGAGCAAGTTTGCGCGAATTCCCCCCGGTGATCCGGCGCGGCACATAGTCGGTCCGCAGGTAGTTCAGGAAAGATAATATGCGCTGCGATCCAATCTCATAGATGTCCATATCCCCCTGATACTCGATCCAGAGCTTCAGGTCTCGCTCGTAGCCGGAGACGGTGACCGGCGCGAGTCCTTCGGCACTTTTATATTGCAAAAACCCGCTAACCGCTTTACTGACATTCAAGCCTTGAGGTCGTTGGTTCATTGAAAATCTCCTTTTTGGGGAGGCTCTCTGAATCAAAGACCGCCGGGCTAGCCTGATTGACATAGCCTGGCGGTCTTTGATTGACTTTTAGTAGCGGGGGCAGGACTTGAACCTGCGACCTTCGGGTTATGAGCCCGACGAGCTGCCACTGCTCCACCCCGCATCGCTTAGTTGAGCCCGCCGATAGTACCATACCTGCAATGCGAAGTCAAGTTGAGAGTGTTAATTTTTTGTAATAGCTCCTTGGTATATATTTCGTGGATTTCATCTTGAAAATATTTTGAGTTTGTAGTTTAATCAGCGCTACCTTAAAAATTTCAATCGCCTTACAAATGAACTTTTGTTAAGATTTAAGGTATAATGATTTTGCAGCGGCAATCCCAACTCATGGCAACCTGACCTGGACTTATTCTTACAACAATGAAAAAAGCCACGCTCTTGCTAATCGAAGGACGACATGCAGAAATCCCTTCTTTTGCATCTGATTTGCAGAAGAAGGGATTTGATGTTGTTTCCGCTCAAAATGGAAGTGAGGCTGTTTCCAGGTTGAAGCAGACCAACCCAAGCCTGGTCATTGTCAATGCTCCATCCCTGCGCAGTACCGGCATACGCATTTGCCTTTCACTCCGCAAAAAAGATTCGAAGATCCCGATCATATTAATTGTGGAGAAAGAAAAATCCATTGACAAGGATCTGGTCGATTCCATTCTGGTGCTGCCTTTCACCGTACAAAAGCTGGTCAACCGCACCAAAGCGCTCATGCCGGGGGATGGCAATAACATCCTCAGTGTAGGGCCCATCCGCCTGGATATCGAGAATCGCCGCGTGCGTGCCCTGGGCAAGAATGCAAAGCTTACACCCAGATTGATCACATTGCTGAAAATCTTAATGGATAAGCACGGCGAGGTCGTGGAACGGGAAGCTTTGTTTAAAAAGGCCTGGGAGACAAACTACACGGGCGACACCCGCACGCTGGATGTTCACATTTCCTGGCTGCGGCGCGCCATCGAGCTCGACCCGGATAACCCCAAATTCCTCAAAACCATTCGCGGCGTCGGCTATCGCTTAGATGTTTAGCTGATATTGTTTTCCCTGGGTGGTAACCAGCCGGATGCAGACCCTGCTTCCGGCTTCTATTTTTAATTCACAGGGAATATTTCCGCTGCGCGCGCAAAGCCGGATTGCTCAATAACTACCTACGCCGCTTAAGCCCTTTTAGAACCAAAAAAGCTTGATCTAGTGTTCCACCGCATGGGATAAGCCATTCAGGCGGAGAAGCTGGATTTACTGTTATCCACGAGGTATCCTGCCCGCTCATTCCGGTATGCTGCCCTAGATGTCCAATCACATATTTCTGAAGTAAATTCTTGCTTATGACCCAACAATGTGCTTCAAATGGTGAAATACCTAGACAAACGGCATACTCATAATTCTGATCTCTAATTTGTTGAAACTTATAAATCCCAGACTTCCACAAAGTAGAGAATTTCACTTCTATCCGGTGACCGTTAACAAGCATATCAGCCTGGCTATCAGGGCTTCTGTCAACTGACAGTCCTTTAACAGCACACCATTGATATATTAAGTGTTTCCCTAGTTTTCCTTTAGATCCTGCAGGCAATCGTAATACCCATTCAAAAGGACTATTCCGCCAAGACAAATAATCTTTTTCCAGATCTTGCCTTATATAGGTGGCTGAAGAAGATAAAAGATTAAAATCAGCAGTAGTGTCAGCATGTTGTTTCATAGCTATGTCCAAAACAGTCAATATTGATGATTATCGAAGTGTTCTCTTCAAGACAACTGTAGCATCAATCAATGAACCACCATAATCTCGCAGCCAATCCTCGGGCTTATCAGGATTTATAGTCAGCCAGTATTCCGACCCTTTAGCACCTTTGTGCTGAACTGTAGCGTACGTAAGTATAGTTTTTCGGTCAACAATCCAACAATGTGCATCATTGGGCGATATTCCTAAACAGATAAGATAATCATAACCGACACTTCTTATTTGTTGAAATTTATATATCCCTCCAGACCAAAGTGTTGAAAACTTAGTCGCAACCCGATGGCCATTTACAACAAGGTTTGCGTCTTTATTGCCTATACGATCAACGGACAATCCATTGCTAACACACCACGTAGCAATCAAATGCCGACCTAATTTTCCCTTTGCGGCTGGAGCTAAACCTAAGACCCAGAATAACGGACTATTCTCCCAGCCCTCTACGTCAGAAACCAGATCACTTTGAATATAGGTAGCCGCGGATGCAAGCAAATGAAAATCTGGGGTATCTTGAGGCTGAACAACTGTTTTTTTCTTGCCCTGAAACGGTAAAGGATCAAAGTTCTCCCATTTGACATTAGAAATGCCAGAAAATCTTTTCGCCATTGTTTCTAGTGCTTCGAAATTGTTGTCTATGAGAATAAAATTTCTGCCTAATTTCAAGCAACTCTCACCCACCGTTCCACTTCCCGCAAAAAAATCAAGAACACTGTCACCTGGATTAGACGATGCCTGAACCATTCTGTTAATAATTCCAACTGGTTTTTGGGTAGGATAACCAGTCCTCTCCCTACTATTTGTACCTACAATAGTATGCCACCAGGTGTCGGTTGGCAGTTTTCCTCTTTCAGCTTTTTCTGGTCCAACCAATCCTGGAGCCATATATGGCTCTCTGTCAATTGCAAATGCGTTAAACACATAATTTGACGGATTTTTTACATAAAGAAAGATGTTATCGTGCTTAGTCGGCCATTTAGATTTGGACTTCGCACCATAGTCATAGGCCCAAACGATCTCATTCAGGAAACATTCTCGCCCAAAAATCTTATCAAGTACAATCTTACAGTAATGGGATTCTCGATAATCGATATGGAAATACAAGCTGCCATGTGGGGCTAGAACTCTATAAGCCTCTTGTAACCTGGGGAAAAGAAAACTATCAATGTAACCATCCCCATACGAATCTGAGTATTCTTTTGTCCCGACTAGGATCGACTGATATTTATTTCCCTGAAAACCAGCTCTATCCCCATTTTTAGATCTGACTGTCTTTATCTTTGCCATTTTTTGGTTCTTGCCGGTATTAAATGGCGGATCTATATATATTAAATCTATAGATTCTGTAGCAATACTTCTTAGAACCTCAAGATTGTCTCCAAAGATAATCCTATTCATATGTTGTATCAGTATCCATGAAAAAACTCAGGTAGAACTTAAGTTCTACCTCATTGTAACCAGTATCGTTATTTAGCGCAACATTAGAAAGGTTATATCATTTGGGAAACCTAGTAATGAATCTGCACCAGCGTGCCATAACCACGGTTGGTCGCCTTGCCAATTTCATGTTTTGGGAGCGCCCAGCGGAACAGCCATTTGGCATCCTCGTTGCGCATGTTGATACAGCCGTGGCTCATTGGCGCGCCAAAGTTTTCGTGCCAGTAGGTGCCGTGGAAGGCGTGCCCCTCAGTCGTGAAAAAAAGCGTCCACGGGACACCAGGGAGCTCGTAATCCTCCGCTTCTGCAAAGAGATTTCCATTGCCCATGTGTTTGGCGGGATCCTTTTCAAGAATGCGGAAGTCGCCCTGCGGCGTTTTTGTATCGCCATTCGGGATTCCCGAAGAAAAGGTCGTTTTGAGGACCTGCTTGTCATACTCGTAAGCGATCAAGGTCTGCGTTGCCAAATTGACATCGATGCGCTTCTTTTCCAGGGAAACCTCAGGGGTAATGGGGGCAAGTTCTTCCAGCGGGATGGGCCGCACGTGCAGCGGGTTGACGTAGTAGTAGGGTGGACCGGTCAAGTCGTCATAGATGTGATACCACGGCTCGCCGGTGGGGCCTGCTTCGATCGCCTGCGCCAAATGCACGGATCCATAATATAGGCGGAAACCAAGCTTTTGCCAGCCGTAAGCCTTGCTTGTTTTCCACGGCTCGGTAAAGGGAACGGTCACTTCGACCGGGCGCCGCAGGCCTTCGTCAAGGCCCAGCGAAGATAATGTCTCGTTATACAGAATCTTTACTCTCTGCAAACGCGCCCGGTGAACATACCCGCCCCAGACACGATACCAGACCGGGTTATGAGCAGGTTCATCAACAGTGACTTCGTCATACACACGCAGTAACTCATCCCGATACCATGTCGAGATGATGGAGCTTTTATCCGACGGCCTGCTATAAACGCTGACCGAATTTGTCGCTACACGCACAAGGAGGCTGTCATCAAAACCAGTGAAGTTTTGCAGGGCTGAAGAAAATGCCAGGGTTCCGAGGCTCAAGCCGCCAAGCTTCAGGAACTCGCGCCGGGACAAGCGAAGCCGTCCTGTGGATAAGGTGGACATAGTTCGAAAATTGTAATCGAAAACGACTGCTTTTTGCCGCGGTCTCATTAATCTCTAATTAACTCACCTTACGCAGTTTCACCACGGAGTGCACAGGGAACACAGAGAAAACTCTTTGAAAATCTCCGTGGACTCCCCCGGCACCTGCACCCGGGGCAGGTGTGTGTTCTCCGTGGTGAAGGTACTTTACCTGCGTAACGTCAGTAATTAACACAACTGCCCTCCAGGGCCGGAGGGCAGTCGCTAACAGATTCAATTGTCGGCTGGAGGCTAGACCGCCTCAGGAACCATCCCCTGGAACTTGATCTCAATCGCCATTGTGTGGGCGCAGCGTTGATGGGTCATGAAGAATTCACAGTCACAGCTAAACACGCCATTATCGAAGGTCACATGGTGATTATTATTGTCACCATGAAAGGTAACATCAAACTTGTTGAAGAGGAAACGATCCGGCTCTTCAGCATAGCGTTTCGCTTTTTCTCGTTTTCCGATCATTCCATAGTCCATCGTTTATCTCCTTTCAGGATAGGAAAATAAAAAGCACGCGAACACACGCGTGCCTGCTGGCTAGGTTATAACTTCCTTGTAGGTATCTGCTCGCATAGGACATGTACCTCAATGGTTGTAGTATATGCCCAATCAAAGTGCAAGTCAACACCCAAATGGGCGCTGTCACCGAATCGTACAGGAATCGTAAGGTAGGCTTAATCCGCAGGGGCACCCGCGGGAAGATGCTCATCTCCGTTGTAGGTAAGCAAAAGGGGCCATTTACGGATAATCAGCCCCAAACCAACGATGCAACCGATCCCACCGGTGATAATCGCCAGCGGCGCGCCGAACAACTGCGCCATGACACCCGCCTCCACCTCCCCCAGCTGCGGACCGCCCTGGAAGAAGATCTGATTCACGCTCGTCATCCGTCCGCGGATATGATCGGGAGTCTGCAATTGGCGGATCGTGTTGCGGATAATCGTACTGACCGAATCGGCGGCTCCCGTGACCGCCAGGGCGAACCAGGCGAGGACCAGAGAGCTGCTCGCGCCAAAAACGACGGTCGCGAGGCCGAAAACGACCACCGACCCCAGAAAAAGCTGGCCCTGCCTGCGAAGTTCGTGAAGCTGTGAAACGATCAGCGCGGCAATCACCGCGCCCACGGACTGCGCCGCGGAAAGCCACCCATACTCCAGCACACCGACATGCAGAACATCGCGCGCGATGATGGGCATCAACGTATTCGCCGATGCGAAAAAAGTCGCCACAAAGTCCAGCAGCATGGTGGCAAGAATGATCGGTTTATTGACGATGAACTGGATCCCCTCCCTGATCGAATTCCAGCTCACTCCGGCGATGCGATCGGTCTTCGTCTGTGAGACAGGCCCAATCAGGATCAAGGCGACGATCACCGCCAGATAGGAAATCGCATTGATGTAATAGACCGCTTCCTGCCCCCCGAACGCGATGACAAACCCCGACAGCGCCGGACCGAGGATCGCGCCCGTCTGCCAGGCAGTGGAGGTCATGCTGAAGGCATTGGGCAGGTCTTTTGCCGGGACCAGGTTCGGGACGAGAGCCTGGCGCGCCGGGCTGTCAAAAGCAATGGCAACCGCCTGCAGCGCGGTCAAAGCATAGATCAGCCAGATCGTAATTTGTCCAGATTGGGTCAGCAAACCCAGGGCGAGGGCCAGCAGCGCAGCCGCAGACTGGGTAATGAGCAGGATCTTCCGGCGGTCGAACGAATCAGCGATCACGCCGCCGACCAGTGAAAAAAAGACAATCGGCAGAATGCGCGCCAGGCCTACCCCACCCAGCGCAATCGGCTGGTCCGTCAGGGTGCGGATATGCCAGAACAATGCCCAGATCTGCATCTGCGTTCCCGCGATGGAAAGCAATTGCCCCAGCCAGAGATAGAAAAAGCGGCGATGTTTTAATGAGGGTGGAATACGAATCATGGAAAGCCGTTACAACAGAAAGCAGAAGGCATAACCTTCTGCTTCTTTTGTCTGTGAAGATTGGCTATGTTCCCCAGTCTCTCAGATAGAGGAAATCATATCCAATCGTGCGATTGCTCAACTTTGCAATCGGCGGAAGCATGCGCTTGAATTGACTGCGCCGGGTACGGTCAAGGACAGCCTCGACAAAACCCTTATCGAATCCCTCTTCGATGCATTCCTGCGGGCTATAACGCTGATCCACAAGCAGGAACAGCAATTTATCCGCCTCTTCGTACGTAAAACCGAGCTCACCCTCGTCTGTCTGACCGATCCACAGATCGCCAGACGGAGGCTTATCCACAATTGCTGCTGGAATCTCCATCGCACGTGAAAGCTGCCGTACCTGTGTCTTGTACAGGTCTCCCAGCGGATTGACTGCGGAAGCCATGTCGCCCCACAGCGTGCTGTAGCCAAGCAACAATTCGGTCTTGTTACTTGTGCCGATCACCAGCCCGCGAAACGCCTCGGACCGGTCATAGAGGACGACCATCCTCTCGCGCGCCATAATATTGCCTTTACGCTTCTTGTTCATTTCCGGGTCATATCGCAGCAATGGTTCAACCATATCGGTGATCTCGATCGTCTCGCTGGGAACTTTATAGCGATCGATGAGCATTTGAGCGTGTTCCAGCGAATCGGCCGAGGACGATTTATAGGGCAGCCGCACAGCCAGCACATTCTCTGCCCCCAACGCTTCGACCGCGAGCACAAAAGACAGTGCCGAGTCGATCCCGCCGGAGAGACCGATCACCGCACGTGAAAAACCGACGCGCGTTAATTCACTCTTGATAAAGCCTGTCAGGATTTGACGGGCAACATCGGTGTTGATAGTAAGATCGAGCATGTTTATTTTTGCAGTATCCTTTGCAATTCTGCCATCGTCAAATGAGTCCGTTCGTCGCGCAACAGGGGCAGTCTGGCACGCGTACGACGCAGCTGGTTCAGGTCCAGTTGAGCCATGGTGAGCGCCTCTTCGAAGTATGGACCCTGTGCGATCAGTTCGCCATTCGGGTCATTGACCGTCGCCCCGCCCCAGAAGTTCAAACCGTCTTCATAACCGACGCGGTTGCAGTGCACCACAAAAGACGTAAACATGCTGGCATAGGCTTTGCTGACACGTTCCACCCAGCGCGCCGATTCGAGCTTCTCGCGGTCGGTCAGGCCGCGGCCCGGAGAGGCAGAGGAGAACAGCATAATATCTGCACCGTCGAGCCAGAGCAGGTACGGAGGCGAGGCGTGCCAGAAGTCTTCGCAGATGAGCAAGCCTGCGCGCCCAAAGCGGGTGTCAAACGAACGGATCGCATCCCCCCAGGCGAAGAAGCGCCCTTCGTCAAACAAGCCATAGGTTGGCAGATAGACTTTGTGGTGGACGTGGAGAACGTGTCCGCCCGAGAGGTAGGCGGAGGCAATATAGAAGCGGTGGCGAAAGTCTTCATCAACGAAGCCCACCACAATGTCCAGGTTTTGACTGGCTTCGAGAATATATTTGAAGATGGGATCATCTTCCCTCGGCCGGTGGGCGACGGAGGCAACCAGGTCCTGTACGACATACCCTGTCAAAGACAGCTCGGGGAAGACGATGAGGTCGGCTTTTTCCTTCCTGGCTCGCTTGATGTAGTCCAAATGTTTTTCGCAATTGGCTTCAACGTCCCCCAGCTTTGGGGCGATCTGTGCAAGAGCAAGATTCATTTTCATCGCCCAAATCTTACCACCAAATAAGAGACCCCAATGGTCCGATTGACCATTGGGGTCAGAAGCGATTTGAAGGATAATCCGGGATTAGCTTTCCTCCGCCTTGCCGAACAGTCTTCTCTTTTCGAACCACGGCTTGAGAACGAGATACAGGCCGAGGATGATGAGCAAGAAAGCGCCATTCAGGTCTCCCCAATCGAGCCAATCACCACAGATCACACCAACCACGAGCAGGATGCCCAGTATGGTAGTAAAGCCACTCATGCGGATCCCGCAGAAGTAGCGGGTCATGTTCAAACCGAGCATGAGGAGACCCACCCCAATCGACCAGGCGCCTTCCGGGATTGTTTCCTCAGGAACCAATGCCCATCCGCCCAGCATGATGAGAAACAGACCCCAGAAGCTCGTTTCCAGCCGTTTGTTCAGCGCAACCTTTTCGGGATCTTGAACCACGACTTGTTCTGCATCTTGTGTTGTCATACCTTCTCCTTATTGAACAGGAAACCGGATGCGGCAAACGGTCATTTGTATTGTAGCATTTTTGCCAAATAGAAAGACCCGACAGTAATTACATGTCAGGTCTTTCCAGCGGGAAGGGAGGGATTCGAACCCTCGGTGGACCGGAGCCCACAACGGTTTTCGAGACCGTCCCATTCAACCACTCTGGCACCTTCCCAATTCGATTTACGATTTACGATTGTTGATTTACGATTGATGACTGCAAAATCGAAAATCGTAATTCTGAAATCGTAAATCGTGGGCGCGATTATAACTTAAATCTCCACGCTCGAATGCAGTTCGGGGTAGTACACCGCGCGCATGTTCCTGTCAGCCAGTTTTTCAGTGAGTGCGGCTGCAGGTTTTTCTTCACCGTGCACAAGAAACACCTTCTTTGCGGTCTCTTTCGTGGCCCTGGCATAATTCACAAGCAAATCCTGGCCCGCGTGACCGGACAAGCCGCCGATCGTTGCGATCTCCGCCTTGACCGTATAAGGCTCGCCGAAGATCTTGATGCGTTTCTCGCGATCCGCCAGGCGGCGCCCCAGCGTGTAGGGCGCCTGCCAGGAAACAATGCAAACCGTATTCAAGGGATTTTCGATGTTATTCTTCAGGTGGTGCAAGATCCTGCCCACTTCGGCCATGCCTGAAGCCGAGATAATGACCATCGGGTCCTTCCGCAGATTCAGTGCTTTGGATTCCTCCGCGGATTGCACGTAGGTCAGCATCTTGAAATCCAGCGCAGGATGGCGTGCCTGCTGAACGAACCAGCGCGTCTCGGCATCGAAACACTCGGGATGTTTTCTGAACACATTGGAGGCGTTGACCGCCAGCGGGCTGTCCACAAAGACCGGCACCGGCGCAAGGTGATCTGCATACATCATGATATTGAGGTGATAGACCAGTTCCTGGGTGCGTCCCACAGCAAAGGCCGGGATGATCACCTTGCCGCCGCGTTTGATCGTGCGCTCGACGACCTCACGAAACTCTCTAAATGCCAGGCTGGGATCGTTATGCGGCTTATCGCCGTAGGTACATTCCATCAAAAGATAATCGACTTCCTCGGGCATGACAGGGTCGCGCAGCAGCGGCAGTTTGTAACGGCCGATGTCCCCGGAGAACCACAACCGTATCTTGCGGCCCTTTTCTTCGATCTCCAGCGAGATCGCGGCGGAACCAAGAATATGACCTGCTTCGACAAAACGAGCGATCACGCCGGGGACCGGCTCGAAAGGCTCGCCATAATCCACGCCGCGGAACAGGTCGGCTGCGCGGGCCGCATCCGCTTCGGTGTAGAGCGGCTCGATCGGCGGCTCGCCGCGCTTCAGGCGTTTCCTGTTCACATACTCCGCATCCGATTCCTGGATGCGGCCCGAATCAGCCAGCATGATCGTCGCCAGGTCAACGGTCGCCGGCACGGCATAAATGGGTCCCTCATACCCGTCCTGGACAAGGTTGGGCAGGTTGCCGCAATGATCGATATGCGCGTGCGAAAGGACCACGGCATTCACGCTGCGCGGCTCGTAGGCAAAATTCAAGTTCCGGATATAGGTCTCGCCGCGCCGGCCCTGATACAGCCCGCAGTCCAGCAGGAGGCGGTGTCCATTGATCTCCAACAGGTGCTGGCTACCTGTCACCGTCTGTGCTGCGCCGTGAAAATGGATCTGCATCCTAACCTCCTAAAAGACGATAAATCTGCTCGCCATATTGGTTGAACCGCGTCGGCGATTCTCGCATAACCGCCTCCAACTCGGGGAGACTCTTTGGCGGACGTTCCGCCAGTTTGTTCAAATACGTTTTCGGCAGGACGATGTCTGACTCAACTCTTAATTGCTCTGCGATCCTCTTTCGCCAATTCTTGAGCTTCTGCAGGCGCTTGAGCATCGCATCATTCGGACGTTTGGCCTGCCCCCGTTCCACGAGCGGAGCCACGGTCCCGCGCTTGACCGCCTCCAGGATTTCATCCCCCCACAAGCGGATCTGTTTAGGGCTTAATCCCAAACCCGCAAGATCGACATCCTTCTCGGGCAGATTGCGCGCGATATCGATCAGAAGAGTATCAGAAACAACCTTGAAAACGGGTCGGTTCATCCGCTCAGCGATCTGGTCGCGGGCGATGCAAAGCGTGCTCAAAATAGTCAGCTCACGCGCAGAAATGTCCTTGCGCGTGCTGAAGCGCTTCCATGACGTGCCGTTGCCTCTCTCCTCCGGGAGGTCCACGTTACAGGCGCGCATAAAATCCTCATGGGCAATTTGCAGGCGGTCTTTTTCCTTCAATTCTGCTTCCAATACATCGCGCAAGTCGGACAGAAAATGAGTATCCAGGCGCGCGTAATCGAGCTGCGCCGGAGTCAGCGGCCGCATGGCCCAATCCGCTTTTTGGTGGCGCTTATCCAGTTCGAACTGGAACTTCTCCGCCAACAGGTTATCCAATCCCACAAACGGATACCCCAACACACGCGCGGCGTGCATGGTATCGAACAGGTTCGAAAACTCGAAACCGAAATCGCGCCGCAAACAGATCAGGTCGTATTCGGCAGCATGGAAAATCTTTTCAATCCCGGGATTCTCGAAAATCGTCCCCAGCGAACTCAAGTCATCGAACGCAAGCGGATCGACGACATAATCCGTCTTGCGGGTTGAGAACTGGATCAGGCACACCTGTTCACGATAGGCATGCAGACTGTTCGATTCGGTATCGACTGCCACGCGGATTTGCCCATTTAAATCCGCGATCATGTGTTTGAGGAGGTTTGGTTTATCCACCCAAACGGGCGGCGGGAGAACTTGATTCGTCATTGACCTGCATTATATCCCACCCGCAAAGAGGGCGGCGCTTCAGGCGCTGCGCAATACTTTTTCCATGACCAGGCCATCTTCGCCGTCGTTATAGTACTTCCTCCAGATATCCACAGAGCGATAACCCTCTTTTTCGTACAAAGCGATCGCAGCCTGATTGGACATCCGCACGGTCAGTTTGACGCGCGGCAGCCGGAGGCGCTCAAGCCGCTCCTCGCAGGCGCGCAGGAGGGCGCGTCCGATCCCGCGGCGCTGGTAGCGCGGATCCACGCCGATCGTGGCGATCCAGCTCGCACCTTCGGAGGAACGCGGGTCGCCTGCCACGAATCCAATCATCTCGTTATCTTCCACAGCTTTCAATTTGATCACATCGGGCCAGGCCAGCACAGCCATCAAATCCAAAAGAGGCCAGGCGTCTTTTTCGAAGCAGGCGTGTTCGAGCCGCCGCAGGGCTGCAAGGTCACGGAGGCTCGCAGTCTGAATTTCCATGCAGGCGATTGTATCAACAAACGAAGTAGTCCTGTGGACAAAAAAGTAGAAAGTGGAGTTTGCTCCACTTTCTACTTTCTACTCTCTACTTTCTACTTTCTGCTTTTGCTTCTTACTTCTTTCCGTCCCCACCCAGGAAGTTACCCAGCATGCTTGTGAACTCCAGGGGGAAGATGTACTTGGTGGATGGGCTTGCGCCAATGGTCTTCAGTGTATCGAAATATTGCAGAGTCATCGTCTTCTGATCGACGGTCTTGGCGGTATTGAAGATATGCTCGAGAGCTTTCGCAAAGCCCTGCGCCTTCAATTCCTGCGCCTGCTGCTGACCTTCAGCCTCCAGAATAGCAGACTGCTTCGATCCTTCTGCACGCAGGATCGCAGCCTGCTTTTCGCCTTCCGCCACATTGACGGCAGCTTCGCGCGTACCCGTCGATTCGGTCACGACCGCCCGGCGGATGCGCTCAGCAGACATCTGGCGGTTCATGGCTTCCTGGATCTCACGCGGCGGAATGATCTCGCGGATTTCCACGTTGGTTACTTTGACACCCCAACGCTCCGTGACTTCATCCAGGCGGGTGCGCAGCATATTGTTGATATGTTCGCGTTCCGAGAGAACATCGTCCAGCGGAATACCACCGATGACCGCGCGCAGCGTGGTGGTCGCCATACCCTGTGCAGCCACTTCAAAATTGCCTACAGCCAGGACCGATTCAGTCGGGTCTAGAACTTTGTAGTACCAGATGAAATCCACCGAAATACCGGCATTGTCCTTGGTGATCGCGGTCTGATGCGGGATTTCGCGGACCTGCTCGCGCAAGTCTACTCTCACCGCGCGGTCGATGACAGGGATAAGCAAAACAATGCCAGGTCCCTTTGCGCCGATGCTCCGGCCGAGTCGAAACACAACTAGGCGCTGGTATTCGGGGACGATGCGGATGGCATTGGCTAAAAAGACAAAGCCAAGGATTAAGATCGCACCGAAAAGACATAAAGCAGTAGTTCCGCCAAGAATATCCATATTACTCTCCTTTTTTAGATGAATGGGTCTCAGCCATTTTTCTCGACGATCAGAATAAAGCCATCACGACGAATGACACGAATTGCACTCCCTGCAGGGATGGACTTTTCACTCCGCGCCGACCACAACTCTCCATCGACCTGAACGCTTCCTTCTTCATGCACCTTTGTCTTGGCTTCCCCAACCTGGCCGACCAGCCTGTCAAGACTATGTGACGGTCGCGCGTACGCGGCTTCCAAAGATTTACGGACAGCAATCCACAAAAAACCTGTGACTAATCCTGATGCCACAATGGCAATCAGGGGATTGACAAGCGGCTGCTCTTCTGTGCGCGGGAACATGAACACCGAGCCGATCACCAGCAGCAATATGGACAAAGCCAGGTAGAGTTCGCGTTTGGGTTTCTGTATGGCATAAACAAAGGGAACGATGCTTAACGCCAGAATGACCAACGCCCACCAGTTAACGGACAAGTTATAGATCGCGTATCCTGCCAGGACGATACAAAGGAGTGCGCCGATTTCAAAAAAGCCAGTCCCTGGTGTGACCAGTGCCATCATTGCCAGCAGGACACCCCCAAGCAGAAAGAGATATGCGATGTTAGGGTTGAGCAGAAAGTCCATTACTCCTCCAGTTCATTATACAACAAGATGACCGGTTTCGATTCTATTTTGTATACGAAATTCAGCCTGCCCAGGTTGTGAAAGCAGTTCCACCTCCAGGCTTTATAATAGGCGCGGCATTGCCCTCTCCCCACCCATGCCGCAGGCAGGGTGTCCCGCGCAGCGGGCGGAGAGGGCGGGCAGGAGACTCAATGAACTTTCGAAAAATCTGCATTCTCGGGCTGGGATACATCGGACTCCCAACCGCCGCCACCTTTGCCACGCACGGATGGAACGTCGTCGGCGTGGACATCAATCCACATGTCATCGAAACACTGCGAGCGGGGAACATTCACATCCACGAGCCGGGCTTGCGGAACGTGGTCCAGGCTGCACTGACTTCCGGCAAGCTGACCGTTTCTCCCAGACCGGAAAAGGCAGATGCATTTTTGATCGCGGTCCCCACTCCCTTTTACGAAGACAAGTATGGCGAATATGATGGCCGGAAATATAAACTGGCTGATATGCGTGCTGTGATCTCTGCCGTGGAAGCCATCCTGCCGCACCTGCGCAAAGGGAATCTCGTCATCCTCGAGTCAACCTCTCCCCCGCGCACAACCATCGATCTGGTGCAGCCGATCCTGGAGAGGTCCGGCTTGAAAGCGGGAGTTGATTTCTATCTCTGCTATTCTCCGGAACGCGTCCTGCCCGGACAGATCCTGCGTGAATTGATCGAGAACGCGCGTGTCGTCGGCGGCGTGACACCGGAATCGGCTAAAGCCGGGCATGCTCTCTACGCGATCTTTGTCAAAGGGCAGATCATCGAGACCGACGCCACGACCGCCGAAATGGTCAAGTTGATGGAAAACACCACCCGCGACGTCAATATTGCCATCGCGAACGAGTTTGCGCGGCTCGCCGAAAAGCTCGGCGTGGATGTCTGGGAAGCCATTCGCCTTGCCAACCTGCACCCGCGCATCGACATCCTCAGCCCGGGTCCGGGAGTCGGCGGTCACTGCATCAGCGTGGACCCGTGGTTCTTTGTGGAGACCGCTCCCGAACTGACGCCGCTGATCTATCAGGCGCGGCGAGTCAATGACGAGCAGCCGCATTTCGTCGTGAAGAAGGTCGAACAGGCGCTTGGTCCGCTGCAAGGCAAAAAGATCGCCGCCCTCGGATTGGCATATAAACCGGATGTCGATGACCTGCGCGAAAGCCCAGCCGCCGAAGTTGTTCATTTGCTGCAAAAAGAAGGCGCGCGGGTCAAAGTCTGGGAGCCATTCAAGCCGGACGCGCGCATGCAGGGCATTGACACGGCGGCAAACCTGGAAGATGCGCTCAAAGAGGCAGAGGCAATCCTGCTGCTCGTCCGGCACACGGATTTTGTCAACCACAGACCTGATGAATTGGCGTCAAAGACAGCCGCGCGCATCGTGGTGGATTGCGTGAACGCCTGGGATGCTGACCTTTGGAAGGAAGCAGGTTTCACAGTCCATCGCCTGGGCGTCAACAAATCGTAAATCGGAAATCGTAAATTGAAAATCCTCTCCGTTTTTGGCACACGCCCCGAAGCCGTGAAAATGGCTCCGATCGTCCGGCGGCTGAAGGAAACCGCCGGGATCGAATCGCGCGTCTGCGTCACAGCCCAGCACCGGCAGATGCTCGACCAGGTTTTGGATCTCTTCCAGATCAAGCCGGACTATGACCTGGACCTGATGCGCGAGGACCAGTCGCTTGCGCAGATCAGCGCCTCCATCTTCACCCATCTTGATCCCGTTTTGACAGATTTCCAGCCCGACTGGGTGCTGGTGGTCGGCGACACCACCACAGTTGTCACGACTTCCCTGCTCACCTACTTTCGCCGGATCAAGCTGGGTCACGTGGAAGCAGGTCTGCGCACACACAACAAATGGCACCCGTTCCCGGAGGAGATCAATCGCCGTATCGCAACCGTCATTGCCGACCTGCATTTTGCTCCCACCGAATGGTCAAAGGGAAATTTACTGTGTGAAGGTGTCGCGGAAGACCGGATTCTCGTCACAGGCAATTCGGTGATCGACGCCCTGGACTTCGTGGCAAAACAGGATGAGCCGCGGGAGATCACGGAACTGCTTGAGAGACTAGAGACCAGAGGACCAGAGACCAGAAGATTAGTGCTGGTCACCGCCCATCGACGCGAAAACTTCGGGCAGCCGCTCGAGAATATTTGTCACGCGCTCAGGCAGCTGGCTGCGCGCGGCGACGTGGAAATTGTCTATCCGGTGCACCTCAACCCAAATGTGCAGGAGCCCGTCAACCGGATCCTGAAAGGCGCCCCGCATATCACTTTGCTGCCGCCGCTGGACTACCTGCCCATGGTGCATTTGATGAAACACGCCAAATTACTGCTCACCGATTCGGGCGGGCTGCAGGAGGAAGCTCCATCCTTCGGCGTGCCGGTGCTGGTATTGCGGGAGACCACCGAGCGCCCGGAGGGAGTCGAAGCCGGGACACTGAAAGTTGTCGGAACAGAGACAAGCCATATCCTCCACATGGCGGAGCGGCTGTTGGACGATCCGGCTGCCTACCTGGAGATGGCAAAAGCCGCAAATCCCTACGGCGATGGCCATACCGCCGAGCGGATTGTCGCGGCGCTGACGAGCGCGTACCCTGCTGGCACGCCGCCGCACCGGGCTTGACCTGCACGAGATTATCTAATCTGGAAGGCACGCGGCGCTCCCATTTGAGTATAATGAGTCAAATGAAAGCGGTTTGGCGCCTCGCCGCGTCTTTTCTGGTTCTGACAATTTCGCTGACGCAATGGGGAACGGCAAGTGCACAGTCGGCAGATGTACAATTTTTCGCAGAGACGGGCCATACTGTCCAAGGGGACTTTTTGCGTTTCTACAAAAGCGTCCGCGAACCCGGATTGCTGTTTGGCTACCCCATCACAGAACAGATCACCTCGAAGGATGGAAAGACCGTTCAATACTTTCAGCGCGCCCGCTTCGAAATGCCTGCGCCTCAGCGCGTGCAGCTCACTCCACTCGGGCAAGCCACCTACAAGCCAGGCAGGCAATTAATCTTGAGCAATTTAGCAGGGTGTGATTTGTTTCCCACCGGCTACCCGGTCTGTTTTGCCTTCCTTGATTTCTACAAAGCCAACGGCGGCGCGCTGCAGTTTGGCAATCCCATTTCACCGTTCGAGTTCCACGAAAATCTCATCGTGCAATACTTCGAAAGGGCGCGCTTCGAGTGGCGCGCCGACCGGCCCGAAGGTCAGCGCGTGGTCCTCACCGACCTCGGCCGCCTGTATTTCGACCAGTTTGGCGAGAACCCGTCACATCTCAAACCGGTCGATCCACTGGACGCGACGATCAATCCGATTCTCTCCATAAAAGTCCGCGCCTTCGTGGCAAAATCGGTCACACAACCAACTGGCCAGCAGACCGTTTATGTGATCGTCCAGAGCCAGACGGGACAGGCTGTTTCCAATACAAGCGGGCAAGTCACGGTTCATTGGCCCGACGGTCGAACCGACCCTTATTACTTCACTACAGACGGCGTGGGCCTTGGCAGGGTCACATTCAATTTCGAAAACCAAAAGCAGGGGGAACTCGTCCTCATCGATGTTGCTGTCTCCTATCAAGGGCTACCAGGCAGGACGAGGACTTCCTTTCGGATCTGGTACTAACCCACCTCATTCCAATCAAAAACGGGACCCTCTTTACAAGCCAGCTTCCAATCGGATTTCAGGTTGACCGCGCACACGCCGCAGTCTGCGACTCCTCCGCAGGGGACTGGAGTACGGATGAGGGCTTGCGCTGCCTTCCCCGCCGCCAATTGATTCAGTTTTCCCAGGCGTTCCCTCAACTGATGAAGCTTCTCACGCCTCACATCAAACGCGAGATAATCAGCCCATTCGACGATCTCCGGCAAAGCAGAAAGGGGCTGCACTTCCACATCGTCAGGCAGGCTGTCGGGCGTGGAACTGCAGACCAGCACCACCGCGGCCTCCTGCTGCAACGCCGGCTGGATCAAACCCCTCAGGCGCGCCGGACCGCTTCGCTTGTCATCGAACGCGACCAGCCCAACCTTGCGCGCAGAAAGTGGCAGCGCGAAACCACGTCCCAGCGGACCGCGCAGGGTCAGCACAAGGCCCGGGCTCCAGGAATCCGGTACAGGCGCCGCGGCGACAAGCGTACTCGTAGTCCTGTGGACAAGCGTACTCGCAGTGCTGTGCACAAAACCATCAGGTGCAGAATCCGTATGGAAAAGTGGAACAGGCAAAGAGGCGTCGGACCCGTCGCCCGCCAGCAGGTACTGGCCCGGAGACGGGATCAAACTCGAGGCGCAGGAGAGGCGCATATGGCGGCATCCATCCTCGAGAAGGAGTTCAAGTATCTGTCCTTTCCCTGTATTCATATTGCTATGCTATCATGGCGGTATAATATTTTCAACCTAGATTTGGAGGAACCATGAATATCGTTGATGTCATTCGTGCAGTGGCTGGTTTTGCGTGGCTTGCCGCAATTGGGCTGGCTGTGCTGGCACTGACTCGCGTGGGCCGCAATCAAAGCTCAAAGGGCATAGGCTCCACAGCCATCGTGGTGCTTGTCATCGCGGCAGTACTTTCCATAGTGGGAGCAAGCGCGGTCTATATAGAATCGACCGACCGCGGTGTCGTCAGGTCGGTTCGAGCAGGAGGCGTTCGGCCCGAGGCGCTCCAGCCTGGTCTTAATTGGATCGTTCCGATTTTTGAGCAGGTTGAGGCCTACTCGATCTCGAACCAGAATTACACCATGTCGGTTGCGCCAGGTGAGGGACAAAGGCAGGGTGATGACTCGATCCGTGCCCGCACCAAGGATGGGCAGGAAGTCATCCTGGATGCTTCGGTCATTTATAAAATCGACCCAAACAAAGTTGTGCAGCTTCACATTGCCTGGCAGAACCGTTATGAAGATGGGATCGTGCGCCCCGAAACGCGCGGCGCGATCCGTAACGCGGTTTCCCAATATGGCGTGGAGGAAGTAGTTTCCACCAAACGCGAGGAAATGGTGCAACGCATTACTGACGAACTCGGCGAAAGTCTGTCAAAAAACAATTTAGTACTGATCGATTTCGTCCTGCGCGATATCCACTTCAGTGAAGCATATGCTCAGGCAGTAGAAACAAAACAGATCGCCGAGCAGCAGGCGCAGCAGGCTGCATTTGTCGTCGAACAAAAGAAACAGGAAGCGGAACAGGCCCGTCAGGAGGCGCAGGGTAAGGCAGACGCAGCTGTGATCGCGGCGCAAGGCGCGGCAGAAGCGCAAATCATTCAGGCAGAGGCGCAGGCAAAAGCCAATGAATTGATCGGGCAGTCACTGCAACAAAACCCGGAGATCCTGCAGTACCAATACATTTTGAAACTGGCTCCGGGCGTCCAAACGATATTTATCCCAAGCGGCAATCAATTTATTTTGCCATTGCCGAATACAACGACAACGCCAACCCCCACAGTCCCCACAACCACCCCATAATTAGGAATATATTTAGTGTAAAATGACCGGCAGCCGGAGATGGCTGCCGGTCATTTTGATTGAGGAGGCTTATGCCGATTCCGCAAACGGGACGCGAGATCCGCCTGACGACCCTTTCGGCCTGCGCAGGTTGAGCGTCCAAACTAAGCGCTGAGGCGCTGACGCAGGTACTGCGTCCGATCCAAGATATCTTCGAGGCTGCTTCCTTCCCGGACCTGCTGGTGGGTCTGCGGGAACCTGACGACGCGGCTGTCTGGCGTTTGGATGACGAACGCGCCATCGTGGTGACCACAGACTTCTTCACGCCGGTGGTGGATGACGCCTACGACTACGGCTCCATTGCCGCGGCGAACAGCCTCTCGGATGTCTACGCGATGGGCGGACAGCCCTTCCTGGCACTGAACGTGGCGGCATTGCCGGATAATTTACCGGCGGAAATCTCAAGCGAGATCATCCGCGGCGGCGCAGAGAAGGCGCGCGAAGCGGGGGTTGTCATCGCGGGCGGGCACACGGTCAAGGATAAGGAGCCCAAGTACGGGCTGGTCGTCATTGGTTTTGTCGATCCGCGCAGGATGCTGAGCAAAGGCGGATTGAAGGCCGGGGATGCGCTCGTGCTGACGAAGCCCCTGGGATTCGGTGTAACCACCACAGCTTTGAAGCAGCAAAAAGCCGATGAAAAAGATGTGCTCGAAGCAGTGGACTGGATGAAACGGCTGAATAGAACAGCCAGCCAGCTGGCAAATGAGTTTGGCTTGCGCGGCGGGACGGACATCACAGGCTACAGCCTGCTGGGCCATGGCATGGAAATGGCCGAGGCATCCGGCGTATCGTTGAAGCTTGATTTTTCAACTATTCCCTTCATTTCCGGCGCACGCAAATACGCCGAACAGGGGCTCTTCCCTGGCGGCGCGTTCGACAACCAGGCACACGCGGAACCGAACGTGAGATTCCCCGCTGACATGGACGAGCCGAGCCGAATGCTGCTGTTCGATCCCCAGACGAGTGGAGGTCTGCTGCTCGGCGTTCCGCCTCAACAGCTCGACCCCTTCCTGAGGCGTTCAGAAGAACTGGACCAGGCCGTCTGGGTGATCGGTGAAGTGAAATCAGGCGCGGGGATCGAGATACTTGGTTAGGAGATCAGGATGATTAGTACAGGTTTTGGCATTGCAGAACTTTTGATCGGTCTCATTGCAGCGGCGCTCAGCCTTGCATTCCCACTTGCGATTGTTTTCCTTTTGTACAAAATCCACACCAAGCTGAAAGACATCGAAGAGCAGCTCAAGAAAAACTGAAAATGCCGGAGCGGGAACAGGCATAAGAGTGTCATAAGTTTCCGGAAGGAAAATAAGAGACAATTTGTTTATCCATAGTACAATATAGGGAACTTGGAAAAGTTGATTGGATCATGGAAGACGTTCCCCCAGATAGTCATATAAAACATTATTCCGCCGATCCGGGCCGGCGACCTGGCCGGGCATTTTTGAATCCCGGTGAACTTCAACGCGCAAGGTTCTCTCACATACAGTGCAAGTGTTTTCGATGAATATAACCTCAGAAATACTAATTATCCTGGCGATTATCCTGGTCAATGCAATATTTGTTCTATCAGAAATGTCTGTTGCGTCCTCGCGCAAGGCGCGTCTTCAACAACGTGCCAACGAAGGAAACAAGGGGGCAAACACAGTCTTACACTTGATAGAGAATCCAAATCTATTCCTCGCCACTGTCCAAATCGGCATTACCCTGGTCGGCGTATTCGTGGGTGCGGTTGGCGGCATAACGTTAGCCAAACCGTTGAGCGAACTCCTGGCTCGCGTCCCCTGGCTTGCCAACCATGCCGATTCGGTTGCTCTCGGAATTGTGGTGATTGCGATCACATTCGTATCGATCGTGCTGGGAGAACTGGTCCCAAAACGTATAGCGCTGCATAATCCTGAACGAATTGCCTCCGTACTGGCCGGCCCGATGATCGTAGTGTCCAAGTTGTTCAAGCCATTGGTCTGGATTTTGGGACGGGTGACAGATTTCATTCTGAAACTGATGGGCATCAAACCTGGAAGCGAACCACCAGTCACAGAAGAGGAAATCCAACTGCTGATCGACCAGGGAACCCAGGCCGGTGTCTTTGAAGAATCGGAACATGATATGGTGGAAGGTGTCTTCAGCCTGGGAGATCAGCGCGTCTATTCACTGATGACTCCGCGTCCGGATATCGTCTGGCTGGATGTTGACGACTCGCTAGAAGACATCCGCCAGAAAATATCCGAAAGCAATTTTTCGCGTTTCCCTGTCCGGCAGGGCTCATTGGATACGATCGTGGGGATTGTCAAAGCCAGGGACCTGCTCATGCGAAGTCTGAATGACGAACCCATTGTGCTCAAAGACCTGCTCAAGCCGGCTTTCTTCGTACCCGAGACCATGTTCGCCTCCAAGGCGCTGGAGGTACTCAAGGAAAAAGGCACGGATATGCTGCTGATCATAGACGAGTTCGGAGCCTTACAAGGACTACTGACGATCAACGACATTCTCGAAGAGATCGTCGGCGCCATGGAAATCGAAGAACCACAAGCGACACAACGACAGGATGGCTCCTGGCTGCTGGACGGCATGCTGGAAATAGACGAGTTCAAAGAGATATTTGAACTGCCTGTACTGCCGCACGAAAACGAGTATGAGACGCTGAGCGGGTTTGTCATGGTGTCGCTTGGGCGCGTGCCGCAGCCTACCGATCATTTCGAATGGCACAGCTTGCACTTTGAGGTGATTGATATGGATGGCCGCCGTGTCGATAAGGTGCTTGTTACCACACTCCCACAACGACCATTGACTGCGGAACCCCGTGGGAATAATTCGCAGTGAGCAGAGCCAGAAGATGTAACTCCGTCCACAGCGCAGCCTCTTCTCCAATTTCATAACTCTTATGCCCCGCAATTTCCTTCGCGCAGTAATCTTCGACCTGGGCGGAACGCTCATGTATGAGCGCGCCGCCTGGGAGCCCCTCATCGCACAGGCCGATGAAGCCCTTACCAATTATCTGCGCGCGCAGGGCATGGAATTGAATCTGTCCAGCTTCCCGCGCGAATTTCGCAAGCGGCTCGATCGCTATTTCAGGAAGCGCGAAAAGGATCTGCTCGAAACGACGTATTCCTTTGTCCTGCGCGATGTGCTCGCGGACAAGGGCTACAGCGATGTCCCGGAAACCATTGTACGGAATGCGCTGGATCGTTTATTCGCCATCACACAAACGAACTGGGTGCTCGAAGAAGACACTCTGCCAACCCTGAAGAAACTCGAAGAGGATGGTTACCGTCTCGGCCTGGTCTCCAATGCCGGCGATGACCAGGACGTCCAGCAACTTGCGCGCCGCTTTGGTATCTCGCAATACTTTGACTTCATCCTCACCTCCGCCGCCTGCAGTTACCGCAAACCGCACCCGCGCATCTTCGAACTGGCGCTCTCGAACTGGTACTGCCTCCCCTCGGAAGCCGTCATGGTCGGCGACAATCTGGATGCCGATATACGCGGCGCAAAAAGCGCCGGATTGTACGCGGTCTGGATCAGCCGCCGCGCCGGCCCAAACAACGGCGACCCGCTGCCGGTCCCGCCGGATGCGGACCTGTCCGCGTTGAACGAGCTTCCCGCGGTCCTTGACCGCCTCCAGGTGCAATAAGAAATCGAATATCACAGTACGGATTCCGTCGCAATGATTCAAAACAAAACCCTGCTGGCTTATCTCGCGCTGGGTACAGGCATTCTTGCGCTCAGTTTCTCTGCCATGTTTGTGCGCTGGGCAAACGCACCTGGACCTGTCACAGCGTTCTACCGCCTTTTCTTTTCCACATTTTTGCTGCTGCCGTTTTTTGCACCGCGCATCAGAATGAATTCAGCGATCGCGTCGCCATCCATTGCCTTTCCCCTGCTGGCTGGTATTTTCACGGCCCTTGATCTCGGACTGTGGACCGCATCCCTCACCTACACGACCGCTTCCAACGCCACGCTGCTCGGCAATACCGCGCCGTTGTGGGTCGCATTGGGAGCCTGGCTGATCCTGAAGCAAAAATTGACCCCGGTTTTCTGGCGCGGACTTGTACTTGCTTTGCTTGGCGCGGCGCTGATCATGGGAACCGACTTCATCCTTCACCCGCGCTTCGGTATCGGAGATGCGATGGCGGTCACCACAGGTCTTTTCTACGCCGGATATTTTCTCTGCACTGAAAAAAGCCGCGTTCACTTCGATGCCGTCAGCCACATCTGGATTGTGGGAGTTAGCGCGAGTATTTCCCTTTTTGTGATAAACATGGTGCTTCACTATCCTCTATCCGGCTATCCCGCGCAAACCTGGCTGATCTTTCTCGCAACGGCGGTCGTTTCGCAACTGATCGGATATATATCGCTTGCCTATGCCCTCGGGCATCTTCCAGCCTCGGTTGTCTCACCCACGATGATTCTTCAGCCTGTCGTGACGACCCTTTTGGCAATCCCCCTGCTGGGCGAAGTTCCCGGCATCTGGCAGGGAGCCGGCGGCGCGCTCGCGCTGGTTGGGATTTACATCGTCAATCAATCACATAACCAAAGCCAGGTCGAAACTCCCAACGCATAAGGCTTGTCTTGAGCTTGTCGACACTTGCACCTGGCGCACACTTGCCCCGATTTGCTTAGCAAATCGTGCAAGTGCCGGGGAGTGCAGATGAAGGCTTGAAATTTATTCCACACTTCTATATACTATCCCTATCCCAAGTGACCTTAGAGACTGTTTCTTAAAGACTTCTCAGGACACGGACAATACAGTTTACACGGAGTTTCACGGAAAAATTCCTAAAAAAGCCGCTCTTTTCCGTGCTGCCCGCGAAATCCGTGTACCAAAAAGCAAGCGGCAACGATTTAAGAAACACTCACTAGGGAAATAGTTTCGTGGAGGAGAACATGGAAATCAAAGTGTCAATTGAAAATGGCCGTGTTCCGATTACCATTTTGCATGTGGATGGCGACCTCGACGCCTCAAGTTACCAGGATTTCCAGTCCACAGCAAAGGAACTGGTCGACAAAGGGGCGCGCTACATCCTGGTCGATCTAGCGCATGCCCCGTTTGTCAGCAGTGCGGGATTGCGCGCCCTGCATATGCTCTTCAAGGAACTTCGCTCCCGCAACCCCGATCCCAATCTCAGTGATGAGCAGATGAAAAAGGGAATCAGCGCAGGCACCTACAAATCCCCTCATTTGAAATTAGTCAACTTATCTCCGCAGACCAAGGCAGCTTTTGAAACAAGCGGCTTTGACATGTACATCGATACATTCACGGACCTGAAGGCAGCCATCGCTTCCTTTTAACCCGCAATCCGCTGGTCAAACCGTCTTCTATCATTTTGACATTAAGGAGCAAAGCATGAACCTGGGCGCCATTATCGAAGTTGCCATCGGCTTGATATTCGTTTGGATCGTGCTCAGTCTGACGATCATCCAAATTCAGGAATGGATCAGCACCCGGCTGGATAAACGGGCGCGGGATATGGAGGCCGCCATCCAGGAGATGCTCGCCAACCCCAATCTCAAAGCCCAGTTCTATGACCATCCTGTCATTCGCGGATTGACTGCCAAAAAGAGAAAACAACCCTCCAGGACACCAGCCTGGTTCTATAACCATCCACTCGTGCGTGGCTTCACCAAGGAAAAACGAAAGTTACCCTCCTATATCCCTTCACAGCAATTTTCTCTTGCTTTGTTTGATGTTGCAATGACTGCCGGGACTGAGTCATCGCTAATTCAACAGGGCATCCTGAAAATTCGCGATGATCTTGAAAATGACAAAAAGATGACCGTGGAAGAGGCTGTGATCGAAGAGCTGAATCTATTAGCAGAATTCGCCCGCAGTGCAGCCGCCACAGAAGCGGGCACAGCCGTCACGAAAGCAAGCCTGACGACGCTCAAAAGAGAGGCGAAAAAATTTACCGAGAAGCATCCCGAACTGGAAGGGCTTGTAGACGCCGCGCTGAAAGAAGCAGATCGGCTGAAGGGCGAGATCGACGATGTTTTGGAAAAGCAGCCCAAGCAGAAAGCGACCGATGCGGGCCTGTCACAAGTCAGGCGCGGGGTCGCCGCTTTGAGTGTGATCAGTCCCGAAGTGAATCAGACTCTAAACGCTTTATTGCTGAATGTGGAGGAGTATGTCACGCAGGGTGAAACAAACCTGGCCAGGGCGCGCAAGAACGTCGAAACATGGTTCGATGATTCGATGGATAGGGTCAGCGGAGCATTCAAACGGTACGCCCAAATGATGGCCTTGATCATCGGTTTTGTTGTTGCACTATTATTAAATGTTGATTCGATAGACCTCACACTTTATCTCTGGCGTGAGCCTGCTGTTCGCCAAGCATTGGCAGAAAATGCAGCAAAATTCGAACTCCCGCAAGATCAGCTTGAAACCGATCCTGAACAGGCCCTGCAGGACTTCAGAGATCAATTCGTCGGTCTCAGTCTACCGATAGGCTGGGGGATCACCGGAGGCACGGGCCCGGCAGTGAACGATGCCAATTGTCAGTTATTTCCCGGTGTTGATCAAACCTTCGGTATCCCCATCTTTGGCAGTACGAAATGCATTGTTCCACCTCAATCGAACAACCAGAATAATCTTGCCGTCAAGCTGTTAGGTATCTTTCTTACAGCTCTTGCCGCCAGGCAGGGCGCGCCTTTCTGGTTTGACATTCTCAAGAGAGTGGTAAATCTGCGCAGCACAGGCGCAAACCCGAACGAAAAGGCCGCGGGGTAATGTAGAAAGCACTTCCATAATGGGCTGTCTCGCACAGCCCATTTATTTTTCAATCGGCGGCGAACGCTCAAAAGGCAAAACTCTTTTATAATCACCTCATGTCTGATCTCTTTGACCATGCCATGCAGGAGCGCATGAAACAGGAAACTCCGCTCGCGGCGCGCATGCGCCCGCGGAGCCTGGAGAAATTTATCGGCCAGGAGCACATCGTCGGGGAGGGCAAGCTGCTGCGCCGCGCGATCGAAGCCGATAGGTTGTTCTCGTCCATCATTTTGTGGGGACTGCCTGAGACCGGCAAG
>JAFGCG010000036.1 GCA_016932715.1 Anaerolineales bacterium
GGCGAGAGCGTTCTGGGTCAGGTAACCCAGGAACCCACGGATGGTGATGAGCGGGCTTTTGAGGTCATGGGAGACGGTGTAGGTGAACCGTTCTAACTCAATGTTTTTGGCCTCAAGCTCGGCAATCAACTTCTCGCGCTCCGCCTCGGCCTGCTTACGGGCGGTGATGTCTTGCACGAGTGCAGCGACGCCGATGACCTGGCCGTTTACGCCGATGAGCGGAGCGTTGAACCATTCGCAGGTGATAAGTCGGCCGTCCCTGGTCAAGTTCTCGTTGGCGCTGTATGTGCCACCTTTTTGGGCCAACAGGGCTTGCCAGACCTGGTCAACCAGCGGTTGCGTTTGCTTGGGTACGATGAAGCTGGCATGACGCCCCAGCGCTTCTTCGCGGGTGTAGCCAAAAATCCTTTCGGCAGCGGGATTCCACGTAACGGCCTTAAAGTCCAGGTTCCATTCGATGACAGCCAGCGGCGATTGCTGCACAAGCAAGGATAGTCGCTGCTGCGACGCGCGGATCGCCTCCTGTAAGCGGGCGGCGTGCAATGTCGCCGCGCCCTGTTCGGCCAGCGTTTGATAGAGGTATTGCTTTTCCTCGTCAAAATACCCTTCCTGCTTGGATACCGTGACGATAACCCCCAGCCAATTTTCGCCCGCTGTGATGGGGACGATTGCCAGGCTAGTCCAACCCTCCTGGCTGGCAAGTGCCCGGGTACCTTCATCAACGCGCTCATCGTGGAACACATCAGACGATACAAACAGCATGTCAGGCCTAATGAGGTTCACAATCAGGAACTGGGAGGCCGGGAATCGAGTGCCTTGAGGAGTCTGCGGGAGGCCGCTGGCGAAACTCGAAGAGCGACGGCTGACCAGGGTGAGTTCGTCCTCCTCGCCCCGCTCGAGGATCATTATGTCTGTGCCCGCCTGTGGATACAGGCCAGACTGCTTGGCCAACACGTCTAGCACTTCTTCCTCGGTCTCTGCGCCGGCCAGAGCCTGGCTGACCTCGAACCGCATGCGGGTTTCGCGCAGGCTGCGCTCGAGTTGCGCCTCGGCCTGTTTGCGCTCGGTGATGTCACGCAAAAAGACCAAGATCTGACCCGACTGGCGCATGAAGGTCATGCTGACTTCAACGTCAATGATGCACCCGTCTTTGCGGTGATGGCGAGACTCAAAGAGCTGCGAGCCGGCTATGGTCTTTTGGTGTTGTGTCTGGATCTCTTCTGATGTCGCTATGGCTTCGATATCCGATACGGACATCTTGAGCAGTTCGTCGCGGCTGTACCCTATCATGCGGCTATAGGCATCATTCACATCCAGGAGACGTCCGGCTACATCCACTATCGCAAAGCCATCCATTGAAGTGCTCGTGATGGCGCGGTATTGTTCTGCGCTCTTGCGCAGTGCCTCCTCTACTTGCTTGCGTTCGGTAATATCCAAAGTGAACCCACCGAGCAAGGGAGGGCGATCTGGCTGGGGGATGGCGAACTTGTAAGTAGACCAGATCCGTCCCCCGTATTCTTCCTCAATCTCCTGAGTTTGTTCGGACTCGAGCGCCCGCAAGTCGCCAGTCGTGAATCGTTCGGCAATTTCTGGGGGGTAAATATCCTGGTTAGTTTTACCGAGAATTTCTGCGGGAGCAATATTTAGATAGGTTTTGAACCCCTGGTTGGCAAAGAGGTGGCACGTGGCCGAGTCTTTAATATAGGCGAGACCTGGGAAATGATGCATAAAAAGCCGAAAACGCTCTTCGCTCTCCCTCAGCGCTGCCTCTGTCAGCTTTCGTTCTGCGATTTCCTGCTGCGCCTGTTGATACAAGCGGGCATTGTCCAGCGAGAGAGCCATCTGCGTCGATAACAGGTTGAGCAGCTCCAATCGTTCGGTCGTAAAGGCCTTGGTGGCGAGATTATTTTCAAGATAGACAATCCCGCTGAGCCGCCCCTGATTGACCAGCGGCGCACAGAGCACGGATTTGACCTTGTGTTGCGTGATATAGGAAGCGTGGATGAAATCCCCGGTGCTGCCGGCGTCATCCAGTACGATGCTCGTGCGGGTACGGGCCACGTGGGCCACGATCTCGGCCGACACCGCCGCGCTCGTCTGCACATCACACGCCTGTAACACCGTAATATCGCTGCTATCCAGGTCCCCTTGCGCCTCAATAACCCAGTCCCCGTCACGTTCCAGGATCAGCGCGCCGCGTTGCGCACCGACATTCTCGATCACGATGCGCATCATCTGCGTGAGGAGGCGCGCTAACTCAATTTCGCCGGTAATCGCCTGCGAGGCTTTGATGACCGTAACGAGATCGAGGGGTGCTCCGGCGGTGCTGGCGGCGAGTGTGCTGGGGCTAGTGAAATAATCGCTGCTGGAACGGCGTTTTTTGGTAGTCAGGATGGGGGCCAGGAACTGGGGATAGTGTTGTTCTAACTGCTTAACTTTGGCGCTGGCACCCCACCGGTTGTAGCCGTCGTAAGCGTCTTGCAGATAGGCTTGCGCCACCCTTTCTTTGCCCCAGCCGAGGTAGAATCTGGCGGCGAGTTCGTTAGCCAGGGCTTCGTCTTGAATGTAGCTATGGGTCTTTGCGCCAGCGATTGCGCAGTCATAGTGTTCCATCGCCTCAGGATAGTGCCCCAAGACGCGATGCTGCTCGGCCTCCACTAGTTCCCAGCGGTGTTGGTGGTTGAAGGGCGCCAGGGCGGCCCAGCGCTGCATTTTGGCCTGATGTCCGTGGACGCGTTGCAGAATCTGCGCTTGTTGTTCCGCCGTTGCCTCGTTGTAGAACGCCAGGTGAATCAGGGAGTCGTAGAAGGGATAGAGCGCCACCACGAATTGCCCCGGTACGCTATCCAGGTACTGTTCCACTAAAGTTGACTGTTGGGCGGCTAGCGAGTGTTGCCCAAACAGATAAGAGAGAATGGTTTGACTGAAGTAAACATGGAACAAAGCCGTCCGGTCGCGATTGGCGTGATGCAGGGGCAGCGACTGTTCGGCACTGTAGACAGACCCCGTCAATTCCCAGGGAACCGAAATCACTCCTGATAAGTTCAGTACAGTTTGTTCAACGATTTCTAAATATTTCAGCGGAGATTCTTGCTTGAGAAGACGGACAGTTTGACGGTAAACCTCTATCCCGTCGGCCAGACCTGCTAATTCCTTCCCGGCAAAATAGGAGTAACAGCAGTAAGAGAATGCATTGAAGCCGGCAGACTCCAGGTCCCCAGTTGTTAGTCCGTTCTGGTAAGCCTCCTGTAAAGGTAGCAGAATTTGGTGCAGCGGCTCTTTCCAGTGACTGATGAACTGGTAGACAATTAACCCGGCTCTACTTTTGCCTGAAGTGGCTTGAAAGCGTTCTAGCACTTTGAGCGCCAATTGACCAAACTCGTAACCCGCCTCGAGATCGCCGATCACGCCGCAGAGAAGCATTCCATAATCGGCATAGGCGTAGGTAGCAATGGGACAGTTGCCAGATTGGATCGCAAATTCTACCTCCTTGCAAATCAGTAGAGGCGCGAAGGCGGGAGCTGCCATATAAGCAGACGGGATCAGGATCGTCATTATCTGCATCGCGGCCAAGCGAGAGGGATCGTCCATGACAGGCAAGTCGAGCAAACTGAGAGGAGGCCGCCCTTCCCAGAGCTGCCGGGCCGCTTCAAATGCCTGTTCAATATCTGCCGGCGTTGGCTGGTCGGGAAATTCGACCCCCAGGGACTGCAACACCTCCAAGCCGATGCGGAGCGCCACTAATAGCTGGCCCTGGGCTCTGGCTGCCATCAGCCTAATCTCATAAATCTTGACCTTGTCTAGTAACGTCCTGGCGTGTTGCAACACCAGGACGGCCCACCGTTCCATCTGGGCATAATCGGTGTTGAGATAGGCAGCTTCAGCAACCTCTTGATGCAAAGCCAGGGTGAGATCGTAGTGACGCTCCCAGCCATCAGAAGGCAGAAGTTTGATACCTGCCGTCAGGTACCCGATAGCAGCTCCATAGGCAGTTGATGTTTTTGCTTTCCGCCCGGCCAGCAGGTTTAATTGCGCCAGATTTTCTCGCTCTTGCGGGGCTGCGATCAAGGAACAGCCTACATTCAAATGATTGACAATTTCAAAGAGTCGCTCTTCCCGTTCGGCGGCTGAGAAATTGCGTAACAAGAGCTGGCCAATTTGCAAATGGATGGATTGCTGTTGGTCTGCGGCAATCAGGGCGTAAACCGCTTGCTGTACCCGGTCATGTAAAAATCGGTAGGTGGGAACCTGGAAATCGGCATGGGTGAAGTGGTTTAAGTCCGAGTCAGGTCCACTGCCCTGAAAGAATTGGTACACCTCACGTTGAGGCAACACCAACCCTGCTTGTACAGCTTGCCACAAGTCCACGACGGTCTCGCCCTGGGATTTCTGGTGTATAATGGCCAACGTCCCCAGGTCAAACGAGTTACCCATGCACGCGGCTAATTTTAAAACCGCTTGAGTCTCCTGGGGCAACTTTTGTACCTGAAGGGCCATAAACTCAACCACATCATCGGCCAGGGCCAAGGTGTTAACTTGAGCGAGGTCACATTGCCAATACCCGGCCTCACGATTGAAGGTAATCAGGCCCTCTTCAGACAGCATCTTGAGGAATTGATTGTTGAAAAAGGGATTCCCCCGAGTGATCTGATATACCAATTGAGTTAAGGGCAAGGCCATTTTAAGAGAACAACCGAGGGTATCGGCGATCAGTTGGTTGATGTCGGATTCCAGGAGGGGGGGTAAGGTAATAGTGTTGAGCGTCGCACCAGTCTTCTCGATCTCATCCAATGTCATGCGTAACGGATGCGTGGGAGACACTTCGTTATCTCGATAGGCGCCCACAAGTAACAGATAGCCATCATGGGGTGCGCTCATCAACAGGCGTATCAGCCTTAGAGACGCCAAATCGGCCCATTGCAGGTCATCGAGAAAGATGACCAGCGGATGCTCCGCGGTCGTGAAGGTGGCAATGAATTTCTGGAACAGTAAATTGAAGCGGTTTTGAGCTGCATTGCCGGAGAGCTCCGGTACAGCAGGTTGCGGCCCGATAATCCGTTCCAGTTCAGGAATCACGTCAATGATGACCTGGCCGTTCTCACCCAGGTCGTTCAGAATTTTGGTTTTCCATTGCTCCAGTTGCACATCACTTTCGCTGAGCAGTTGCCCCATCAAATCCCGTAAGGCTTGCACAAAGGCAGAAAAAGGAAAGTTGCGGTTGAACTGGTCGAACTTACCCTTGATGAAATAACCGCGTTGTCGCACGATTGGTTTATGGACTTCATGAATGACGGTGGTTTTGCCAATGCCGGAAAAGCCTGTTACTAGAATCAGTTCGGCGCGGCCGTGCGCCACCCGTTCGAAAGCTGTGAGGAGGGTTTTAACTTCGGTTGCCCGACCGTATAGTTTTTCGGGAATCAGGAAGTGGTCTGCCCGATCCCGCCGTCCTAACTCGAAAACAGGAACCCGCTCGTGGGCTTGCCAGGACTGCAAACACAAATCCAGGTCGTGTTGGAGACCGCGCGCACTCTGATAACGATCTTCGGGCGCTTTGGCCATCAGTTTCAGCACGAGATCGGACAGCACTGCGGGGATCGCTGGATTCAGCCCGTGGGGCGTATCAGGCATTTTGGCCAGGTGACAGTGTACCAATTCCATTGTATCGGTCGCTTCAAACGGCAACCGGCCGGTCAGTAGCTCATAGAACGCCACTCCCAGCGAGTAGAAGTCGGTGCGATAGTCCACTGTCCGGTTCATCCGTCCGGTCTGTTCCGGCGACAGATACGCCAGGGTTCCCTCGAGTCCCTGCGGACTTTTCAATGTCGGCATCTCCCGGCTCAACACCGTCGCCAGACCAAAGTCAATCAGTTTCAGTTCCCCGGTGTCAGGATTGAAGACGATATTCGCGGGGGTCAGGTGCTTGTGGATGACCCCAGCAGCGTGAAGCTGGGCGATCCCGGCCACAATCTGACTGGCCAGCTTGAGGAATTGCGAAAGGGAGAAAGCCGCGGGGTCAGCGCGTTTCCAGTCCTCCAGCCAGTGATTTAAGGACATACCTCCGAAATCCTCCAGAATCAGCACCAGGGTCTGATGATCCGATTCCAGACCATACGTTTTGATGATCCCGGCGGCATCGAGACGGCAAAGGATATCATATTCCTGCTTATAGCGCGTCAGTTCCTCTGGCTGAGGATGCCCTGGTTTGAGAACTTTGAGAATGACCGGTTGGTTGTCCTGCGCGCGGATCGCTCGATAGACCAGCGAGTTGGCGCTTTCGTAAATTTGTTGACCAATGAGATAGCCTGGGAAACCAAAGTTCATTGTTGACTTGCGATCTAATAGTTTCATTGACATTCCTCCAATCTGACTATATTGTCATTAATACTTTCGAATTCTTCCCATCCGAGCATCGCCTTCCAACGAGGGGAGAGATAGATCGTGTCGGTGATCAGATCCCAATCCCACAACCCATCATTCGCACCGCGCGCAGCAAGTGCATAGCTTGAGTAGGCAGCCCATTTCCTGCTTTTATGTTCATACTCCTCATGATGTTTCGATAAGTGTGATGAGATCTATCTACGGCCAGGAGTAATAATTCCAGACCAACCAATAAACCCCCAACTCCTCCATTAACTGTGTGAACTGGTGAAAATCCACCGGTTTGACCAGGTAACTGTTCGCATGCTGCTGATAGGCGCGCAACGCATCCTGTTCAGCCTCTGAGGTGGTTAACACCACGACTGGAATGGCGCGCAAATCCTGCGACGCCTTAATGGTTTTCAGTACGTCCAGGCCATCAATTTTCGGAAGGCGTAAGTCTAAGAGAATCAAATGGGGCCGGGGACTCCGGGTCGAATCCGCGTACGCCCCCCGCCGAAACAGATAGTCCAACGCCATCTCCCCATCGGTGACATGGATCAGCCGATTGGCAATCCGGTGGGTTTCAAAATTGCGTCTGATCAACTCGGCATGCGCCGGATTGTCCTCAATCAGCAGAATCACTAATGCTTCCCCGTATGGGGGGTTTTGAGGATTCATAGAGTTCCTCCTGGTGCTTGAGGTAAGGTAAAATAAAAAGTACTGCCTTTTCCCTGCCCCTCTGATTCCACCCAGATGCGCCCGCCGTGAACCTCGATGATCCGTTTGACCAGCGCCAATCCCACCCCGGTCCCCTCGATCGTGGGATCTAATCGTTCAAACAATTCAAAGATCTTCTCGTAATACTGGGGGGCAATCCCGATCCCATTATCGGCCACAAAGAACATCGTCTCGTCCCCCTGCTGTTTCACGCCAATCTTAACCTGCGGTTCTGGCTGGTTGCCCATAAATTTGATCGCATTATCCACCAGATTTTGCACAACTTCCATCAATCGGGATCGGTCGCCATATACCCAGGGCAATGGAGACGCCACCGTAACCTGTACGCCGCGTTCCGCGATGGCGCCGGCCACCCGCTCCAACGCTTCCTGCACCAGGTCTGCAAACGCCATCTCCTGTGAGGGATTCAGTAAGCGTCCGATTCGCGACAGTTCCAGTAACTCATTGAGAAGCTGTTGCATCGTCTCAGTCGCCTCGCGGATGTGCTGGATATCCTCGCGGAACCGCTCCAGATCGCGGTTGGCTGCATCCTGTTCTAAAAAGCCCAGAAACCCTCGGATCGTCACCAGGGGACTCTTCAGATCGTGGGAGACGGTATAGGTAAATCGTTCTAACTCGGCATTCTTGGACTCTAACTCGGCAATTAATTGTTCGCGTTCGACCTCGACCTGCTTGCGCTCGGTGATGTCGCGCAGAAAAACCAATGAATGACCCGTTTGGCGCATGAAGGTCATACTGACTTCAACGTCAATGATGCGTCCATCTTTGCGGCGATGGCGAGATTCGAAAAGCTCTGAGCCGGCGTTGATCATCCTTTGGAGGTGTTCCTTGACCTCGTCGGGTTTTTCCATCGCCTCAATATCCGGAACGGACATCTCGAGCAGTTCATCTCGGCTGTACCCAATCATACGACAGTATGCCTCATTCACATCCAGGAGACGTCCGCCCAGCTCAACCTCTACGAAACCATCCATTGCGGCACTCACGATGAGGCGGTACCGTTCGGCGCTCTCGCGTAACGCCTCTTCCGCCTGCTGGCGTTCAGCCATATCGCGTTGAATGGTGACGAGTTGCGCTTCAATTTGTGCAAAATTTTGACGTAATTGCCGTGCCATCATCTGAATGGCTTCAGCCAACTGGCCGATTTCATCACGCTGACGAAACTGAAGGGTTTGCTCAAAGTTGCCAGCCGCAATCGCTTTCGTAACAGTTACCAGCGCTGCAAGCGGGTTCACGATCGATCGTTTTCCGATGACATACGCAAGTACAAACACGCCAACAAACACAATCGACGAAAAAAAGCTTACGGTCGTGAAATAGACCTGACGCTGATGAAACATCGTGACTTGTGGCAGTGACACGCCGATTAACCAGTCCCATGTGTCAAAATACCGATAGACAGTGAAATACGTTATCCCGTTATCTATAAACGTGGTCGTTCCAGACTTTGTGGCGAACATCCCAGTGAGCACGTCAGTGCTGATGTTCACATCCTGGCCTGTCTTTGTCTGTAAGAGCGATTGATGGTTTTTTCCTGTGATAATATAGTACTGCTCGGTCTGGGCAGCTATATGTTCTTGAAAGTCTTGCAGAAGCTCCGTTTGCGCCTGGCGTATATACTTTGCAATGCCGGTTGCGCCCGAATCTTCCAGGATTGTGATCACTTTTTCAATTTCTTCAATCCGTGTTGCTAATTTCAACGAAAGGAGTTCCGTATTCAGTTCATAAATGATGGTATTGATCGCCCAGGTTCCAATGCCCCCGGTCACAACTAATACCAGCAAAAGCATCGTTGCCATAAACATGATAAGCTTCGCTTGAATATTCATCCCTTTTTCTCCCTTACCATTATAAAAAATCCCTCTTTATTATTTTACGAGATAAACGACGATCATTGTCTGTCTTTTCAAGAAGGCACCATCTTTTTGGGCACAGTAAAATAAAAGGTGCTGCCCTGCCCCACGGTGGATTCGATCCAGACTTTGCCGCCGTACAAATTCACAATTTTTTTTACAATACTCAAGCCGATCCCCGAGCTCTCCACTTCATCGCGCGGTTTCAGGGTCTGGAAAATCTGGAAAATTTTGTCATGATATTTCGGATCGATTCCAGGGCCGTTATCAGCGACGCTGAACTGCCACTCCGCACCAGTCTCCTCGCAACCGATGGTAATGAAGCCCTGAGGTTTGTCCATAAATTTAACGGCATTGCCGATCAGGTTCTGAAACACTTGCGTGATGCGGAGTTTATCGCCAATAATGACCGGCAATGTAACCTCAACCCGGATCTGAATCTGTTCCGGCGGAGCCAAAAGCTCAATGACCTCGCGGACGAGGACATTCAGATCAATGGACGCCTTTTCACCGACGTTTCGCCCAACACGTGAATGCTGCAGGAGCGCTTCAATCAAATTGTCCATTCGCTTGACTCGACTAACCAGCATATCCACCATCTGCTTGCCTTGTTCATCAAATGCCTCCGCATAATCCGCCACAAGCAATTGGGCCAGCCGGCTGATGGCTCGTAACGGCGCCTTCAGGTCGTGCGAAGCCACATAGGCAAACTCCCGGAGTTCTCGGTTTGCCGCTTCCAGTTCGGCAGTGCGCTGCTGCACGCGTTGTTCGAGTTCGGCGTTAAGCCGGCGGATCTCTGCCTCAACCCGCCGGCGCGCGGTGAGATGTCCCCATTCGCGGAGGGCTCGCTCAGCAATATGGGGCATATCGGCCAGGATCTCTGGCGACTTGACCACATAGTCCAGGGCGCCGGCTTTCATCGCCTCCACCGCGACCTGTTCGTCGCCATAGCTGGTCATCATCACCACTGGAACGCCTGATAGCTTGTCTGGGTGAGATAA
>JAFGCG010000037.1 GCA_016932715.1 Anaerolineales bacterium
AATCACCTTCATATCCGGAGTCTGCTGTTTGAGCCGGGTGAGCACCTCCAGCCCATCCATATCCGGAAGCCTCAAATCAAGAATCGCCACATGGACATTATACTCCTGGCAAGCCACTAACGCCTCTCTCCCCGTCTGACAGCCAATTGGCTGTAATCCATCTGTTTCAAGGATATCGAGTAAGGTCTTCAATTGCGCAGCATTGTCTTCAATCACGAGCAGAGATGATGATACCTGCTCTTGTTGTATGTCATGCATGGGAATCTCCTCCTGGTGTAGCGACGAGGATTGTCCAGAAGAACAGGATTGTTTTCAGTTTTCACTCCTATTCCTGTGAATCATCAGGTTTTTCTAACAGATCGGAATAGAGTTGTTGCTTAATAGTCTCCAGAATTGAGAACAGTTTGTCAAGATCTAATGGTTTTGTCAAAAACGTATACGCGCATCGTTTCACCGCTTCTTCAGCCTGCTTGATAAAGGTCTCATTGGTTTCGGCAAACAGAATGGTCACAGATGTGGGGGTAATTTCCTTGAGGGCTAAATAGAGTTCTAGCGCACTCATTGCGTGCAAGCGCGTATCAATCATGATGACATGAAAGCGAATCTGCCGGGCTAACTCCAAGGCCTCTTCCGGTGTTCCGGTGGTGTACGTCCGATAGCGATGGTCTTTCAATTGCGCGGCCAGGGAGTCCCGTTCTTGCTGCTGATCCATAACGAGTAACACCGGAGGATATTCACTGCCGCGCACAAGTTTGAGGACAACTTCCACGTCAAGCGGTTTTTTTAGGAATGCGATGGCCCCTTCCTGAAGGGCTTCTTTTTTCAACTCTTCGACAGAATAAGCGCTCATCATAATGACACGCGCGCCGAGAGCATAATTTTTCAATTGCCGGTACGCCTCGACTCCGTTTAAATCCGGCATGCGGACATCCATGAGAATGACATCAAACCCCTGCTCTTGACAAACCTGCACGGCAGCCTGACCAGAAGCCACCGTCGTCACCCTATATCCCTCATTTGCTAAAATGTCTTCCAGGGTTCTGCACATGGCAGGATGATCATCAACAATAAGAATCGAAAGTGTCTGTTCCATGATGTTCCTCCTGATATAACGATTGTAGTGGGACAGAAATTCTTAGGAGTGCAAAGGAGTCTTTGCACCAAAGCGCAGCTTTGGAATGGCGGAATCAAGGATTCCGCTGCAACGGCTACGTTGCACTCCTAAAAGATACTAAAAACTCCGAATACGTTGTCGAGCAAATCAGATTCAATACCAATACCATTGCCATTGTCTTCAACCTCTATGACACATGCTCTCTCTTCTGTCAACTGTTTTGCGCTAATCGTAATGCATCCCTTCTGCTCAATCGCTTATACGCTGCTTCGTGGCTTGAATTAAGGTTGCAATCCTGTAATATTCAAAATTATCGGCCAGGGCGCTCAGGGCTTCGGCCACGGTGGCATCGTGCTCTCGGATAACCTCAATCAACGCATTCATGTCGTTCATCTTGGCCCGGATGGCCGCTGCTTCCAGCCTGGCCAGTAGCCCGGCCGGCAAAATCGCGAGTTTGGATGTAAGTTCCTGGATATCGAATTGCGCACGAATAGCTTCTTTCTGTTCCTTGACGGCCTTTTCGTAAACGTAACGCACACCCAGATGTCGGCCCATCAGCTCCAACAAGTCCGCTTCACGGAACGGTTTGCGCAGAAAATCATCACAGCCGGCCGCCATCGCTACCGCCCGCTCCTCTTCAAAACTACTGGCCGTCATGATCAGGATTTTGGTGGGCTGTTCCTGGGACATGGCTCTGATTTGTTTGGTCGCCTCATAGCCGTTTAGCACTGGCATGCGCAAATCCATCCAGATCAAGTGGGGTCGCCACTGCTGCCAAATATCGATCGCTTCCTGACCGTTGGTGGCGGCTTGAAGCTCAAACCCTAATGGGTGCAAGATGTTGAACAGCAGTTGCCGATTGTGTTCATTGTCATCCACGATCAGGATGCGATAGCGAGGCTGCCCAGGCACCAGACCGATTATCCGACGAGAAAGTGGTTTGGATGGGACTACGGTGGCGTCGACTACCTCCATCGGAATCGTGAACTGAAAGACCGACCCCTGCCCGACATCGCTCTGAATGGTGATCTCCCCCCCCATCAACCGGACGAACTGACGACTGATGGCTAGGCCCAGGCCCGTCCCCTCGTGAACCACTTGACCAGTGCCGGTTTGGGTAAAGGCTTCGAACAAGGTGCTCAGATCTTCGGGCGCAATCCCAGAACCTGTGTCGGCAATTGAAAATTGCAAATTGACAATTGATAATTGAGGATCATCCTCATCCACGCTCCGATCCTCACTTCTTTCCACCCGTACAATCACTCCACCATCTTTGGTAAATTTCAGCGCATTGCTAAGCAAGTTGATCAGCACCTGCCGGAGTTTGACTTCGTCGGTACGAACGAACCGGGGCATCTGAGGGCTACACTCAACCTGTAACGACAACTGCTTCTGCTCAGCCTGTAAGGCAAACATATCCTTCAAGTCAGCGAGCATATAGAAGAGGTCAAAATTGATTTCGTTAAGGGTGGTACGGCCGGCCTCGATTTTAGACAGATCGAGCACATTGTTGATCAGGGTTAGCAGGTGTTCGCCGCTACGATGGATGAGACTGAGGTGGTCCTGTTGGATTGAGGAGAGTGTCTGGCGACCAGCCAGCGCCTCACGGCGCAACAGGTCGGAAAAACCGAGAATAGTGTTGAGCGGGGAACGCAATTCGTGGCTCATATTGGCCAAAAATTCATCTTTGCGGCGCGAGGCCCGGGCCAATTCCGTATTGGCGACACGCAGTTCGGCTGTGCGTTCTTCAACCTGTTTTTCTAAATCATCATGGGCTTTCTGTAAGGCCTCCTCCGCTTGCTTGCGTTCGGCAATGAACCGCGCCTGCTGGACGTTCTGATAGGCCGACGTGGAAAGCTGATTGGCCAGCACAAAAAGGACCTGGGCCACTCTCTCGAATTGCTCCTGTGACATGATGGGTACCTTGCGATAAGCGGCGCGAAAAGCCCTTTCATCTGCGCCGATCTCGCGAGCGTATTTCATGATTTCTTCCTCGTTCTGGGTCTCGTTCCGTACCTGGCCGATTAGCCAGTTGGCGATATGATGTCCGCCGACCGCGATGCTTGCGCCGGCGTTGCACAGGCCGGCGCTCAGACACGGCTGGATGTTGGGGCCAGAGGGATTGTATCTTCCGATCATCGCATCCGAGTAATTACAGTTTTTGACTCCCTTCGAAGTCTTACGGATGATCTCACCACAGAGATCGGTGAAATTGCTCGGTTGCGTGATCGGTGTCCCGTCCTGACGGGTAATCAGGGCGGCAACGCCAAAAGCCTTAGCATACAGGTCTTGCAGGTGTTGGATATCCGCCAGGTTGAACAGATCTTCAAACTCGATTCCTTCAGCAGTATCCAGCGGTCGGGTCAAAGCCACGATGCGTTTTTCGAGCGCCTCCTCAATCCGCTTGCGCTTTGTGATGTCGCGGTCAACGCCCCGGTAGCCTAGCAGGTTTCCGTCCGCGTCAAAGAAAGGTTTGCCACTTGTCTCCAGTACGACGCGTCGACCATCTTTATGGCGAACCGTGTTTTCTAGCCTCTCAATGGGCCTTTGATTTGCCGTAATGTCCTGGAATAGTGCGCCTACGCGTATCGCCTCATCTTGAGACATCAGGGCAAAGGGAGTTTTGCCGATGACTTCTTCCAGCTCATAGCCCAGCACCTCGCGAACTTGCGGGCTGGCATAGGTATAGACGCCGTTCGTATCTATTTCCCATACCAAGTCGCTGGTCGTTTCGACCAGCAAACGGAAGCGTTCTTCGCTTTCCCGCAGTGCCTCCTCTGCTTGCTTGCGTTCGGTGAGATGTTCCCATTCGCGAAGGGCCCGCTCGGCGATATGCGGCATATCCGCCAGAGTCTCCGGCGACTTGACCACATAGTCCAGGGCGCCGGTTTTCATCGCCTCCACCGCGACCTGTTCGTCGCCATAGCTGGTCATCATCACCACTGGAACGCCTGATAGCTTGTCTGGGTGAGATAA
>JAFGCG010000005.1 GCA_016932715.1 Anaerolineales bacterium
CTTCCACGAACTGAGGCGGGACTTTGCGGAGCACCCTGTGGGTTAGTCCGCCGAAAAAAGGGAAACTTACACCTTTTGAGTGCTCCCTGTGGATGAGAAATTGACCGGCTGCTGATAGAGAGAATGAGCGAAGTATCTTCTCATCACACACCTGTCCGGGCGTGACGCCCAGGCGCCACTGGGGAGACTACGAAGATTTTTTGAACCGCGAAGCACGCGACACCGGCCCTGGTACGGCTTAAGCCGCACGGTGCCAGGGAGGCCGCTACGGAAAACCTCTGAAATCCTTGCGTTCTTCGCGCTCGTAGCGGTTAATTTCTCTATGCTCTCCGTGGTGGATTTGTTGGGCAGGCAGCCCACATTGGTTCGCTCTCCAATCTTCATGCAAGCCCGCTGCAAGCTTTCAATCGAGTGTCAAATCATGTCAAAACCCAAAAACACGGTAAAATCAAAACACAACGCAGCATTGCAAGGAGAGACTATGATTGGCGAACCGATCCTGGTCATGCTTATCGAAGACAACATCGATCACGCGGAATTGGTCATGCGTACCCTGGAAGAGCATCGCATTGCAAATACGGTACGCCATTTCCTGGATGGGCAATCGGCCCTGGACTATCTATTTCGCCGAGGGGAGTTCTCGGATGTTGAAGAAACTCAACGTCCGCATGTCATTTTGCTGGATCTGCGTCTCCCGCGTGTCGATGGCATCGACGTCCTCAAAGCCATCAAGGAAGATCCCAACCTGAAAAGCATCCCGGTGGTCGTGCTGACCACTTCAGAAGCAGAAAAGGATGTAGCCAAAGCGTACTACAACCATGCCAACAGTTACCTGGTGAAGCCCGTGGGGTTCGAAGATTTCAAGAAACTCATGGACGATCTTGGATTTTACTGGCTGGGCTGGAATGTCAACCCGCGCCTCCCGGAGTAGTTCCCTCGCTTCGTAGTTAACTCAAGTTGCCTCTTCGAGGCGATCCAGGGAAAGCCTCCCTGTTTTTTGCCGTGAATTGCACGCATTTTTGCGAACTTCCCTCTCGCTTCTTTCCTCTCGCCTCTTTCTCCTCACTTCCTTCCTCTGCCTTCCACCCCTATTCTCTATCCACTGACCCCTATCCCCTGATCCCCATTCCCTAGTTTGACATCCCTCCTCAGTTCGATTATGCTTGCCTGCGTCCGGGCAGGCCCGGCGCGGCAGAGCCTTTCAAACCCCGCCAGGGTCGAGAGACAGCAACGGTACGGAAGTGTCTCTGGGTGCCGTCGGTCACCTGCTCGGGCACTCTTTCTATGACCTCGAACCGCTGGCTCTTCATCATTCTTGCACTGCTTGCAGGCATCGGCATCGGCCTTGCATATGGCTGGGTGTTCGACCCGGTTGATTTCTTCGACCTGACCCCGGATACCCTCCGGGCAGATTACAAAGCTGATTATGTCCTCATGACTGCGGAAGCCTACCGTGCCGAACAGGACCCGGGCCTGGCTGCCCGCCGACTGGCTATCTTCGGCACCCAATCCCCTTCCGCCATCGCGGCCGAGGGACTCGACTACGCGCGGGCAAATGGATTCTCTGATGCCGATATCGCGCTGATGCAGGAACTTGTCACCGCGCTGCAGGCCTGGAGCGGCATCCGATGAAACGCATTCCCTGGTGGCGACTGGGCGCCCTGCTGGCGCTGCTCGCGGGACTTGGGCTGGGTCTCGTTTACTCATGGGCGATCTCCCCGCCGCGCATTGTCGAGGCACAGCCCGCGGCGCTGCGCGCGGATTTCAAGGATCAGTATCGCTCTGTCATTGCTGCGGCATACGCAGCGACCGGTAACCTGCCGCGTGCCCGGGCGCGTCTTTCGCTTCTGGGCGATGCAGACCCAATCGAAGCATTGAATGCGCAGGCACAGCGTATGCTTGCGACCGGAGGGCAGGTTGAATATCCAGGTCAGGTTGCCGCGCTCGCCCTCGCCCTGGATGATGAACACAGCAGTGTACCGGTTTCGACACCGGTCGTCGAAATTACACAGAGCGTCGACAATTCAGCAACTGCCACATCTCCTCCGCCGCCCCCTGAGGTCCCGATCCTGCTGACGGAAACACCGGAAGTCCTTGAAATTCAACCGACCCCTACGCTCGGCGCACCCACGCCCCGGCCAACGCGCACACCCATCCCAACACTTGGCGCGCCGTTCACCTTGACGGGACAGGAATCCATCTGCGATTCCAACCTGCCGGATGGATTATTGCAGGTGCTGGTTCTCAATTCCAACCGCCGGCAGCTGGCCGGTGTGGAGATCGTCGTCACCTGGGATGGCGGCGAGGAACAGTTTTTCACGGGTCTCAAACCCGAGCTGGGCAATGGCTACGCGGATTACATCATGACGCCCAATATTACGTACACGATTCAGCTCGCGCGGGGCAGTGATGTCGCCCTCGGGGTCGTGGCGCCTACCTGTCAAACCGCCAGCGGCGAAAACTTCTTCGGTGGGATAAAGCTTACATTCCAACAACCATAATAATTCCGTCATTGCGAGTCTGCGAGAAGCAATCCCGCTTACGATTTGCATACAACGCATTTCGTATGAGATTGTGTCGCCACGGCGCCACTCGCAGTGACGGGTTATGTGTTGGATTTTAGGTGCTCTTAGGAAGATAGGGAGTATCTAATTTCGAGGAGACGTGGGATATGTCTCCCTGAGCGAAGCGGGCGTAAGCCGCCCTGCGTAGCGAAGGGTCTCCCGGGGATTCTTCACTCCCTTCGGTTGTTCACACCGTCCCGGTGCCCTTCGGGAGAATGACATGATCTGTTTGATGTTAGATACTCCCGGAAGATAAACCTGGCCAGGGGCAGATGCTCCTGAGTTATAATTTGTCGACCCTCAGCCCAAAGTGCTCTCCATGAAGAGAATTCTCACCCACCTCCACCCCTTCCTTTTTGCGCTCTACCCCATTTTGGAATTACGGAATCATAATATTACATACGTCGACACCCTTGCCCTCGTCCGGCCGGTCATTTTATCCGTTCTTCTGACAGGGCTGGTCTGGATCGTCTTTCGATTGCTTTTCGGAGACTGGCAAAAATCGGGGATCATCACCACCCTGGCAGTGATTGCCTTCTTTACCTACGGGCAGGTATTTATCGAGATTGAATCGGCTTTCGGAGCACCCATCCGGCATCGTTATCTGGCGCTCATCTATGCCGGCATTCTCCTGCTGTTGGCGCTACTCGTTCTTCGGAAAGTCAGGAGACCCAATACACTCGTCAACCTTCTCACGCTGACAGGCGGCGTTCTGACCCTTTTTTCGATCGTCCGCATGCTCCAACATGATCTTTCCATTTATCAAGCCGCGCAGCGTTCAAGCAACATACAAAGTTCGCTCATCCAAACCGTCAGCGACAGCGCTGCGACACAAAAACCCGATATCTACCTGATCCTATTGGACGCGCATACGAGCATTCGGACCATGAAAGAACAGTTCAATTACGACGCCTCCGTTTTCCAACAGGAATTGGAAGACCTGGGTTTTTACGTGGCAGAGTGTGCGCAGAGCAATTACCCGATCACCAATCTCTCGATCACATCTACTTTTTACGCAAATTATCATCAGGAGCCCACTCTCTACCCCGTCTACTCCAGTCTTGTTATTAAAACCCTGCGCTCCGAGGGATATCAAGTGATCACTTTCGAGAACAGATCGAACGGTCATTTCGATATCGAGGAGGATATGCGCCTCTCCCGCAATCAAACGCTTCTCGGCAGCATGGACCTGACGGGAGGTTTGAGTGAGTTCGAGGTCATGCTTTGGCAGACATCCTTTGCAAGGATTGGATACGACATGCCGCAATTGATTCCAGCGTTCAACGTGGAAAGCCTGCATGAATGGGAATACTACGAGCACTATCACCAGACCTACTTTATACTGAACGAATTGAAGCGCCTGCCCGAAACAGAGGGTCCTAAATTTGTGTTTGCCCACTTTTTGGTCCCGCACCCACCGTTTATCTTTGCAGCCGACGGTGAATTCGCCTGGGCCGAGGGCAAAGCCCAGGGTTATGTATCCAACGCAAAGTTCATCGATTCTCAAATTGTGCCTGTCGTTGCAGAAATTATTAAGAAGTCAAAGACTCCGCCGGTGATCATTATTATGGGCGACCATGGGGCAACTGGCATACCGGAGATAGAGACGCCGGAGCGGCGCATGTCCATTTTGAATGCCTACTATGTCAAGGATCAGGCGCGGAAGGATTTATACGAAACAATCACCCCGGTCAACACGTTTCGGGTCGTGTTCAACAATTACTTTGGCACCACGTATCCTTTATTGGAAGACAAGAGCTACCATACTTCGAATATGAACAGATTTACGCCCGAGAATCTGATTGTGAACCAATGCCAGGTCTCACGCTGACTCCCGATTTTTATAATCACGAATTTGAAAGATCAAAAAGGACGGCTTCTTCACGAAGCCGTCCTTCAAATGAATATCCAAAACGTTTGTCATGGCATCGGATTGCCATTTGCCCAATCCTGCCCCAGCCTCACCTCCACATCCACGGGGGCGGCAGGATCAGGCACGATCAATATCCGGGCACTGTCATTGACACCAAACACGGTTTGCAGGAATTTCAGTGTATACAGTTTTGGCGAATACAGGACGATCACGGTTGCATTGTAGGCAGTATCTGCGGGACCTACTGCCGTCACCGGGACGCCCAGGGAAAGGAGATAATTGCCGGTGGTCGTATCCAGCTCGGCTGTATAGGTACCATTCAACACACGCACCCGCGCACCGTCCGCCTGCATCAAAGCGGTCAGATCGTTCTGCGGAGCCAGCGGACTTAAGGCTCCTCCTGAGGTAAAGACCTGATCGCGCAGCTCGCGGATCTTATCCGGCATGGGCTTCATGATGCTGGCAGGCTGGCCGCCGAGCGTTACGTCATGCAGGGTCACCATATTAAAATCGATCACGCCATTTTTGATGCTTTCCACAGGGATATCCTTCGCCAACACGCCCAACCGGAGAGCAGTGTCGAACGGCATGTTGGTGTGGATGCCGGCTGAGAACTGCTCGTAGAACTGTTGCGATTTACCAATCAGAACCGGGAAATTCTCAGGGCTCATCACTTTGTCGCGGATCGCCAGGATGAGCTTTTGCTGGCGCTCTGCACGCGCTACATCGCCTTCCTTGTCTTTGCGGTAGCGAGCATAAGCCAGAGCTTTGATTCCATTGAAGTGCCGCATGCCACAGCAGGTAATAATGATTTTGTCCTTCCCGGCACCGACCGGGTCCAGCCGTAACTTTTCCTTTATATGGATATCGACGCCGCCAATCAGGTCGATGAATTCCACGAACGTGCCGAAATCAACCTGTGCATAGTATTGGATGGGCACACCCAGAAATTGCTCAACGGTCTTCCTGGCAAGCTCAGGACCGCCACCCGGCAGTTGACTGCCTTCGCCAGAGGAGTAAGCCGTATTGATGCGACTATAACCAAAGCCCGGGATATTGACCCACGTGTCACGCGGAATGGACATCATGCCCGCGGTTTTGGTCAGCGGGTCGATCGTCAGCACGATCATCGTATCAGAACGCGGCGCGCCTTCCCCTGCCGACCAATCGCGATAATCGAGACCGATGATCAAAACACTGATTCGGCTTGCACCATCCCAGGCAGGAGGCAGATCGCTGTCAGGAATCGCCGCGATAGGTGGAGGCAGGTTTTCCGTGTTCGGCACAGGAGTGCCCTCATCGTTCAACGTGAAACCAGATCCGCCAGCCACCGTGCCGCAATTCGACGGCGCCCGGCCGGGGAGATCTGTGATGGTCCAGCAGGTAACGAAGCCGCGCACAAAGAAGAAACTGCCCACAGCCAGGCCAAGCCCCACCACGATAAAGATGATCTGCATCACAGAGGGGCGCTTCCATTTGATGTTTTTGAGAAAATTCATTTTGTTCATACGGGTTTAATATATACCATATCCAATCCAAGTCGTTCCAGCCCCTCTTTTGCCCAGTGTCCCAGCAGGGCGGAGTCCTCTTCCATCACTTTCATCATAATCGGGATGGCACGCTGATCGCGGAGTTCTGCCAGGGCGCGCAACGCGTGGATACGCGCCGATTGGGGGGCAGCCTGCACCACGTCGATGAGAGCCGGGACGGCCGCGCTGCCAATTTTGACCAGGGCATTGACCGCCAGGCTGCCGACCATGGAATCCTCATCGCTCAACGCCTGGACGAGAGGCTGGAGCGCGCTTTCATCGGGTTTGAGCGCCAGCCCAAGCGCGGCACACTGGCGTACTTCACGGGCGGGATCGTTCAGAAACGGAGCCAGCCATCCGGCCTGGGAGCGAGGTGATTGCGCCAGGACCCGCAGTCCCCACCAGCGCTGATCCGAATCCGGAGAGCGCGTTAGATCCAGCAGCGCCGGCAGTGCCTCTTCGCCCAAATCGATCAGCGCGGAAACAGCCGCTTCGGCGCGGGTTTCATTTCCGCTGGTAAGGTCGTTCAACAACTCTGATAACGTCGACACTTTATTTCGCAGGAGGAGGAACCGGCAGTTCGCCTTCCGCCAGATCGACCCACTTGTCGCCCTCCTCGATCAACATGACCGGGATATCGTCAACAATGGGATACTTGCGGCCGCAATCCTTGCAGATGAACCATGCGTCTTTATACAATTTGAGTTCCCCCCCTGTCGTGCGCACACAATTCGGACAGCGCAGGATTTCAATGAGTGTTTCACTAATCATGGATTCTCCGTTTCCTACACAATACTGCCCCCGCCGGTTCGATCCCAGCCGAAAATTCAATGGGAATCAGGCAGGCGGCAATAGCACGAAATTTTATCATACAAACATTGCCCGTTTTATGAAGAGGGTCCCCCGCATACTTCCTGTTCCCTCGCCAGTTTCTCAGGATTCTTCGAGCCCGGTCCATACTCGCAGACAGCCTGCCAGGGTTCGTAGTGAGTCTTGATAGTGTCCTGGAAATAAACAGCGCCACCCCGCCAGACCGTACGCGTGACTTCCACATCCGCGCCGTTGGCAGCCCAGTCCACTTCCTTCAATTCGTTCTTTCTCAACTCAGGATTTTCTTCGAACAATGTCGGAGGTGGAGGCTTAACGTTCATAGGACCCGTTGTCGTCCATTCCACCGTGCGCCCGTCAGATGTGGAATAGAACTTCCAGGTGAGGGTGCGCGCGGCGGCATTGACCTCAGTCTTCATCAAAATCCAATAAGGCGTGTCATTGGTGAACTTGAAATCAACCAGCGGGAAGTACACGGTGGCATCCAGGCCTGCCAATCTTGGGTCGACTGCCCCGCTGCGAGTCTTCTCATAATAAGAGACGCGATAGGCATGGGGAGTCCGTTCGACGATCGGAAAACCGGCGTAGAACACCGTGCGGAAGAGAGTCGTGCTCACCTGGCAGACACCGCCGCCAACACCTTTGATGGTGCGCCCGCCGTAAATGATCAGCGCCTCTGCAAATCCATTATCGAGGCTCACATCTCCCAGGTGCTGACCCATGGAGAAGACCTCGCCAGGCGCAACCAAAACGCCATCAAACTGTCTGGTGGCCGCTTCGATATTTTGAATCCTCTCCGCGGAGGAGCCATAAAAATAAGAAGTCTCTGATGCGATCAACTGGGTGATCCCAAGTTCCTGTGCAGTGGCTGCCCCAGAGACTCTGGGCTGGGTCTCATTGATGACCAGCGCAACCGTGTGTTCGCCGCGCCCGATCGCTTCGTTAATGGCCTGGATGCTGGCATCCACATCCAGGGCGCGACCCACTTTCGAATCTTCGATCAAACCCAGTTGGAGCGTCTCCTCATCGAAAATGAATTTTGCATCGGAAGGCAGGCGGTCCACATGGTCCTTGACCGGTACAAGCAGGTCACGTAATGCTGCCGGGTTCAGAGCCACCTGCACAGCCGACTGGTCTCCATTCTGGACGCGTTGTACCGCGAGCAGGTTTGCGACGACCTCCGGGGTGTAAACATAGGGACCGGGATCATTCTGCGCTGCATTGGGAACCACCAGGGTAAGCGGCTGGCTCAGGATCTGCCGCGCGGCGTCCGCCTGGGCGCTCACATCCAGAACCTGCGGCTGGAGCTCCTGTACAACCATCTGCACCTCCCCATCGCTGAAGGTCTGCAGCTGTGAAGCGAGGAAAATGAGCGTTGCATCGATCTTCAACTCGCGGCCCACCTGCCCGGGCTGCGCGACGACATTCGTCCCTTCCAAATTCAGGCTTGCTTCGACGACCGGTTGATTGATCTGCGGCGATATTTGACTCAAATATTGGTACGCGACACGTTGATCGAAGATGACCGCAGGCGGGACGCTGACGCCTCGACCGGCTGCGCGCATCTGGCCGGATAATGCGCCAAAGAGGCCTCCGCTCCGCCCCAATTTGTACGCGGCTGCCGCGCTGGAGGAGGGATCGAAGACCATACCCAATTCCGCCGGGCTGGCGATCCAGGCCTTTTCACCGCTCTTGAAAAGGATCTTCCCGGTGATCGGATACGACAACGTCTCGTTCAGCTTCACAGCCGCGTCCGAAGGCCGCATCCCGGAAAGGTCCACGCCGGCAACAGAAACGCCCGGGAAAATACGCCCGGCATACAGGAGTTGATAGCCCAGTGTCCACGTGATGATCAGCGCGAAGAATAGAAGGACTCCACTGACGAACGCGGTAACAATTTGTGGCAGGACGGGAGTTTGTTTATATGGATAGGAAATCGTAGCCATAACCGAAAATTATACCTTGTTGGCAAGTACAAACGTTAATGCAGATGAGCATTGGATTAAAACGGACCCGGGCAGTTATTTGTTCCCACCCCTATCCCCGCTGGCGCGGGATCTTCGGCCAGCCAGGGATCAGCATGGGTGTGATCGCTTTGTACTCTACGTACTGCTGCCCAAACTCGCGCAGGAGTTTGCGCTCTTCGAACATCGCCCCCAGCACCAGGTAGATGGTCAAAGCCATATACACAACAAATGTATTAACCGTCATTGCCGGGGAAAGCCAAAGGATCAACAAGCTAAATGTATAGAGTGGATGACGGACAAAACGGTATAAACCACTTGTGATCAAATCACTTTCTTCAGCCTCTTCGACCAATTGGCGCAAACCGACAAAGGAAAGCACATCGGTCTGCAGGACGGCGATAAACAAGAGCAGGACAGAAATTGCCTGTCCCGCCCACATCAGATAGCTCCAGGGGGAGGGCAGCGCATACAAGATTCTGTCTGGCAATGAAATCATAAGATAAAGAATGGGCGCGAAACTGAGCACGGCAAAGATGTTGTAGAGCAGGCGATAGAATTTCATGAACCCGTTCCCCAGGCTGCGGCGGAGGTGATTTTTGAAACCCAGGGAAGCCAGCAGTGAATGAACGATTCCCCATAAAACAATAAGGAAGATCAGCCAGAACATGTTTTTTTCCTACAAATTAATTCGCGCTGAACGAAGTGGGCGTTCTTTGCCCTGCGGAGTGGCGCCTTAGCGCCACGCAGTCGAAGCGCAGATGTTTACAAACTAAGATGTGGTTGCTTACTTGCGCTTCGTCTACACTGCGTTCCGCTCAGCGCGAAGGATTTACTCCGCGCCGAAGGCGGGCAACTCGAATGTGTCTGTATCCGATTTGATGATGTAATGCGGCAGCCAGGCCACGCCAAATAATTTGACGAAGACATCCGTTTTCTTCGGCGCGATCGTCACCTCGACAATGTCATTGACCAGCCCGCCCCACCTGTCATTGATCTCAGCGATGACCTCCTCGCGGCGTTTCTCGAGTTCCTTGAGCTGCGCCTTGAATTGATCGATGGCATCGAGAGATTCTTCCACCTCCGACTTTGCCTGTTCGGTCATGCGCCGCTTGGTAAGAGACGAGGACAATCGTGAAGCTTTTCGTCTGCCGCCAAAGAAGCCGGTGAGATTTTCAAGATGGGTGCCGGCTTCCTCCACTTTACGGTTCGAAAGCTCGGCTTCATCCTCACGAAGCTCACGTTCCTCGCGGGCAAGTCTATCTTCAAGGGTCTTGAGCTGGCGATCAAGTGTTGCGGACTTTTTGGCAACCTCGGCATCGCGCGCCTCGCGGGCGGCTTCCGCGCAAGCCTTCATGAATTCGGCCTGGCTCACATCCGGACCCGCAAACACTTTCAGCGCCTGATTTGCACGCGCTTTGACGGAGGAGGTACGGAAGACCCAGTCGGTGAAATCCTTTTGTAAAGCTGCCATCAGCTTGACGTCGTTCAACGGTGCATCGACCGAACTAAAGCGCGTGGAAGGCGCGGGAGAGGTATCAACGCTATCCAAATTTGCGTTAAGTGGATACTCCTCCCAGCGGACGGAACCGCGCTTCTCTGGTGATTTCACCAGCACCGTGCGCGTGATCTCACTCTCGACACCATGCTTGCGGTCAAGGATACGCACTTCTGCGGAAGCCAGTAACGTGGGACGATAGACCACGCTGTCGATCATCACTTCGGCGGGCATGGACTGCTGCGCGGCGGAGAACGCCTCCGGCAGACTGTAGTTCTGCGGCAGGAAATATTCGCGGATCGAAGCCGGGAGGGGAGGTTTTGTAATCGAGGATTGGATCTGGGCTGTCGTCTGCAGAGTCGGAGTCGCTGCCATAACGGGAGTGGCGCGAGGCGCCATCGGCTGGGTCCCCTGCGGGGATGATATCTGAGCCGCAGGACTTGCACTGGGCAGCGTCGAAGTGTCCGCATTGGCAAGCTTGTTCAAAGCCGGGATTTGATTGCGGGTCAGCGGTCCCGCAAGGAAGTTCATCGTCCAGCGGGTCTGCAGCAGCTCCGGCTGTTTGGCATGAATATTGTGCAGCACAAAAACACGCTTGCCCAGCGACGAGATCAACTTATCGAAGACCGTGCGTGGAACGCCGCCCGCGGCGCTTTCGAGTCCATCGAGCAGCCTGTTCTTATCCTGCTCGGTTTGCAGTTTGCCGATGAGCCAAGTGCCGGCATTCGAAAGAGCCTTGTAATCCACGTCCACCGGATTCTGCGTGGCGAGCAACAGACCCAGCCCAAACGCCCGCGCCTGTTTCAGCATGCGCAGAAGCGGCTGCTTGGAAGGTGGATTGCGCTGCGGAGGCAGATAACCATAAATTTCGTCCATGTAAAGCAGGGCACGCAGAGAGGTAGCTCCACTTTGGGTGCGCATCCAGGTTTCGATCGCGGACAGCAGCAGTGTGACAAAGAACATGCGCTCTTCGTCCGATAAGTGCGCCAGATAAAAAATGTTGTGGCGCGGGCGACCATCGTCTGTGTAAAGCAGGGACCCAATGTTCAGCGGCTGCCCCTCGCGCCAGGTCTCGAAGGCGGGCGCGGCGAGGATATTATTCAAAACCATTGCCAGTTCCATGCGATCCCTGGCAGGGAAAAAGGTTTCCACGGGGAACGCACCAAGTTTCTCGAAGGGCGGACTCTGCGTTTGCAGGATCAGTTCCGTCAGTTCCACATCCTGCCCCTGACTCCAGGCGGCTTCAAAAATATTGGCAAGCAGAATATGTTCACGCGAGCGGAGCGGATCGATATCATCATAGCCCACCAGTCCCAGCAAGGCAGTGACGGTGCTGGTAATTTTTTCACGCAGGACTTCACGGTTATCCTTCCAGGAAATTTCCGGCGCAGCCAAAGAGGACAAGACACTGACAGGAATACCCGCATCCGAACCCGGTGTGAAGATTGCAAATTGGGCGGCGTTTTTGAGCGCGAGTATTTTCTCCTGTGGGATGCCCCATTGCTGCAAGCCCTCGCGCCAGGAGAGCGCGGCATCGGCTGCAACCTGATCGAGGCGCTTGCCTGCCCGCCGCGCCAGATCAGCATCGATCCAGGGCTGGAAATCCTGCGGCGCCAGATCGGGGAAATGCAGCACCAGATTTGTGAGATCGCCTTTGGGATCGATGATCATGGCAGGAATACCCTGCAAGGCAGCCTCTTCGAGCAGGTCAATACATAATCCCGTTTTGCCTGAGCCGGTCATCCCCGTAACCACCGCGTGCGTAGTCAGATCGGCGGGGTCATAAGTAATCTCTTTTTCTGTCACAGCCTGCCTGAGGGGGTCGTAGGCGCGTCCGAGATAGAAATTTGAGTCAGCCATAGAAGCTCTTTCCTGAAAGGAGATGTCGTGAATGCAATTAGAACGAACGTGCTAGCTTAATGTACTCCATTTTGGGACATCTTTCAAGCTATAAAAAACTTGCGGAGCGCTTCGCAATCTCCACAAGTTTTTTTATTTAGAACCGAACATTGCCGTTCTGCAGAAACGTTCACCGCATGCGAATGGTTTAAACGGTCGGATTATCCAGTCTGATGCCATGCCCGCGGACGGTATCGATATATTGATGGGTCGGGTCGAGCGCTGCAAGGCGATCACGCAGGCGGCGGATCAGCGCGTCGAGCGCCTGGTCAGAAACCCCCGCAGCCTGTTCGTCTCCCCAGACCGCGGACACCAGGTCCGGGCGCGTGACGACCTGTCCGTGACTCTCGTAGAGCAGCCAGAGCAATTTGAATTGTTGAGCGGAAAGAGGCGGAACAAGCTGTTGTTGATTCACCCAGACACGCCGCGATTTTTGATCCATCATCAGGCGGCCCGGCATGCCCGCACCTTCGAGCAGCGGCATGGTCGCATCGGAAGTGAGAAAAAGGAACTGCTGCGCCATGGCAACCGAGACCAAATCGCCATCCTGCAGAACAACGGGACCAGTCAACGGCATTCCATTGTGATGGGTGCCGTTCTTGCTCCCCAGATCTTCGAGGATCACACCCTCGGGGGTCGGTGTGAGGCGTGCATGAAAACGTGAGATCTGACGGTCGGCGACCACCACATCGCAGGAGGATTCGCGGCCCAGGACAATCGTCTGACTTAATTGCCACCGTTGACCTTTGAGCGGTCCTTCCTGGGCGACCAACAAAGGATATTCTTCCGACGTTTTTTTCATGAAAGTCTCATGTATCGAATATGACCAGATCATCAAAAAGAGTAGATTATAATATAGCATAAAGACGCGTTTCTGTGCAGAACTTACGCCGAAAGAGATTTGCCGGAAATACCGCCATGGGTTGATCAACTAAAAGGAGAATCGTTGCTCGCACCTCTCAAGAACGGGGAGGTCCTGCGCGGCCGCTACAAGATCCGTGAACGGATCGGTCAAGGTGGCATGGGGTCCATCTATCTGGCCGATGATACCCGTCTCCAGGGCCGCCAATGCGCGTTGAAGGAAGTCGAATACGAGCGCGCCCTCCCGGAAGACATCCGCGAAGAAGCCCGCGACCAGTTCCTGCGCGAGGCAACTGTTTTGGCGCGTCTCGATCATCCCAACCTGCCAAAAGTTTCGGATTTCTTTTCCAACGGACCGCGCGATTATCTGGTGATGGATTATGTCCCCGGCAACGACCTGCGCGCATTGCTGCAGGAGGCACGCCGCAAAAAATTCTTCCTCAAAGAGATGGATGTGCTTTCCTGGGCCGATCAGGTTGCCAGCGCCCTGACCTTTTTACATAGTCAGGAACCGCCCATCGTCCATCGCGACATCAAACCGAGCAATTTGAAACTCATGCCGCATGGACTGATCAAACTGGTGGATTTTGGACTCGTAAAAATCCTGGCGCCGGAGGAAGTGACCATTACCATCATTCAGGGCCAGGGGACTGCCCTCTATACTCCGCTCGAACAGTATGGCGGGAGCGATATCCACACAGGTATCCGCTCCGATATTTATTCATTTGGTGCGACGCTTTATCACCTGCTCACCAATGAACCGCCAGTAGATGCGCGCAAGCGCTTCCTGCAACCCGAGAGCCTGATCCCCATGCGACAGTTTAACCCGACCGTTTCGCCGCGCACCGAGCGCGCCATCTTATGGGCCATGTCCTTGCATCCGGATGAACGGCCTCATACGGTGGGCGACTTTCGCCAGGCATTACTGGGATATAGCGAGACACCCACACTCCCCCTGGCTGTACGCCGCGCCCACCAGCAATCGATTGGGGATTACCTTTCGCATGCTCCCGAAGCGACTCTCGCGTGGAGCGCAGCCGTTCTGTTATTGGTCAGTCTTCTCGCGACCTTGGTCCGCTGAGGACCCGCATCCAGATCCACGCCGCCAAAGACCCAACCACCTCTCCGGAAAATGTAAGCACCAGCACTCCGAACGCGCCAGCCGAGGAGGCAATCCATTCCTTCGCGCCTGGGAATCCAAGCGCGAGATAGTTATACGCCAGCAACCCGCCCACAAAAACACACAGCGCCCAGCGCAACCCCCAGCGTAAGGAAACGATTCTGCTAATTGCCCAGAACGCCAGAGCGGCCCCACCGACCACTGCCAGCATGACAAGAAACCACATGTTGAGGCGTGGATAGCCTTCCGGCGAAAACCACGGGACTCTATCGGGTGTGGGAGTCACGGTGGGTGTGGGGGTCTCCACCATGGCAGTGACCGAAGGAACGACAGTGATCACCGGATTGGCCTCGTTGGAGGCGTCCAGTTGCAGGACTGTTGAAACCAGTGCGGGCTCGCTGACCGCCCGGATTTCAACTTTGCCCGGCCTGTTGATGTCAAATGAAGCACGCGCCATGCCCTCTACTGTATATGCATCTACCTCCAGCAGGATGGGCCCATTTTCTTCCCGCGTGGACATGGTGAAACGGACCGGGGTTCCGTCCGGGACAAGATGCCGATTGTGATCCAGGATCGGCCCGGCGCGGATGGCAATCGTGTCACCAATCCGAAAACGTGGTATCTGTGTCTGGGTGGGCACGGCTCCGGCTGTCGGCGTCTCGCTTGTCGGGGTGGCATCCACTTCCTGATCCAGTGCAAGCGGAATGATCTGTGTGGGCTCAGGAGAAGTCACATCTCGAAGAATGTATCCTACTCCTGGAATGGAAACAGGTGACGCACCTTGTGAAGTAAGCTGTTGGAAAAGCAGGCGAGCAGCCACTTCAACAAAGGCCGGCTGCTTGCTATACAGGCCGTAATACGCCGTCAGCTTGGAAATATCCGTCGGGTCGAGATAGTATGGAGCCGTGAATGAGAACAGGATCACGTTGCGATTGCGGATCAGGTTTGAGCGTTCGGAAAAGAAACGCTGCAGGAGAGCAACCTGCCCATCGCTGACGCCGGCCAACGAAATCACAAGCCAATCTGCGCGATTCAGGATGCCTTCGATATCCGTTGTACTTTCCTCATTCAACATCGCTTCCAGTTCCTTCAGTGGAAACGAGTTGAGGCGGCTGGCATACACCTGCCCGCTCCCTTCCGATCCGTACAATCGCAGAACAGCCTTCTGAAGCGCATCGGTCGGGAGCCCCTCCTGCCACAGGCAGGTAGTGCATTGTTTGTACATGGCCGTATCGGTCAGGAACGCAATCCGCTCACCCTGATTTGGCGCGTTGGGTAACAAGGTGCTCAATTCCTGGGGATCGGGGTTGATCAGCGTCGCGGCATTCCGGGCAACTTCGACGGTGAGCTCCTGCGAAGCACCGACCTGCGCCAGATCACTTTCGGATGTCAACACGTTCGAAAGTGTAAACTCGTCATACATCCGAAGCTTCTGAGCCAGGATCCTTGTCGCAGCCTCATCCACTCGCTGGGCAAAGGCGCGATCTGTGCGATATTGCTGTGCAAAATAATCGAGTATTCCCAGCGTGGCCGTATAGGTATCTGCATCCGGGTTTTCGGAGGTAATGTTGCCGAGGTAAAGCAGGTCGTTGCCCGCCAGGAAGGCATCGCGTGCCACCGTACGCGGCAGGAAGTTTTCCGCACTCTGTGAATAAAAATCGCTCACCGCCCGGCTGCCCAGAGCGTCACTGACGATCACGCCGCCGTTCCTGCGCCATGTCTCGAATTCAGGCAACGCAATGATCGCAGACAACGCGGGTTCATCCAGACTGACCGGACGCGTCGTCGCCCGAATATTCCCCTGAAACCCCCGATAACGAATGTGGGATACCAGCAGACCATCCGCAATTTCGTCCGCTTCTGTCGAACTTGTGACGGCAAAGAAGGGAGGTAATTCCACCTGCTTCAATTGCTCGAGGGACTTGCGAACGGTTGCCACTTCCTGGTCCGGGGAACGGTCTGCATCGCCGCGGCCCGGGAAATGCTTGGCGACCACCATCATGTGGCCGTCGCTTCCGCTGTGCAGGCCCGAGATATAGGCACGTCCCATCTCCCCCACCCAGAACGGATCACCGCCAAACACGCGCGGTCCCAAATCGATCCGTGCAGAAGGATCGGGCGCTTCATCTGGCGCCTCGACCACATCGAGGGAGGGCCCAAAATAGAGATTGAATCCCAGGGCGCTTAATTCACTTCCCTGCACGCTCCCCACTTGCCATGCAAGTTCGGTCTTCCAGGTCGCACCGATGGCCATCGAATTCGGCAGGGGGGTCAACCCACTCAGGATTTGATCATAAGGAGTTCCATTACCCTCCTGCGAAATTCCAACGAATAATGGCACATAAACATTGTCAACAGACTGTGGATCGGCTTCTGAGCGCGTGGTCGCATCAGATTCGATGACCTGTAACGCGCTGATCAAATGATGGGCACTGGAAATCGTATCAGGCTCCGGCAGGAAATTGTCATTGCCGGCCAGCAATACCACTCCCCCCACGTGATGATTGGCAATCAGATCATAAATGCGCGTCTGGTCATGTGTATCTGTCCCCAGAAATGTAACCAGGAATAACTGCCCCACTCGTTCCTCAGGCGTCATCGAGGCAAGTATGGCTTGGGCCCGCGAGGTTTGGAGTTGCGTTTCGGCTTGCACGGCAGGCGTCGGCTGGAGGAGGGAGACGATGAACGTCAACAGGGACAAAGCCGTCAGCCAGTGGAAGAGACGTCTCAACTGCATACCTTTCCCGCGTGATACGTCACGCTTCTTTTCCAAACCGTGCAGGCTTCACCGTTAAACAAGCCGGTCCTCACCTTCATTTTGACTCACCTCGGATCTGCACAGCCAACTGCGGATCGTCGGTGATGATCGCATCCACGCCCCAGTCAAACAAGCGCCGCATCTCCTCCGCCGCATTGACCGTCCAGACATGAATGCGTCGTTTCAAACGGTGCACCCGCTGGACCTGTTGAGGAGTCACGTCTTGCAGGTGAGGGTGCAGCGCATGATACCTTCCAAATGCAAAACCGAAGGAGCGCGCCCATGCGCCCACAAAACCACGGAACGTCAGCAAACCCCTCGGCACACCGGGCAGATATGCACGCGCCTTCGAAAGATTCGAGGCGAAGAAGGAGGAAAATATCACGCTCTTTTGCACACCAAATTTCTTGACCAGCATACAGACCGTCTCGACCAACTGATCGCGCGGCGTGTTGTAATTGGTCAACTCCACATTGATGAAAATACGTTTTCCCACGGTTTCAAAGACTTCCTCAAGCGTCGGAATTTTCTCTCCACGATATTTCTCAGAAAAAAAGCCGCCCGCATCCAACGATCGCAACTGCGCCAGGGACAAGTCCCTGACCCGGCCGTGGCTGCCTGTCGTGCGATCCACGGTTGGGTCATGGATCACGACGGCATGCCCATCGGCGCTCAGTTTGACATCGAGTTCAATTGCATCCGCATGTTGTGCCAATGCCAGCTCGAATGCAGCCAGTGTATTTTCCGGCGCCTGCGCAGAGGCGCCGCGATGAGCAAAGATGACGGGTTGGGAAAGTGAATCAAGCATAATAAAAAATATACGGATTACGCATTACGAAACGGTGATGCGTAATCCGTAATGCATAGTATAAAACAGATTAAATATCTACGAAATAAGCCAGCGCCGCGCGGTCGAGCATATCACGCGACATGGTCGGAGGCACGGAAAGATAGCTTGAAATGTCAAGGATCTGGTCACAAAGGTCGCGCGGATGGGAGGCGCGCAATTTGCGATTACGTTTGATATACCATTCCTGCAGCAGATACGCCAGTCCCTGATCGCTGTATTCGACCTTCTTATCCTGCGCAACACGCCTGAAGATTTCCCGGTACTCCTCGTAAGACGGGTCGCCAATCTCGATTTTGTGGCGCAGGCGGCGCAGGAAGGCTTCATCCACCAGGTCTTTTGGCGGAAGGTTGGTGGAGAACACGATCAGAACGTCGAAAGGCACTTCCACCTTCCGCCCGTTATGGAGCGTGAGGAAATCCACGCGGTTTTCGAGTGGAACGATCCAGCGATTGAGCAGGTCGCGCGGCCGGACCTGCTGGCGTCCAAAGTCATCGATCAACAGGATCCCGCCATTGGCTTTCACCTGGAACGGCGCTTCATAAAATTTATGGATTTCATCGTAGACGAGGTCGAGGCCTTCCAGCGTCAGCTCGCCGCCGGTCACGATGAAGGGGCGCCGCACCTTTATCCAGCGCGGATCCCGGCGCTGACTCGTCCGCAAACCTCCCGTGCTGCCAGTGCTGCTCGCAGCTTCCGCGTCCGGCGCAAGTTTATGACTCACCTGATCGTAGACCTTGATCACCTGCCCATCCAGATACAAGGCATAGGGAATATACATTGCCTGGGTGAGGACCAGGTTGCCGAACGCACGCGCCACACTGGTCTTCCCGTTGCCCGGGGGACCATACATAAAGATCGATGTGCCGGAATTGAGCGCGGGGCCCAGGCGCTGAAATGTGGATTCCGAAAGCACCAGCTGCGAAAGGATCTGGCGCATCGTGCGCGTGGTGACCGTCATGCGGCCGGTTTTCTGACGGCGAATCGCCTCGTTATACACTTCAAAGGGAACCGGAGCGGGACCGGCATACTGACTGCGTTCCAGCGCTTCGCGTGCGCGCAGAATACCTGCTCCTGTAATCCCGTAGGTGTACGCTCCTTCGCCCAAACCACCTTGGGATGACTTCACCTCCAGCATTTTTTCGCGCTTCAGTGATTCCAGAATGCCATCTGTTATGCCAGCGAAAGGCAGGCTAAGCAACTCGGCGATTTTGAACCCGCTCATGTATCCCTGTGAATAAATAATCTTTAAAGCCAGGTCCTGTAACCAGAGCGGAGATAACCCGGTATCCTCCACTGAGTTGATGGGTGGCGGTGAAAAGGGCGCCGTGCCGGCTGCTGGTGGTCTTCCAAGGGGATTGCTCATGACATAACACCTCCCACTGGGGGTACTCCGTTAAATTGAATTCCTGATGCGTCCAAATTATACTGCTTCTTGCGTATTAATCTCCGCTTTAACTTGATTGCATTTATGTTAGAACATTTCGGAGCCCCTGCGGTTCGAGGAAATCCAATATCGTATATAATCTGGGACACTATGAACCTATCCGTCGTGATACCCGTCTACAACGAAGTTGAAAATATAGGGGAAATTCTCAAACGAGTGCAATCTACGAAAATGGCGAAGGAAATTATCGTGGTGGATGACGGTTCCAAAGATGGGACCCGCGCCCTCCTTCAAAACCTGGATGGCAAAAGAAAGGTGCGCGTCATCCTGCATGAAAGCAACCAGGGCAAGGGTGCAGCGGTGATCACCGGGATGCAAGCCGCCCAGGGAGACATTCTGCTGATCCAGGATGCCGACCTCGAGTATGACCCGCGCGACTATTCCACCCTCCTGCAGCCGATCCGGGAGGGCCTGGCAGATGTGGTCTACGGTTCACGGTTCCTCGGCGCGCCACACCGCGTCACCATGTTCTGGCATATGATCGCCAACAGAATGTTGACGTTCATGACGAACATCCTCTACAACACGATCCTGACCGACATGGAAACCGGCTACAAGGTCTTCCGCCGCGAAGTGATCGAGGGAATGAACATTCGCGCCAAACGATTCGATTTCGAACCCGAATTTACGGCAAAAGTGCTCAAGCGCAAGTATCGCATCTTTGAAGTCCCCATTTCTTTCAATCCACGCGATTACTCGCAGGGGAAAAAGATCAAACTCAAAGACGCGTTCGAAGCTGTGTGGACGCTGCTGAAATACAGGTTTGTGGATTAAAGCAAAAGTCTCGCTTTACAGCGAGGCTTTTCAATTACGGTGTGGGCGTTGGGGTCGGTTCCCCTTCGGCAACTACCTGACCCGCATATAAAATCGTTTGGGGCGGCTCTGCATCCGGCGAGTGACCTTGCGCCGTCAAACCCTGCTTGACTACTATTTGATAGAGTAAGGATTTTTCGAGATCGCCGCCGCCAAAGATATCGGTACCCGGAGAGGTTGCCTCGGCCACGCGCCGTGTCCCCAGCGAGACCGCCTCATAGGAAGACAGATCCAGGCCTGCGCTGCGATCGGTCAATTCGGCGTTATGACAGGAAGTGCACCCGAGCGAGCCGGGGAACCAGAGACTATTTTCCACAAAGAGCGGCTGGATATCTGCAAACGTCCCTGCGCAGTTTTGAGCGTTCAGGTCAGTGAATGGAAACGGCTCCGTTTCCGGATGTCCTGCCGAAATCCAGGCGCCGATCAAATCGGTCGCGTCCACTTTGCATTTGTTGAATTCAACTGCTGCTGCTTCAGGCTGTACCTGCGCGTGCCCAACTGGGATCAGCGTCGGAATAGGCGTTCGTACGACCAGAGGCGCGCCCTGGGGGCAGGTCAATGTGAAGCCACAGGCTGAAACATAGACGAAGCCAATCCAGGCTGTGATAAGAACCAGGAACGCAACTATGGTTCCATAGATCAGTTTACGAGCGTCATCATTCATCGTTTGCTCCTCCCCTACTCTGCCAGCGTACGAATAAAGTTGACCAAATCCCAGCGCTCAGGGACAAGGAGATTCTCATTGAGCGGCGGCATTTTCCCATCGACGCCGTTTGTGATCGTGAGGAAGATCGAGCCATCGCTCTTCGATTGCGCAACAGACGAGGTCAGGTTCGCAGGTTTGTTCGCGAGGAACGGAGCAACCGGACCATTGCCCTCGGCGGTCTGTCCATGGCACATCGCGCAATGGAGCGCGTAAAGCTCTGCGCCGCGCGTCACGGAAGCCTCGTCCGCCTCGACCGGGTTTTCGGGCGGGGGCATGCCCGGGATGGCAATCGCTCCCTCGACCGGGATCGAGCGTTCGGGCGGAGGCAGCGGGTCCTCCATCGGGCGGTAGGAGGGCTGGATCTCCATGAAGCTGATCCATTCGATCTTGATGATGTCGTACGTGAAAATGAGTATGACGGCAGAGAGTACTCCCAGCACGACAAAGACCCAAAACAATTGCTTTAGTAGTCTCATAGCTGCCGCGCCTCGTTAGGTTGGACGGATTCGGCGCCCATCTGGTTCATGATCTCCGTGAACTTTTGTTGTTCATCCTGCGGGACCTTGAAGAAGATCCCGATCTTGCCGTCGCTGATCTCGGGGACATATTCCATCGGGCGATAATTGGGGAAGAAGCTATCCAGGAACACACCCAGGAATGTCGAGAGCAGGGCAAAGAGAAAGGTCATTTCAAAGATGATGATCAGACCGGGCGGGATCGGAGTTAGAACCTGGCCGCCCACGCGGACATCGTACAGATGAGGGGTGCCGAAATTCAGGAAGATCCCGACAAGGAAACCAGCCGCCGCGCCGCCCAGGGCGATCCGCGCAACGTTGGTCCAGGGGTGCGGGCGCCCAAGCATCTTATGCGTGAAGGGCACACCGGAGATGACATTGAGTCGGTCGTCTGTGACGCCCATCTCGTGCAGTTTATCGATTGCCTCGGACGCCGGATCGATATCTTCGAAAAGCGCCATGAGAGTTGTATCAGACATGCTCTGCTCCCTTACTCGAACTCACTGACAGTTGGAACGTGAGCCTTGCCTACCTTGCGCAGCGAGTGCACCATTTGACCCTCCTGCACCTCCCAGACCGGGATCAACGGAATGAGCCGCGAGGCGATCATATAGAACAACAGGAACATCGCGAAGGTGCCGATGGTCAAATAGATTTCAATACCAGGCTCATACAGCCGCCAGGTGAACGGCATGCGGTTGATCGAGAGCATGACCGGGACGATGATGTAGCGCTCCCAGTACATGCCCACATTGATCAGCCCGCCAATCAGGGCAAGCAGCCAGGGCGTCGTGCGTACTCTCTTGTTCCAGAGGGTCAGGAAGGGGATCACGATGTTGAAGGCGATCATCTGGTAGAACATCCAGGCCATGGGACCTTCTTCCAGCCAGTGCAGGAGCGTATCCGTCCATTTGTCGCCGCCATACCACTGAACGATGTAGTCGTTGAAGAAGAAGTAGGCATAGGTGAACGAGACGATCATCATCAGTTTGCCGAGGGCGTCGAAGTGTTCCTTGCGAATGAAGTAATCCATGTGCTTCATGGTGGCGCGCATGATGACCAGCACGATCGCCACCGCGCCCATGCCGGAGTGCAGCGCCCCGAGCACGAAGTACGGACCGAACACCGTAGAGGACCAGCCCGGGCGGGACGCCATCGCAAAGTCCCAGGAAACGATCGTATGGACCGAGAACATGACCGGGATGATCGCGAACGCAAAGATGTTCATGGCAGTCGTCAGATGGCGCCACTCGCCTTCGGTGCCGCGGAAGCCCAGGGCGAGGATCCGGTAGAAAGTCTTGCGCCAGCCCGTAGAACGGTCGCGCGCCATCGCCAGGTCGGGGATCAGCGGCAGGAACAGGTACATCGTACTGCCGAGAACATAGGTTGTGATCGCCAGCAGGTCCCACATCAGCGGTGAGTGGAAGTTGGGCCACAACTGCCGCTCGTTGGGGATCGGGAACATCCAGTACGCCAGCCAGACGCGCCCGAGATGCATGAAGATGCTGGCTCCAGCCTGGATCAGGCCGAAGGTGGTCATCAACTCCGCGGCACGCGTGAACGGACGGCGGAACTCGGCTTTCATCACGCGCAGGATCGCCGAGATGAATGTTCCCGCGTGGCTGATGCCGATCCAGAACACGGTATTGACGAGGAAGACGCCCCAGTACGCCGGACGGTTGACGCCAGCCACACCCAGTCCTTCAGCGATCATGTATCCCCAGGCATAGAAGAAGCAGGTCGCCACCAGGAACGCCAGAACACCCAGCACCACCCAGAATTTCCAGGAGGTGGTGTGCATGGATTCCATCACCATCGCGTTCATCTCGCCGCGCGGCCTGGGATCGTACATCAGCGATTCACGCGGATCGTGTTCTTCCTCGTGATGCTCAGCATTTGCCTTTTCGGAACCCAAATAACCGGAGGTAACAGCCATATCTTAACCTTCCTGTAGATAGGTGATGCGCGGCAGGGTATTCATTTCTTCCAGATGCCGGTAACCATGTTTGTGATTTGCCAGCTGGCTCACCAGGCTCTCCGAATCGTCCAGGAGCCCAAAGGTAATGGCATTGGTCGGGCAGGCTTGGGCGCAGGCTGTGGTGAATTCACCGTCTTCCACTGCGCGGCCCTCCGACTTGGCTTTATCCTCCGCCTTGTGGATGCGCTGGATGCAGAAGGTGCATTTTTCCATGATACCCCGGCGGCGGACGGTCACATCCGGGTTGAACTGGTTGTGGAGAGGAAAGACTAGTTGTCCGTCGAAATCATTGGCATGGAACGGCTCGATGGCGTAATCACGCCAGTTGAAGGTACGCACCTGGTAAGGGCAGTTGTTGGCACAGTAACGCGTACCGATGCAGCGGTTGTAGACCTGTAAATTGAGCTCCTGCGCCTGGCTGTGGACCGAAGCAAACACCGGGCAGACCGGCTCGCAGGGAGCGCTCCCGCACTGCTGGCACAACATCGGCTGGTAGGGCGTCGTCCGAACTTCAGGATATTCACCCTCCCAGAAGCGCTCAATACGGATCCAGTGCAGGGTGCGCCCGTAGGCGGCATCCTCCTCCATCACGAAAGGAATGTTGTTTTCCATCGCGCAGGCTGCTACACATGCCTGGCACCCAGTGCAAACATCCTGGTCGATGACCATGCCCCACTTGCCATCCGCCTCTTCCGCCAGCGCCCCTTTCGCGCCCACACGATTCAAATCAATATTCAAGTTACTCATGTCTCACTCCTCTAATGTCCTTCCTCACCCATTCCTTCACCATACACGCCGATACGGCTTTCGAGACGTGAAAGCGGCTGCTTCCTGCCCGTCTTCTCCACTTTCACCTTCATCCCTGCAAACGTCAGGTCGCCTGCTTCATTGAAAAGAAGACCAAAGATATCTGCCGGATTTGTCCCGCGCCCCTGCGCGTATCTGCCGTACGCCGTGTGACCCTGTCCGAACGGCATAGCGATCGTATCAGGACGAATGGCCGGATACAGATAAACGGGCGCTTCCACCTCCCCAGCCTCGCTGATGATCTTCACCACATCGTCATTGTCGATCCCGAGCTCATGCGCGGTTTCGGGATTCATTTCCACCCAGGTGTTCCACATCACGGTTGTCATGGGATCGGGCAGCTCCTGCAGCCAGGGTTTGTTCGCGCCGGCTTCAGCCAGCGTCGGGGCGACAAAGGGTACGAAGAAAAATTCACCTGCACCGGCAAACTGAGCCTGTGAAGCCATCAACTCGCGGCCCAGCGCGCTCGCGGCATCGACAGCCACCTCTTCAGCGGAGTTTTTCCACCAGCCGCCATGCTGCTGGAAGTAGGCGCTGAACGAGTTGATCTCAGGCGCATTGAACGAGCCGTCCGCCTGACCGACGAGGTTCGCCAGTTTGCTTTGGATGTAGGCAACTTCGTCATTGAACGGCAGCGCCCGGGCAGGCTCCCCGCCAGTCAGCTGCGCGGCAGCGATGAATACATCGGCTGTAGCGCGTGTATCCTGGAACGGTGAAACGACCGGCTGCAAACCCGAAAGCACGGATTGCATTGCACCGGTCGCGATCCGCTGGTAGCCCCAAGCCTCCAGCCCGTGGTGGTCGGGGAAGACGTAATCAGATGCGACCGCGGTCTCGTCCGGGAAGGTGGCAAACGAAATGACCGTTCCCACGTTTGCCAGCGCTTCTGCAAACCCAAGTGACTTGGGCAATTCGAAGATCGGGTTGACACCATGGATGAACAAGGTTTTGATCTCACCGCTCTTCATCCTGTCGATGAAATCAGCCATTTCCTGCGCGCTGGCAGGCCGATGATACCCGTCAGGGTCCTGATTCGGAGAAAGCGGGGAGAGGAACACGCCGCCAGGTTTCCCAAAGTTATCGACGAGCGCGTTGAGACTCAGGACTGCTTCTGCAGTGGCAAGTCCGTTGCTCATGCCCAGGGAGGGTCCGCCCGGGATGGCTATCGGTGCGAACGCGCTGATAACCAATTGCGCGATTTGCGCGAGCGCTTCCAGTTTTACACCGGAGGCAGAGGTCACAGCTTCAAGATCGACGCTGGCAAACGCCCGAGGGAGCGGCTCGCCTTTGGCTTCCGCCACGAGCCTGCCGATCGCCGCGGCGACCATCCCCTCGGTCCCCGGAACGATCGGAAACCAGTCATCCGCCTTGGAGCCGGTCTGGGACATGCGCGGCTCGAACTGGATAAAGTGACCGCGTCGCTGCGGGTTGCCGCGGCGCATTTTTCCAAACGCAAAGTTATAAGCAACCGGGGAGAGCCAGGTCTCGAGGAAATTCGCACCAAACGAGAGGACAAGATCGGAATTGGCAATATCGAAGTAAGGCAAGCCTGCCCGACCGAACAGGTTTTCAGTCGCCTGGCTCAACGTGGCGCGGGTCTCGAACATGCTTCCCGCACTGAACCGGATCGGGGCTGAGGCGCCAGCAGCATTCGCCAGATCGGAGACCAGGTCAAAGAGATGATCGGAAGCCGTCCCCATCAGGAAAGCAACGCCGGCTGTTTCTTCGAGCGCATCGGCAACCACTCGGATGGCAGCCTCCCAATCCAGATTGGGCTGTGCATCCTGAAAATTGGCATCATACAGCGCCTCGCCGCGTGCGTGCTGAAGGGGACCACGAACACGATTTGGATTATATAAACCCTGCAATGTCACCTGACCGCGTGGGCAGGTCTTGCCGCGGTTAACAGGGTGATTCGGGTTGCCCTCCACTTTGAGGGCGCGCCCCTGCATCGTACGGACGATGAGTCCGCAGCCAGCCGCGCATTCGCGGCAGGTGGTGGCGTAATAAGTACTTAAACCATTGTAGGTATATTCGGGCATGCGCGCATACGGCTCGCGCTGCACGTAACGCGAGGCGGGACCGCAGCCCGTCAGCACGGCAGTCGTGGCTGCACCCACACTGGCAAGTCTGAGAAAATCACGCCGGGAGATTTTTTCACTCATAGTCAGTCTTTTCCTTTTTTACCCGGTTAATAATGACAAGTGCCGCAGTCCGTGAGCTTGATCAGTTTTTCCTGATCGTCTCCAGCCCTCTCGCGGTGACAGTTCAAACACCACCCCATGTTCATGACCTGTGGGTTCTCGGCGATTTCAACCACTGACATGTCACCATGACATTCCTCGCAATTCAACCCCGCCGCGACATGCGGTCGGTGTGTGAAATGAACAAAATCCGGGACCTGCGATACCGGAACCCACTCGATGGGCTTGTTGTTCTTAACATAGTTCACCAATACTGCCAGCTTGGGACTCGTATTCGTAATTTGCATTTGCTGGTGACAGCCCCAGCACTTCGTCTGAGTTGGCAGCCCGGGCGAAGGTCCGCGTAACGCACCGGGATGACAATACAAGCATTGGATTCCAAAGCCGATGTGTCTCTGATGTGTGAACTGAATGGGTTGTTCGGGCGATTGCTGTGTATAAAATATCCCGAACGCAACAAGACTGAGAAAAGATAACGCCGCAATGAGCACCGCTATCCGCCCCATTGGCTGTTTAAGCCATTCCAAAAAATTCCTGATCATGCATGCTCCTGTAACATGATTTGCTCCTGCTGTTGCCTCATACTAAACAAAGTAAATCTTTTTGGTAAACATTTGGCATTTGCAAAAATAACCCGTAAAATTCCTTCTATGATCAATTGAATCTGCAATGGGAACGAATTAATGCCCGACCGCTTCTCTCGCTCATCTCTAATCTCTCTGCACTCAATAAAGCTAAAATCAGATTTTTGGTTTAGACATTTGTGCGGCGCCAGGTAACACAAGACTCGTCCCGATCAGCTTCAAATGACGGGACGAGTGATGACTCCAACAGATATTGAACCTGGGGCATGAACTCATTCTCTCCTCGTGAGTTGTTGTGCCTTGGCGGCGACGCGGGCATTATACTTCAAAAATACATGTAAGTACATATTGTCACAAGGTCCTCCTAGGGTCTTCTCAAAGTCCTAACAGCTAAGATTTTTATCCGCCAATCTCCGCGAATTTACACAAATTTTTAAAGAATTCGCGCAGATTAGCGAGGATTGGCGGACTCGTTTTCGACTTTGAGAAAGCCATGAAGGTCCTCCGTGAAGTGTGCGTGATATACTTAAAAAGACTTATGAAAAAAATTATCCACACTGCCGCTCCGCGGCGTGCTTCACTTGTGCGCCCCGCCCTCATCCTGGGAGTTGGTCTGCTCCTTGCACTGCTCAGCGCAGCATTAACCTATTCTGTCCCACCCGCGCTGCACGGAAATTTGGCTGGAGCCGCTTTTTTTCTTCAACCCACAAAAACTCCCCAACCACAAGATCTTTCTGAGATCGGCTCCACCGATGGCATCGTCGTCATGGGCTTTGTCATTGCGCTGATCATCATCATTCCCATCCTGCTGCGCAGGAAATCCTGGCTGGAGCCGCGCTAGTCAACCTTTAAACCCCCTTCCAGGTATTTGCTTTTGCGATCCGTTCGCCGAGCGGGGGGTGCGAATGGAACAGGAAGACGACCCACTTTTCAGGGTCCACCTCCCCAAGATTCTGATTCGCCAGACGGGTAAACGCGGAGGCAAACGCCTCCCGCTTGCCCGTCACCTGCAGCGCGTAATCGTCAGCCAGCCCCTCCCTCCAGCGGGAGACCGCGTTTTCGATCGGCATGGTGAGGAGTCCATAAGCGCCGAGGATGAGTCCCAGTGCGGGGAACGCGGCGACATCGGCGGGACCGGTGAATCCGAAGTAGCCAATCGCCCAGTTCAATGCCAGCGAGGCAAGATACAGGCCGAGGGTCGTCGAGAGCGTGCCGAACGCGATCAGAAATGGAATATCGCGATGGACATGATGCCCCAGTTCGTGCGCCAGCACAGTTTCGATCTCATCGGGCGAAAATTCATCGATGAGCGTATCGCCCAGCACAATGCGACGCGTATTGCCGATGCCGGTCAACGCCGCGTTGGCTGCGCTGGTCCTCTTCGACATATCGAACTTGAACACACCTTTTACTTTCGTGTTCGCGCGCCTGGCAAGCTCGAGCAGACGATCGGCAAGTTCCCTGTGTTCATCGCCCAGCGGGACGTATTTATTGAACAGCGGCATGATCAGAACCGGCGCCAGGTTGGAAAGCAAAACGCTGAAGAGCAGCATGCCGCCTGCCGCCCACAGCCACCAGAGGTCGCCGGTGAGGCGCAGGGCAAGATAAAGCAATTCGAGCAGGAGCAAGCCCAGGGGCGCGCCGAGCGCCAGTCCTTTCAATTGATCGCTGATCCAGTCCCTGAACGTCTGATTGGATTGATCGAAGCGGTGCGGGAGGACAAATCCGCCGTAATAGCCAAGCGGCAGATCGACAACCAAATAGATGCCGCCGAAGATGGCGACAAAGAGAGGGACCAGCAACCATGGATTGCCGGTGAATGTGCTCAGCCAGTCGCGCAGCGCGACGGCCCAACCAAAGGATAACCACGCAACTGCATAGAGCGCGCTGAAGAGGATATCCACCAGCCACAAGCGGCGGCGGAGGCGCGCATATTGTTTTGCCTGCTTTTGTCGTTCGGGATCAAGAATAACATTCATGTAAAAATTATAGCATGGTCATCTTAAACACTGAAGTTACGCAGTGCTGTTGTTTCTTCACCGCGAAGACGCGAAGGACGCAAAGAGCGTCTTTTTCTTCGCGCAGGAAGAAGAGCCTTCGCGATCTTCGTGCCTTCGCGGTTAAATTTTTCCCGCTTACTGCGTAACGTGAGTTAAACATTTTCGGCTCTCCCGTTTCTGGCGGGAAAAGACCCAAACACGAAGTGCACCAAGGAGCAAAGCGGCATAATTTTACAAGGCTCTTTCCTTCGAGACCTTAGAGAGTGTATGCAAAATCCTTTTCGTTGCCGCGAAGAACGCGAATTGTCGCGAATTGGTTAAAAAATCCGCGTGAATTCGCGCACTTCGCGGCAGCGGTTTATTCTCTACCCGGTGGCAACAAGCAGCAACTTCGCTGGATTTGAATTTGCATACAGAACCCAGTGTTTGAAAAGATTTATCCCGTTAAAAACGGTAGAACCACATTTTTCCCCAGGGAGTGTGCTTCGCGGTGAAGCTCTCGGCCACCTATCCAAATCTTCACGCCCAGTTCTATGTTGCGAAACCCTCTCCAGAGGGGTTGACAAGCGACCGCTGGTCGCTCTATAATGGGTTAGAAGCGACCAGTGGTCGCTCTTAAGGAGCATTATGCCAAGAGGTGTCCCCCTCACAGATGAAGAACAGGCCCGGCGTCGAAAGGAGATCTTTCACGCCTCCGTCCATCTTTTCCTCAGGAAAGGTTTCAACGAAACCTCCATGCGTGAGATCGCGAAAGCAGCCCGGATCGGCAAGACCACACTTTATGATTACTTCTCCTCCAAGGATGATATTTTGCTCTCATTCGTCGAGGATGAACTGCAAAGACTGACGGAACAGGCGCAGGAAATCGTGAGTCAAAACATTGGAGGCCTGGAGAAACTGCGCCAGATGATGTTTGCATACATGGAATACCTGGCGACGAACGAGGACTTCTACATGAAACTAAGTTCCCAGGTCCAGCGCCTGGCGCAGGAAAGCCTCGAACGCATCCAGCGCAAACGACATGCCCTGCAGGATGTATTGCGCGGCATTATCGATGAAGGCATCCAGGAAGGCTGCTTCCGTCCCATCGACTCCCTGCTGGCGACGCGCGTGATCTTCACGGCGCTCACACCGGCGATCTATACCACGCGGCCAACCGGCTCGCGCCAGCAGATGATGGAAGAGGCATTTACATTGATGCTGAAAGGCATCGAGGCTTCGCCGCGGCGCCCGTCCGCAAGTCCCGCGTCCTGATTCTTTTTTTCGCAGATTAAGCGACCAGCGTTCGCTTATTGGAGGCGAACATGCCAAGCAAACAAATAACACCTGAAATGAAGCGCAGGATCCTCAGCTGGATACGCGGCGTCTTCCTTGGGATGGTCGGTTGTGCAGCCTTGCTCGTCATCTCCTCGGGGAAATGGGATTGGTTCTGGGGCTGGGTGTATGCTACCCTCCTGACCCTTGCAATGGTAACTCACCTGGTTGTCCTTCTGCCCATCAACCCGGCCTTGCTCGTGGACCGCGCCGGGGGCATGCGCCAGCCTGGCGCCAAACGCTGGGATATCTGGCTGACGACCATCGCGGGTCTTGCTTTTTTCAGCATCATGATCGTAGCGGGCCTCGATGAACGCTGGGGCTGGACGGGGACGATTTCGACGAGCTGGCATATCGCAGGCATTCTGCTCTTCGTCATTTGGTGGATCTTCTTCCTTTGGGCGATGGCATCCAATCCGTTCTTCTCGGAAAGCGTGCGGATCCAGGAAAACCACCAGGTCGCGCAACGCGGACCTTATCGCTTCGTCCGCCATCCCGGATATTTTGGCAATCTGATCGGCTGTATCGGTCAGCCGTTGCTGCTTGGTTCGTGGTGGGCATTTATCCCTGCTGTTCTGACAATCCTTGCATTTGTGATCCGTACTGCATTGGAAGATAGAACGCTTCAGAAAGAACTCGATGGATATTCCGATTATGCACAGCAGGTTCGCTATCGTTTGATCCCCGGAATTTGGTAATCAGGAGCAAAAATGAAATCTTTTGTCCTCCCCCTCTCAGACACGCAAGCTGCGCTTGAAACCGTCGGCGGCAAAGGCTTGTCGCTCGCGAAAATGATCAACGCCGGTTTGCCTGTTCCCGATGGATTCCATGTTACGACCGAAGCCTACCGGCATTTCGTGGCAGCCAACGCGTTGCAGGACAGGATCGTGGCTGCGCTCGCTGATGCAGACCCCTCGCGGCCCGCGACGCTGGAGGCGGCCTCTGTGGCGATCGGCAGGTTCTTCGCGGAAGGGAAAATCCCGGCTGAGGTGGAATCCGCGATACGGGATGCGTATGGCGATATGGGTGATCGCGTATCGCGTATGGCAAATCGTCAATTGCAAATCGTAAATCGCAAATCCGTCGCGGTTCGTTCCTCCGCCACGGCTGAAGACCTGCCCGAAGCCTCCTTCGCCGGGCAGCAGGAAACGTACCTGAACATTCGCGGCGAGGCAGCGCTGCTGGAGGCGGTGAAGAAATGCTGGGCATCGTTGTGGACCGCGCGCGCCATTGCCTATCGCATCAAAAATAACATCGATCAAAACACTGTTGCGCTTGCCGTCGTCGTGCAGGAGATGGTGGAGGCTGAAGCCGCGGGCATCCTGTTCACTGCCAACCCGATGAATGGGAAGCGGGATGAAGTGGTCATCAACGCTGCCTGGGGACTCGGCGAAGCCATCGTCGGCGGACTGGTCTCGCCAGATACGATCATTGCGGATAAAGCCAGCGGCAAAGTTAAGCAAGTGGATGTCGCGGAAAAGACTGTCACCACAGTGTTAACGGAATCAGGCACGGCCGAGATTCCGCTTGATGAGAGGCGGCGCAAGTCGAAGGTCCTGAACGAAGCGCAGGTGGCCGAACTCGTGGGCATCGCGCGCAAGATCGAAGACTTCTACGGCAAACCACAGGACATCGAATGGTGTCATGCAGGTGGTCGCTTCTACGTCGTGCAGTCACGTCCCATCACCACGCTGGCTGAGGCGCCGATCGAATGGGCACCGCCTGATCCAAAAGGCACCTACATGCGTACCAGCGCCGCAGACCTGATGCCAAAACCATTAAGCCCTTTGTTCGTGACCCTGGGGATTCCGGCACAAGTGGAGCAGATGCAGCCGCTGGGAAAACGACTGCTCGGCCCGGAACCTGTACTGGCGAAGGACTACTTCACCACCATCAACTCCTACGCGTACATGAATGCTTTTATCTCACCCAGATCCTGGTGGTGGGTGTTGACAGGAATGCTGCCTGCGTATCCGAGGTTATTGCGCAGGCTGGTCCCGATCTGGCGCGAGGAATTACACCCGGAATATCAGGCTTTTGTTTCCGGCAAGAAAAATCTGATGCCTGCCAATATGTCCGCGGGTGAACTCTGGCACGAAACCCAGGAACTCGCGAATGCCGCCGCTTACTACATTTGCGGACTGATGTTTGCCACCATGGGCGCGTCCGCCGGTTCGGAAGGGTTACTCACACAGGTCTACAACAAGATGGTCCGGCAGGAGGGCGACCCTGATGCCACAACGCTCCTGATGGGCTGGGATAACATCGCGGTGCGCTCGGAAAAGTCGCTGTACGACATTGCCATGTGGATCCGCGCAGAAGAAAAATTAGCCGAATATGTTTTGAGCACTCCAGCAGGAGATCTCGCCAGGCAATTGAGTGCGCCGGACACGGTTTCCATCCCTTCGTTCTCAGAACTTGCGTCGCGATTCAAGACCCATCTGGAAACGTTTGGGCACATCGTCTTCCAATTGGACTATGCAGAACCGCTGCCACTCGATCATCCCGAAATGCTGTTCGAAAACATCAGGATGTATCTGCGCGGCGGAGGGACAAACCCGCACGAACGGCAGCAAGCCAGCGAGCAGAGACGTATCCAGACCGCCGAAGCCATGCTCAAGCGCTTGAAAGGGTTCAAACGCTGGGCATTCAAAAAAGCGCTCCACTGGGGACAGTCGCTGGCTGAAGTGCGGGAAGATGCCCTGGCAGAAATTGGGCTGGCATATCCCAAGCTGCGCGAACTGCTGCGCGAGCTGGGCAGACGTTTCGTCGTTTCGAATGCCATCCGGCAAGCGGATGACATTTTCTGGTTGGAGAAAGATGAAATCGGCGCCTGCATAACGAAGCTCGAGCGCGGTCAGGCACTGGATAACCTTGCTGACCATGTAGAAAAGCGTAAGAAGTTCAACGAACGAGTCGGTCAAGTGACGCCGCCACCCATGATGCCGATGAAGAAACGCGTGATGGGTATCAAGACCGAAACGTTCATTCCCCAGACACAGGAGTCCCAGACAGGCAATGTGCTGAAAGGAGTCCCCACCAGCACGGGGAAAGTGACCGCCCCGGCGCGGGTCCTGCGCGGTCCCGAAGACTTCGAGCAGATGCGTCCGGGCGAGGTGCTCGTCGCAGGCGCCACCACTCCGGCCTGGACGCCGCTCTTCGCCATGGCATCCGCCGTTGTCACCGACATTGGGGGACCGCTCAGCCACGGCAGCATCGTCGCCCGCGAGTATGGCATCCCGGCTGTGATGGGCACGGGCGTCGCCACCCGGCGCATCCGGAGCGGCCAGGTCATCACCGTGGATGGGACAAAGGGCGAGGTCATTCTCGAAACCACAGATGATGAACGCGCGCAGCCCGCTCCACCGACCGAATGGAAACGACCCCACCCGAAAGCGATCTATGCGCGCGGCAGTTTTGCCGAACATTTGCCGAATGCCGTGTCGCCGTTGTTCGGCACCCTGGGATTGCGCGCGGTTAACAAAGCCACTGCCGAACTGAGCGATTGGATGGGCATCGACCTGCTGGAAGCGGAATATCAATACCGCGTCGTCAACGGCTACGTATACATGGGATTCCTGCTGAATGCCAAATTCGCGTGGGCTATGCTAAGACTCACCTTCACCAGCACGAAATCCATGTTCAGGGGAGGCAGAGAACGCTGGCTTGAAGCGCGTAAAACGTTTGCAAAGGTCATCGCAGAATGGGATGGCAAAGACCTCAGAACCCTGTCCCCCTCCGAAATTCTCGCGGGCGCGCGCGAGCTGATGTATGCCGCGGGCAAATACTACACCGTGATCCAGGCGGGCACCCTGCCCACCGCCACCAGCAGCGAGATCATCTTTTCGCGCCTCTACAAAATGGTCAGTCGTAAAGATGAGCCGAAGGCAGAGACCCTTTTGTTTGGTTTGGAGACCGTGCCACTGCGCGCCGAGAAATCACTATTCGACCTGGGGACATGGATCCGCGCACGCCCCAGCCTGCGCGACTTCACGCTTCGCACCTCGACCGAGGAACTGGTCGCCGCGCTGAAAGCGGATTCCACACCCGAGGGAATTCCTGTTCAGGACTGGGACGAGTTGAAGACCCGTTTCGAGAAACACCTCGACGAGTTTGGACACACATCGTATGAATTCGACTTCATGAATCCCACTCCCGCCGAAACGCCAGAGCTGGTATTTGACGCGCTCAAAATGTACGTGGAAGGCAAAGGCAGTGACCCCTACGCGCGCCAGCGCGCAGTTGCTGAAAAGCGCGCCCAAACGATTAAGGCGATCCAAAGCCGCTTCAAGCTGCTCCCCAACCGCTGGTTTAACAAAGCCTTGAAATGGGCAATGGATGCAGGTCCCGCGCGCGAAGACAGCATTGCCGACATGGGCATGGGTCACACCACCGCCCGCCGTTTATTGGGAGCGTTGGGCAAACGCTTCGTTGCCAATGGCGCACTCGCGGATGCCGAAGACATCTACTGGCTGGTGGAAGACGAAGTGGACGAACTTGCCTCCATGCTCGAAAGGAATGAAAAGCTGCCCGATTATTCCGGCAAAGTGCCCGCGCACAAAGCCGAATGGCGCGCACAGATGAAACTCGTTCCGCCAGCCATGCTGCCGGAAACCTCACGCTGGGCGAAATTGGTGCCTGGGCACAAAACCGATCAAACCGGCAATGTCCTGACCGGGATAGGCGCCAGCACCGGCAAAGTCACTGCGACTGCACGCGTGCTATTCAGCCCTGAAGACTTTAGCAAGATGAAACCAGGCGATGTGCTGGTCGCCGTCACCACCACACCGGCCTGGACACCGCTCTTTGCCATGGCATCCGCCGTCATCACCGACATCGGCGGACCGCTCAGCCACAGTTCCATCGTGGCGCGCGAATATGGGATCCCGGCTGTGCTCGCAACCGGTGTTGCCACGCGCCGCATCAAAGACGGACAGACCATCACGGTGGATGGCAGCGCAGGAACCGTAACTCTCGATTCCATGTAATGGATTTCGGAGTTCGCATGGACGTCTCACAAATCTGGATTGCAGTCTCTATCATAGTCCTGGCGGTTGTTGATATTTTCAACAAGTCAAAGGCCAGATAAATCACGGCAGATGATAGTTGAGAAATAACGAGTGGTAGCGGATGAACCCAGCCAGTCGCAAGAATCTTTTTATCCTGTCATTCACCCTGCTCGTGGTCATGCTCGGCTACGGGATGGTGATGCCCATCATGCCGTTCTACATCGAACACTTCGGCGCGGGCGGCACGGAACTCGGCTGGATGATGTCCACCTATTCGCTCATGCAGCTCATCTTTGCACCGCTCTGGGGCATCCTCTCCGATCGCTGCGGGCGCAAACCCATCCTCTCCATCGGCGTGCTCGGCTACGCCATCACACTCTTCATGTTCGGCCTCGCCAAAACCTTCACCATGCTCTTTATCGCCCGTTCACTCTCGGGCATTCTCTCCTCAGCCACCATGCCAACGGCAATGGCTTATATCAGCGACAACACCGCGCAAAAGGAAAAAAGCAAGGGAATGGGACAGCTCGGCGCGATGATCGGCGCGGGAGTGATCCTGGGCCCGCTGATCGCCGGACTGCTCTCCACAGATTCTCTCTCACTGCCTTTCTTTGTTGGATCAGGGCTGGCATTCGTCGCGCTTCTGCTCGTGATCTTCTTACTCCCTGAATCAAGAATCGCATCGTCCACGACAGTTCATCCGCCTCCGTTAAATGGACAAATCCCAACGAATGAACCTGTTCCTGCTGAACCTGAGCACCCGCGTACCCGCGACATTTATGTGCGCGTCCTGCTCAGCCCCGCGGGGATCCTGCTCCTGCTCATTTTCATCATGAGCTTCGGCATGACGAACTTCCAGGGCATGATCGGTTTATATGTTATCGATAAATTTGCCTTTGACACGACACAAGTCGGAGCGATCTGGATGGTGATGGGCATCGTGATGATCGTTTCGCAGGGAGTCCTGGTCGGCCCATTGACGGAGAGACTGGGCGAGCAGAGGCTGATCAAGATCGGATTGCTGGGAGGCGCCATCGGGTTCGTCCTGGTCGCACTCGCCATCGATTACATCACCACCCTGCTTGCACTTGGGTTCTTCATACTCACCCTTGCCTTGATCGGTCCGGCGCTGAATTCATACATCTCGGTTTTTGCGGGCGAACATCAGGGGACGGTCATGGGTTTGAACAGCGCCGCCACAAGCCTGGGACGCGTGGTAGGACCGCTGTGGGGCGGCTACATTTACGACATCAATATCGAATATCCATTCTTCAGCGGCGCAGCGACATTGGCACTCGGGTGGCTGGTCAGCTTGATCGGATTTCAAAAGCAAACAAAGCAGTAAAACGATCCGACCTATGCCTTTACTTGTTCGGCCGCCAGCAGCGCCAGGATCGCTTCCGATTTCATCACCTTGCCATACGATTTCAGCGCGGCAAGAAATGATTTGTGAACCAGCTCCGCAGGGATGGTCGTCTCGCCATATTTCAGGTCGCGCGTCGCACAGGCATCTTCGGCAACGATGACCTGGAAGCCAAGGTCAGAAGCGGCGCGGGCAGTCGCGTCCACGCACATGTGCGTCATCATGCCGGTGATCACCACGCGTTCGATCCCCCAGCTTTTCAAAAGTTCGAGCAGGTTCGTGTTCAGGAATGAGTTCGGCTCATGTTTATAGACGATCGGCTCGCCTTCGAAGTGCGCGACCGAGTCATGGATGTCTGTGCCGCGCTTGCCTGAGATGAAGAACGCCGCATCCGGCTTTTTGGAAATATGCTGGATGTGGACATGATGACCACCATGTTCACGAAAACACTGCAGGAGCATGTACGCCTGTTTGGCAGCGTCCAGCGGATTGACAAGCGGATATTTGCCGCCGGGGAAATAATCTTTCTGAATGTCGATGAGGAGGAGAGCAGTTTTTGTAAGCATATGCAAAGTGTCGCCGAAATGACCAGTTTTGATACTGGAAGAATGGGCAGGGGGAAGCACACAGGACCACACACACCATTACAGATCACGTGTATACGTGTTGACTTATACTTTACTTCCTCCCAAAATCAGCCGGGATCTCTCCCCACAATGCTGTGTCCCATTTCAAGACGGCATCGTCGAGCAATTCATTTTCCGCCAGCCAGTTTTCTGCGCTGCGGATCAGGACAAAGAGCGGCATATTGCGCGCGGTGTGTTTAAGTTTTGTCTTGCACTCACCGGTATACACCCAGGAAATCCCGTTCTCAGAATCAGAATAAATGGGCATTTCTCTTTCGTGTTTCGCCAGCCACGTCAGTGCATGGACGATGGCGAGGAACTCACCGACATTGTTCGTCCCATCAGGGAAGGGACCGACCCGGAAAATTTCTTCTCCCGATTCTGTGAACACCCCGCGATATTCAAGCTTGCCGGGCGACCCACTGCAGGCTGCGTCCACGCAGATCGATGGAAGGAGAGGCTTGATGCTCGCCTCTCTCCACTTCCCCTGTGAGGCTGGCTTGCCTTTAAACGCCTCATACCGGGACCGATAGGCGGATTCGGCCTCCCTGCGCGACTCAAACGCCTTGTATTGCGCCGCGGCAAATCCCTTCACCTGCTTTTCGCATTCCGCCCACGAAGTGTAGATGCCGGGTTTGTGTCCCTTCCAGACAACGTAATACTTTTGCTTTGGCATAAAATTCGATTCTCAACACGAAGTACACAAAGGTCACTAAGTTTTCAAAAAAGGGTGTTATTCATCCTTCTTCATTCTTCATTCATCCTTCTTCATTCATCCATCCTTCCTCTTCCTGCCAGCCTGCTTCCTCGACAGCTGTAAAAATATCGGTGGCAGAGATCAAGCCGATCAACGCGCCGGTCTCATCTGCAATCGGAAGATGGTGAATGCGGTGCTTCTGCATCACCTGCGAACACTCCATCAGCGTCCAGTCCGGGCTGCCGGTGATGATCGGGCCGGACATGATCTCGCGCACGGTCAGCTCGGCCGGGTTTCGATTGGCTGCCACGATCTTGTCGCGTATATCCGTTGAAGTAACGATGCCATAGGTGGGATTCTTCTCCGAAATGGCAACCACCACACTGTGAATTTTGCGACGCCGCATCAATGTCAGAGCATACTTGACGCTCGAATCAGGATCAACAACGATAACAGGCTTCGACATCCAATCACGAACTGTGTTGGGCATATTCTCCTCCAATAAGTTTGTCAGGCGGGATACCACATCATACTCGCAGAGTATCCCGTCCCATCTATTATTTTACAACCAATTCAATCGAATCCATCCCCAGCAATGAACCATCCGTTGCGCTGACATCCTGCACCTCGATGCGGATCACCTCGCCGGACAAAAGCCTTCCCAGCAGGATCACGGTATCGAACGTGCCCGGCGCGCCCGCCTCGGAGGCTGTGACGGAGATCGCCCCAAGAGCAAGTTCAACGCCAGCCACATCGTAAATGCGATAGACAAGGCTGTTTTCAAACGGCGCAATCGCAACGCTGCCTTTGATCGGCACGGAAGCGAATACCTCACTTCCATTGGCAGGAGCGGTGATCGAAATCGTGCGCGGTTTGCCCTCGGGTGTAAACGTCGTGTAATCCGTCATGTCCAAGAGATTATCCACGAGGCGGTAATGGCGGATTGTCCTCCGGGTGGGACAGCACATGGGTTCATCCGGTCCGTGGATGACGGCATCCAAAAATATCTCACCACCGGCGATGGACAGCGCCTTCAACTGCGGCCGGTCGTCCACCATGTTGGAGGTTTGGAACGTCAAAGCCCCGTTCACTTTTGCATACAGCGCCAGAAAGACAAAAGTACCTGTACCGCCGTAATTCTCCGAGACCAGCGCGGCGACTTCGTCGGTGCCGTCGGCATCCAGATCGCCCATGGCAACGAAGTCGGTCATGACGACGGAGAGAAAATCATCGCTCCCGGGCGTTCCCTGCTCGAATTCTCCATCGGTCAATTGCACGGTCCGTAAAGCTTCCGTCGCGCCGAGCTGATATTGTGAATTGCGAATTTCCATCACCTCCCTGGGCACGCTCGTTGGCTTGACGGGGGTGGCAGTCGCCTCGATCGCGGGAACAGAGGCGGCCTGAGTCTGATCGGCAGGGCTGGGTGGAGGGGTCGCGGGCCGGCAGCCAAACAACAAGACTATGAGACAAAGCATCACGGAATAACGGGCAGCCATGTGGCGCCTCCATCATTTGTACGGTAGAGCGAACGCTGCTGCTCCGGATCCAGTGTGACGACCCAGCCCGTGTCTGGATTGACGAAATCCATCGTCAAAAAGGAATCGCCGAAGACAATATCCGGCGAGACGGTCGCCCAGGTCTGCGCCGCGTCACGCGTGACGTAAAACTGCTCGCCGTTATAAATGACCGCTTCCTGCGCCGACAGGAAATCGGACTCGCCCGCGCCGGGGAGCATCGCCGGTCCGAGAGTCCACGTATTGCCTCCATCCGCGCTGGTGTAGACGGCGCTCAGCATTGAATCGCCTGCCATGCGGATGACCAGAAAACCAGCGTCGGGCGAGACGAATTGCATTTGGTCCCGATCGATGCTCAGCTCGGAATTCTCCGAACCGGCCGGCAGCGGCAGGACTGCCTGCGACCAGCTGTGACCGCCATCGTCGGTGCGATAAAGATATGCGGTACCGGGGGCATAGATCACACCGGTCACCCAGGCCGTCTGCATGTCCAGCGGCACAAGATCGTGTTTGAGTCCACCCAGCGGAAGCGAATCCCCGGCATCCGGGTTATTGGGATCGTTGATATATGTTTGAGTCCAGGTTGCCCCGCCATCCGTGGTTTGAAACACCGCGACCGCATTGGACCCGGCGCCCACACCCAGGTCGGCAAGCATCCAGCCATTATTCACATCGATGAAACTCAGATCCCCGCCGCTAAACGGGGTGGAAGAGATCGTCCAGGTCAGGCCGCCATCGGTCGTCCGGTAAAGCAATCCATTGTTTGGAAAATTATTGAAATCCGGTTTCTGTACCCAGGCATGATCTTTATCAAGAATAAACGTTCCCACCGCGTACCCTGTTTCCGTGACATCCGGCGGTGTGACGTTATACCAGGTGCTTCCCCCGTCGTTCGTGCGTATCACCTGAGTCTCGGTCAGGCCCCAAGCGTCGAGCTCATTGAGGAATTGAATGTCAACGAACTCCGGAGATGTCACCGGCGACAGGTTGATTGCCTCCGGCGCGGGCGTATCCGTGTACGGTGTGGGAGGAGTTTCCGTCGGCAGTGTAACAGGTTGCCCGGGCTCAGGTGGGAACGAAGTAACCGATATGTTACAGGCAGTCAGCAGCAGCATGAAAACAATCCAGCCAGCGCGTAATTTCATTCGGTACGTCTCCTTTCGGGACATAAAACGCTGGAACGCAGCAGGGGTTCCAATCATGATCCAAGATATTCGACGATGGTCGTCTCCCCCTGGCCCACGCCCACGCAAAGAGTGGCGAGTCCGTACTTCACATTACCCCGCAGCCGCATTTCGTGGACGAGCGTTGTCATCAGCCGCGCCCCGGAACAACCGAGCGGATGTCCGATCGCGATCGCGCCACCGTTGACGTTCACAATCTCAGGATCAAGGTCCAGGTCTTCCATCACCGCCAGGGATTGGACAGCAAAGGCTTCGTTGAGTTCGACAAGCCCGATATCCTTCATCTGCAGACCCGCCCGCTGCAGAGCCTTCCTTGTCGCGGGGATGGGACCGTATCCCATGACCCGCGGCGGCACGCCTGCAGAGGCAGAGGCGACAATGCGTACTATGGGCTTGAGGTTCAGGGCTTTGGCTTTTTCGGCGCTCATCACCAGCAATGCCGCCGCGGCATCGTTCAACCCGGATGAGTTTCCCGCGGTGACCGTGCCGTCTTTTTTGAATGCCGGCTTCAGTTTTGCAAGCGATTCCAGCGTCGTATCGCGGCGAGGACGTTCGTCCGTGTTGACAACTCTTGGGAAGCCTTTTTTCTGTGGGATTACCACAGGTACGATCTCCTGCGCCAAGCGACCTGAATCGATCGCCGCAATGGCAAGTTGATGAGAGCGCAGCGCAAAGGCATCCTGTTTCGCACGCGTGATGTGCGGGCGTTCCGCGGCGATATTCTCCGCGGTTTCGCCCATCGATTCGGTGCCATGTTTTTCCTTCATCACAGGGTTGGGATAACGCCAGCCGAGGGCAGTATCCCAGGCGGTGAGATTCCCAAAAGAGAATCCCGCCTCCGCTTTTGGAACGGAATAGGGCGCGCGGCTCATCGACTCGACGCCGCCAGCAATGTACAAATCTCCCTCTCCAGCTTTGATGGCACGCGCGGCCTGGTTGATCGCGTTCAAGCCCGAGGCGCACAGGCGGTTCACGGTCACGCCTACCACTTCCACGGGAAGACCTGCCAGCAGAGCCGCCATACGTGCCACGTTGCGATTATCTTCCCCAGCCTGGTTTGCACATCCCAAAAACACTTCTTCGATCGATGCCGGATCAAGCTGATTGCGCTGCACAATCTCCTTGATCACCAGAGCAGCCAAATCGTCCGGCCGGACTGCAGCCAGTGACCCGCCCAGCGCGCCGACCGGCGTGCGGATCGCATCTACAATGAGGACATCCGTCATACTTCCTCCAGTTTTCCTGAATGGATTCTACCATCTGGAAAGTAGCAGGCAATAAGTTCGGAAAGAACGCTGTCTTTTTATTAAGAGATCACACAATGAATTCTCAGTTACAAACTCACTTTATGCAGTTTCACCACGGAGTGCACAGGGAACACAGAGAAAACTCTTTAAAAAATCTCTGCTGCGACCGGCGTCCCTTGCGGGCGCGGCCGCTGGACGCGATAAACATCCTGCTGGTCCACGCCGCGCCGCCCATGCTGACCATAGAAGTGCGCAGCGATGATGGGGAACGGCTGGCGTATGCGCAAGACCTGCCTCAGACGGCTGACCGCCCCATGGCGCGCCTGACCTGGCAGGGCAAGCGCATTACCCGGGAAGACCTTTGGCCCACGCAGGAGGATATTGGCAGGCTGGTCATCCTGCCGGGTGGAGAAGTTGGTCAACTCTTGAGCTGGTGGAACGCCGAGGATGGCAGCGAATGGCGCTGGCAAATCGAGTTTTATAACCACCGGTAGGGGCGACGCATACGTCGCCCCTACCTATACAAATTTGTTAGACAAAAGAATGACCTTTGGCACTTCTGCTTATGACGCAATACACTAGCCGCAATGTTCACATAGAGACATAATCAGGATGAGAACATACTGACTTATTCCTGTCAAACTTCTCATATACGTATAGGGCGCGTTTTCTTACGCGCTTTCAGCGTTAGAGAGCGCCTCCTAGACGGAATTCATAGTAAAGGAGTGCCAATGCCTGCAAAAGGTTGGATCGAAGTCAGCGATGAATACTGTAAAGGCTGCGAGTTGTGCCTGAGTGCATGTCCACAGGAGGTGATGGAACTGGACATGACCAGGCTTACCCCCAAAGGCTACCACCCCGCGCACACGTTCAAAGATGGATGCACGGGGTGTGCTATTTGTGCGCTGGTTTGTCCAGATGCAGCGATCACAGTCTATCGCGAAATCACAAAGGCAGCCCCGGCATCTGCCGCGGCATAGTATCGAACCGCCAGGAACGCTAAGAACGCAAAGAAAAACTTTTGAATCTTGGCGGTCTTTGCGTGCTTCGCGGTTAAAAAACACACGGAGATATAAATGACACGTGAATTGTGGAAAGGTAACGAAGCCATCGCCGAAGCAGCGATTCGCGCGGGCCTCGAAGCCTATTTCGGTTATCCGATCACCCCGCAAACAGAGATCCTTGAGTATCTCTCACGCCGCATGCCTGAGCTCGGGCGCGCCTTCGTGCAAGCGGAAGCGGAACTCGGCGCGATCAACATGGTCTACGGGGCAGCCTGCGCGGGCGTCCGCGTCATGTCCACCTCCTCGAGCCCGGGCGTGAGCCTGATGATGGAAGGGCTCTCCTATATCGCCGGCACGGAGCTCCCGGCGGTGCTGGTCAACGTGATGCGCGGCGGACCGGGTCTCGGCAACATCGCGCCCGCCCAGTCAGATTACAACCAGGCGGTCCACGGCGGCGGGCATGGCGACTACAAACCCATTGTGCTGGCGCCAGCCTCGGTCCAGGAGGCGATCGACCTGATGGTCCTTTCCTTCGACCTCGCCGAGAAATACCGCTCGATCTGCATGGTCATCCTCGACGGCTCGATCGGCCAAATGATGGAACCCGCCCAGATGCCCGAGATGAAACCGATCCGGCGCGCTGACTGGGAATGGGCGACCGATGGGCGGATGGGCAAGCGCGAACGCCGCATCCTGACCTCCATCTATCTTGATCCCATCGAAGAAGAGACGACCAATCTCAGGATTTTATCGCGCTGGAAAGCCGTCCAGGCGAATGAAGTCCGCTACAAGGAATATTTCCTCGATGACGCGGAATTCGTCATCGTTGGCTTTGGGACCGCGGGCCGCGTGGCTTTGTCGGCTGTGCGGGCGGCGCGCCAGCAGGGCATCAGGGTCGGTTTGCTGAGGCCGATCACCGTCAGCCCGTTCCCGTTCGAGGTCATCGACAAGCTTGCGGAGCACGCGAGCGCCTTCCTGGTGACCGAGATGAACGCCGGACAGATGCTGGACGATGTGCGGCTGGCAGTGCGAGGACGCACACCCATCGAATTCTACGGACGCCCGGGAGGCGTAGTCCCCTTCCCGGATGAGATCCTGAGCGAGGTCCAGCGCATTGCCGCGGGTCCCTTATCCATTGTCTCCGACCCGCGCGATGCCTGGTATGAGCGCATGATGGCAACAGCGAGGTAAACATGGTAACGACTGCACCGACTAATCTGGTATACAAACGGCCCGAAAGCTTTACCGTCACGCCGACCCATTACTGCCCCGGCTGCACGCATGGTGTGGCACACCGGCTGGTGGCGGAAGTGCTCGAAGAGATGGACCTCGTCGATCGAACGATCGGCGTCGCGTCGGTGGGCTGCTCGGTGTTCACATACAACTATTTCGACACCGATTTCGTCGAAGCTCCCCATGGACGCGCCCCCGCCATGGCAACCGGCATCAAGCGCGTCCTGCCCGACCGCATCGTCTTCACCTACCAGGGCGACGGCGACCTGGCTTCGATCGGCATGGGTGAGATCGTCCACGCGGCGGCGCGCGGCGAGAACATCACCGTGATCTTCATCAACAACGCCAATTACGGCATGACCGGTGGTCAGATGGCTCCGACCACGCTGCCCGGCATGAAGACCACCTCATCCCCTTTGGGACGCGATGTGGAGACTCAGGGCCATCCCATTCGCATGTCGGAGATGCTGGCAACCCTGGATGGAACGGGATACGTTGTCCGGCGCTCCATGCATGACCCCAAGAACATCCGTCTCGCGAAGAAAGCCATCCGGCTCGCCTTCGAAACGCAGGTACGCGGGCTGGGCTTCTCGCTGGTCGAGCTGCTTTCGACGTGTCCGACCAACTGGGGCATGACGCCTGTCCAGGCGCTGAAGTTCGTGGAAGAACATATGGTCCCCGCTTTTCCACTTGGCGATTACAAAGTGGCGACGGGTGTGGCACAGGTGAAGGTTTAGAGAGCAGAGAACAGAGAAAAGAGAACAGAGAATAGTGATCGGTAAATTGGTGAAAGTTCCTACTGCTCTCTAGTCTCTACTCTCTGCTCACGGAGTGAACATATGCAAAAAGAAATCATTATCGCCGGGTTTGGCGGGCAGGGCGTTCTCTTCGGCGGGCAGGTCCTGACGTACGCTGCCATGGATGCGGGCAAGGAAGTGACCTGGTTTCCCTCCTATGGGCCCGAGATGCGCGGCGGCACAGCCAATTGCACCGTGGTCATTGCTGATGAAGAGATCGGCTCGCCGCTGGTCAAGAATCCACCGCTGGCAATTGCCCTGAACCTGCCATCCTTCGACAAGTACGAAGAACTGCTCGCGCCGGGCGGCACGCTGATCGTCAACCAGTCCATGGTGGATCGCCAGGCGAAACGCAAGGATATCCATGTCATCTTTGTAGCCTGCAATGACATCGCCGAAGAACTTGGCAACAAGAAACTGCTCAACATGGTCGCGGTCGGCGCGCTGCTGACAGCGTTGCCTGAAATTACAATGAAGGATGTCGAGAGAGTCCTGGAGGCTCATTTGCCGGCGCGGCACAAACATCTCCTGCCGTTGAATTGTGAGGCGCTGAAGAGAGGGTTTGAGGCTGCGAACAAAGTACCAGCGTAAGAAGTAACAAGTGAAGAGATGCCCGTCTTGTGAGAGGCGGGTATTTTTTTGTTCCCAACTGACTCTAATAATATTGATAAAATAGGACAGTCTTCACATCCGGTCTATACAAGTCGAATGAGCAGGAAAGCTGGTCTGGCAGGAGCGTTCATTTTCGAAAGCGAAAGGAGGAAAACGGAAACAGGACCTGACTTTTGTACGCTCGACTTCCCGCGCGAACGGCATCGTGCGATGGGTCGTGAGTAAAAAGTGCATAAGTAATATCCACCAACAAAAGACGAAAGGAGAACGAAATGACAAACGCAGGAAAGTTCGGACACCTCCTGGCGGTTAGCGTCCTTCTGATGGCGCTGCTCGTGTCTGCATCGGTGCCTGCTTCGGCAAAGTCAGAGATCGGTCACGGTCGCCCTCCCCATCAGGGAACCCGGTTCTACGTTCCCAAGCCAAATCGCGGCGCGCTGGAACAGATCGTCGATCTCATCAAGAGTCATAATAAGGCCGACGCCAGGCTCATCGCGAAGATGATCGCGACGCCGCAGGCGGTCTGGTTCACCGCCGGTACGCCGAAGAGCGTCAGGCAGGATGTCAAGAAAATTGTCAAACAGGCTGCGGCGCGGCGGGCAGTTCCTGTCCTGGTCGCGTACAACATCCCGTTCCGTGACTGTGCCCAGTTCTCCGCCGGTGGGGCGACCACCGTCGAGGAATATCAGGCCTGGATCGATGGCTTTGCCGCCGGCATCGGCAGCGCCAAGGCAGTGGTCATCCTCGAGCCGGATGGCTTGGGCATTATCCCCTGGTATGACCCTTACGCCGATGCGGATGGCTCGGACGCGCTCGAATGGTGCCAGCCAGCCGAGGCTGACCCGGCGACGGCAGCCGCGGAGCGCTTCGCGATGTTGAACTACGCGGTCGATGCGCTGAAAGCCAAGCCGAACGTCAGTGTCTACCTGGATGGCACGCACAGTGCCTGGCTCGGTGTCGGGGATGCGGCGCATCGCCTGTACCAGGCCGGGGTCGCGCGCGCCGACGGTTTCTTCCTGAACGTCTCCAACTACCAGTACTCGGTCAACCAGGTCTTTTACGGGAACTGGATCTCCAGCTGTCTCGCGGTAGCCGGTACTCCCGCCGAATTCAACGGCTGCCCGAACCAGTACTGGAACGGCGGACCTCTCCCGGCGCATATCGCACAGCTCTGGGGCGAATGGAACGGGGTCGCGATGGACCGCTACGGCGAGTGGAGTGAGACTTCCGAAGTCCAGGCGCTCGATCCTTCCGGGATCAACCAGCGCTACGCAGACATGCTCGGCTCGACGGTTCCCACGGCGCACTTCGTGATCGATTCGAGCCGCAACGGACAGGGTCCCTGGAACCCGACACCGGGCTATCCGGACGCTCAGGACTGGTGCAACCCGCCCGACCGCGGCCTGGGCCTGCGCCCGACAGCGGATACCGGCGCTGACCTGCTGGATGCCTATCTCTGGGTGAAGATCCCCGGCGAGTCTGACGGCGAGTGCACGCGCGGGCTGGGAGCAGCCGGCGAGACGGTCGATCCCGAATGGGGCCTAATCGACCCGGCTGCCGGGCAGTGGTTCCCCGAGATGGCGCTCGATCTGGCACACAACGCCAACCCGCCTCTGCCATAACAAAATCAACTGTAAATAATGACGAAAGAGCAGGATGAAACATCCTGCTCTTTCTGTTATTGAGGTGGACAGCCCTGTAAATGGGTAGGTTGATGGATTGGTAGTTGGTAAATTGGTAGTTGGTAAATTGAGAACCCACAAGGCCAGAGACGGTTTATCTTTGCAAGCGAATCACCACTTGCAAACCGCCTTCCGGCAGGTTTCCAGCTTCGATCGTGCCGCCCTGGGCTTCGATGAGCTGCTTTGCAATCGCGAGTCCCAGTCCTGTTCCGCCGGAGAGGCGGGCGCGGGATTTTTCCTTTCGCCAGAAGCGGTCGAAGATGAAGGGCAGGTCCTCCGGTGGAATCCCTGAACCGTTGTCCTTGACCGCGATCCGCACACCCTCAGGTGTCTCGCTGGCTGTGACCCAAACCCTGCCGCCCTCCGGAACATAGCGGAGCGAATTGCCGATCAGGTTACTCAGCACTTGCTCGAAGCGCTGTGGGTCGATCAGGACAGAGAGATCTCCCTCCTTTTCGGGGAACGAAAGCGAAACATTTCTCTCCTCTGCCTCGGCAGAGAACATGTCCAATGCGCGTTCGATCAAATCACCAATATCCACATTTTGTTTATCGAACGGCAGTTGGCGGCTTTCGGCAAGGGTCAGCAGGTGCAGGTCGTCCACCAGGCGCTGCAGAAGATAGGTCTGTTCCAAAGCCGTCGAGACTTCCGTTCCATTTTCCGAGTAGATGCCATCCACGATTCCCTCGAGGCGCCCACGCAGGACGGAAAGCGGCGTGCGTAATTCATGCGCGATATCGGCGAGCATGCCGCGGCGTTCGCGGTCGCTGCGCTCGAGGGAAGAAGCCATTTCGTTGAAGCTTTCCGAGAGGCTGCGCAGATCCTGGGGTCCTTTTGTGGAGATGCGCGTCTTCAGGTTTCCGCTCGCGACCTGGCGCGCGGCGTAGATCACATCCGCCAGCGGGTTGACGAAGCGGCGTGCCAGCAGGATCGCAGCCACGATCAGGAACATCGCCAGGATCGTGGAAATAATGCCGACGGGAAAAAGGATGCCGCGCACAATCCCGAACCGCGCCGAGGCTGTGACGACCAGATAGCCCACCGGCTCGCCGCGCACTTCCAATTCGAGAATCATATCCCTGCGCTGAGGCTCGTAGCGTGAACCAACCGTCGAAGCAGCGTCAAGCCGACTGTCCACGATAACATGGTAATCGTTATCCAGCAAAATCGGATTAAATGCGTGCAATCCACGGCCCGACTCGAAAGCCGTCTCAACGCCCTCCCAGCTTCCATGGCTGAGATAATAGCCTTCAAGCATGTTGGCGATGGGGACAACGCCTACCGGGATCGAAGATGAACTGAGGTAGTAACCAATAATGATTACAAATAACGAAAACGACAGGACCAGAACGATGGCGAAGGCTTGCACCAGCAATAACAACAGACGTTTGCGGATCTCGTGCACGGATGATTGCATCTTAATCCTCGATGCTTCGACTTGGCTCAGCATGAAATTTATAACCGACGCCGTGTACGGTGACGATCAATTCATCAGGCCCCAGTTTGTGGCGCAGGTTGCGGATGTGCGAATCGATGGCGCGCTCATAGCTCTCGAAGGCAACGCCGTGCGCGGCGGTCAGCAGCTGCGTACGCGAAAAGATGCGCCCGGGCTGACTCATCAACGTCGCCATGATCTCGAACTCCGTGGGCGTCAAGGAGACGGACCGCTTCCCCACCTGGACCCGGTAGTGGGCTCTGTCCAGCGAAACGTTCCCGGCCCGGATCACCTCCACCGTCGAATCGCCGCGCACCCGGCGCAGAACGACCCGCACCCGCGCCACCAGTTCACGCGGACTGAATGGTTTGGTCATGTAATCGTCTGCGCCGATCTCGAGTCCCACGAGTTTGTCGGTCTCTTCGACGCGGGCTGTCAGCATGATGATCGGCACGCTGCTCTCGCGGCGGATCGTCCGGCAGACATCCAGCCCATCCATCTCGGGCAGCATGAGATCGAGCACGATGAGATCGGGTTTCTCACGCCGCGCGCATGACAATCCCTGTGCGCCGTCTTTGGCTGTGACAACGTCATAGCCGGAGGCTTTGAGATAGTCACGGCAGATCCCGAGGATCTCAGGTTCATCGTCGACAAGCAGGATTTTCTTGGGCATAGGAGGGATTATACGTTCTTCCTGATGATAGACAATAGCTGACAATGGACAATAGACCATTGACCATGCAATCGTCCATCGCCTGTGGTCTATCGTCTATTCATATCGCAGCGCCTCCATCGGGTGCAGTTCCGCAGCGCGGAAGGCGGGGTAGATCCCGAAGAATATACCGATCATCAGTGCAAACGAGAACGCCATCAGGACCGAATCGGCTGTGATCACCGACGTGATCAATCCGGTCACGGTAAAAACGGCTGCCATCAAAACCCCGAGCAGAATCCCAAGGACGCCGCCCAGCAGGCTGAGCGTCACCGTCTCGATCAGGAACTGCGTGAGGATTTGATTCTTCGTCGCGCCCACGGCTTTTCGCAGACCGATTTCCTTCGTCCGTTCTGTGACCGAGACCAGCATAATGTTCATAATCCCGATACCGCCCACGAGCAGGGAGATTCCCGCGATCGCGCCAAGGAAGATCGTCAGGGTCTGCGTGACGGAATTGAGCGTTTCCAATGTGTCCGACTGACTCTGTACGTAGAAATCCAGCTCATCCGAAGGCTCCAGACTATGCGAGCGGCGGATCATGAATTCGATCTGCGCCGAGACGGTGTCCATCGTCTCCGTCGTTTCCACAGAGACAAAGATATTGTTTACAACCTTTTTTCCATTGAAAATGGCTGTTTCGCCAAACAGTTTGTTGTAACCTGTCTCGAGCGGAATGAGAATGCTGTCGTCCGGCGACCCAAAGGATGCGCCCTTGGCTTCCAGCACGCCGACCACCTGGAACTTCACGCCGTTGATGGAGAGAGTCTTGCCAAGCGGGGAAAGCACGCCGAACAGTTCCTCCGCAACGGTTTTGCCCAGCACTGCCACCAATGCCTGCGAGTCGTTATCGCCATCCGTAATGAACCGCCCTTCGGCAATCTCAAATGAGCGCACATCCTGATAATCTTCCAGCACTCCCACCGTGGCAGCGTTGAAACTATCATCTCCGAACTTGACCGTATAGGAGGATTGATAGATGGGCACCACGGCAGAAATATTGCCGGTCAGACCGCGTTCGAGCATCTGATAATCCACATAATACAGGTAGCTCAGCTGATGGGATTGCCCGGTAAATCGGGCGCCTTTCTGCTGCTTACCCGGTGAAACAACCAGCAAATTCGAGCCGCCGCTTTGAATCTGGCTGGTGATATCTGCTGTTGCGCCTTCGCCGATGGCTAACAGGGACACTACGGTTGCCACACCAATGACGATCCCTAAAATCGTGAGCATGGATCGCATTTTATTGGCACGCAGGGCTCGCAAGGCGACCCGGAAATTTTCTGAAAACAACATGGCTCGCTCCTTCTATAGCTTCTCTGCGGGGCGCGGCGCTCCCGCCCGGATCGGATCAGGGTTGGGCTCGTCCGAGACAACCATCCCATCGGAAAGCTTGATGATCCGATCTGTGTGGCGCGCCACATACGAATCATGGGTCACCACGATCACGGTCTGCCCGTTTTCCCGGTGCAGGCTTTGGAACAAGTCCATGATCTCCACGCCCGTCCGGCTGTCCAGCGCGCCGGTCGGCTCATCGGCAAGCAGGATGGCTGGCTCGTTGACAATTGCACGCGCGATCGCCACGCGCTGCTGCTGTCCGCCCGAGAGTTCGTTCGGCGCATGATGCGTGCGATCCGAGAGACCGACACGCTCCAGGGCTTTCAGGGCGCGTGCCTGACGTTCCCTGCCTGATATGCCGGCATAGGTAAGCGGCAGCATGACATTCTCCAGAGCGCTCGTGCGTGCCAGCAAGTTGAACTGCTGGAAGACAAAGCCGATCTTCCGCCCGCGAATTTCTGCGAGCTGCGAATCATCCATGTTTTCAACCGCCATGCCGGCCAGCATGTACCTGCCGCCGCTGGGCACATCCAGGCAGCCGATAATGGACATCACTGTGCTTTTACCGGACCCTGAGGGTCCCATGATCGCGACTATTTCGCCTTTTTCGATGGTGAAACTTGCACCGTTCAACGCGCGTACCTCGTTGTCGCCCATTTGATAGATCTTGGTGAGTTCTTCCATCTGGATCATTGTCGATTCCCTCCGCCGAAAGGACCCAGCATGCTCGAGTCATTATTTTGAAGCAGCTGCACCGGATCGCCCTCTTTTAGATCGCCGGTCACTGCAACAAGCTCACCAATGATCGAGCCACTCACGATATCCACGCGTTTCGTCGAACCGTCTCCCTGGATCAGCCAAACATATTCGCCCTGGCTGTCGTTTTGGATCGCGGTAATTGGCACAGCCAGAGTGTCAGAAGCTTCCTTCACGTGAATGACTACATTGGCAGTCGTGCCCAGAGGCAGGAATGTATCGCTCTCCGCCTTGTCAAGCTCGATACGGACGTTGTATTTCACCAATCCTGAGACCACTTCCCCGACAGGATTGATCGCCGTCACCCTGCCGGTCAGAGTGAGGCCGGGAACCGCGTCCAGCGTCGCCGTGACCGGATTGCCCAATTTGACCTTGGCAATATCCGATTCATCCACCTGCGTTGTCACATAGAGATGATCCAAATTCGCGAGGTTGATGGAGAGTTCACCAGCCTCAACCGAATCACCGATCTGGTTATCCACGGAAAGCACTTCTCCATCGAACGGCGCGATGATACTCATCGAGTCGACCGTTGCCTGTGCGGCATCCACCCTGGCCTGTGCAGCGATCACATCCTGGGCATTTGGACCATCTTTGAGAAGGTCGTAGGTGCGCTGGATATCCTCCAACTCGGCTTTTTTCAGCGCCAGATCGTTCTCGGCTTCGATGATCCAATCCTCGGGGGCCGGACCCTTGAATGTTTTTGTCTTGTAGAGGTACATCCAGCTGTTTCGCTTTGTTTGCAGGATTAAACGCGTTTCACTCTGTGGGACTTTTTGGGAAGTCTGCAGATAATGCAAATAATTGACCGCTTTGTCATAGGCTTCCTGCGTGTCCTTCAACTCGATCACAGCCCGCGCCAGATCAGTGTCTGAGGAGCTCAGCAGATCATCCAGCTCCCTTTGAGCAGCGACCAGGTCCGCCTGGGCGGAGATGATGTTCGCAGAGACGCTGGTCGTCTTCAGCTTCATCAGCACGTCCCCCTCCCTGACCTGATCGCCTACTTTTACATAGACCTCCTCCACGACACCGCCAGTATTCCAGGTCAGGCTGGCGGAAGGCTGGGCTGCGAGCGAACCGGAAGCTTCAACCGTCTCCGTCATGTTTAGCGAGACCACACTTGCAAACGAGTCGGTCGCCGCGTTGCTTGCGTTGGCAGAGTTAAAACTCAGCAGCACGAAAACTGCAATGAGAGCCACGATCAAGCCTATACCCCAATACCTGATTCTCTTCCCTTTGAGAAAATTAAGTGTTTTGTTCATATCGAAATCTCCTGATATTTTCCCGTAGGATACCGGGCAAATATGCAGAATTTGTGCAGAAGAGAAGGAGGATTGTGGATTTCTAAAACTGCATATCAGCAAGAAATTCGTGTTGATTCGAGCAGGCAACTCGTGTATAGTATTCAGAACATCACTTCTTCTTCGAAGCCCATCCAAATATCTTACTTACTGATGTTACGCAGTGCTGTTGTTTCTTCACCGCGAAGACGCGAAGGACGCAAAGAGCGCCTTTTTCTTCGCGCAGGAAGAAGAGTCTTCGTGATCTTCGTGCCTTCGCGGTTAAATTCTCCCGCTTACTGCGTAACGTGAGTTACTTATGCAGAGGAGTGAGAAATGGCGAAAAAGAAGATCAAGATCAACCGCGCCCCGGTCCTGACGTTGTGGGCCACGATTGTGGCAGAACGGCTTGGCTACGATGAAGCAACAGCATTGACGCTCGGCAAAGCCGTGGCAGGACTGAATGCCCAGTCCAAAGGGAGGAAATTGGGGATCTACGAGGAGAAAACCAAAGAGGAAAAAGAAGGAAAGAGGAAAGAACAGCCTGTCAAATTGGAGTTCATCGAGCTTCTGGGGCGAGGTGTGCCAGCGATCAAAACCCCGTATGGTCTGCGCGCGACAATCGATGGGGAACCCATTTATGCAGAGAGCGTCGAATTGTATTTGAAACGAAAATTTGGTGACGATTTCGACGAGGCGCGCGCCGCGCTGAAGAAGCTGGCAAAAGCATACACGCCCAGGCAATTGGAAAGTAAAGCATACGCGCTGTACGAAAAGTTCCGCCCGGAGATCCCCGAGGGGAAGAAAGGCTGGGGGCGCCAAAGGTGAACTCGATCTGGATTACATCCGTTCGCTGGCAGAATGAAATGGAAAACCAGGAGTGGATAATTGTGTGGGCTTGCCCAATACTTTCACCACGGAGTGCATAGAGAACACAGAGAAAACCTTTTAAAAATCTCTGTGAACTCTGTGTTCTCTGTGGTGAGAAAATACGTAGCCCATTCTTTTAGCCACTCCTGGAAAACCCGTCTTGTGTAAGACGGGTTTTTCTCCTGTAAAATAGGAGCATTATCGAGAGCCAGCTTACTGATTTGGAGGGACGATGCACGAAGTAACATTACTGATCAATATCGCCGTGGCATTGGTGGTGGCTTTTATCGGGGGAGTACTCGCCCGGCGGATTGGCTTGCCAACAATTGTGGGGTATTTGCTGGCGGGGATCGTCATTGGACCGTTCACGCCTGGCTTTGTAGGGGATACGGAAACGATCAGCCAACTTGCTGAACTGGGAGTGATCTTCCTCATGTTCGGCGTCGGTCTGCACTTCTCGCTCAAGGACCTGTGGAAGGTGCGCTCGATTGCCATCCCTGGCGCCGTGGGACAAATCGCTTTTGCCACACTGTTGGGCTTTGGCATCAGCCGCTTCTGGGGATGGTCCGTCGCCTCGGGCATTATCCTGGGGTTTGCGATCTCGATCGCCAGCACAGTCGTCCTGCTGCGCGGCTTGATGGACAATGGATTGTTGAACACGCCTCATGGTCAGGCAGCGGTCGGCTGGCTGATCCTGGAGGACCTGGCAACCGTATTGATCCTTGTTTTGATGCCAACTCTCGCCAGCGCCTCGAACGGGTTCGATTGGGGTCAGCTCGGACTCACGCTGCTCAAAGCCGCGGCATTCGTGATCGTGGCGTTGTTCGCCGGGACGCGGCTGATCCCGTGGATCTTGATGCGCATCGCTCATACCCGTTCGCGTGAATTGTTCATCCTGGCGATCCTGGTGATTGCACTTGGCATTGCCCTGGGCGCGGCGGAAATCTTTGGGATTTCACTGGCATTGGGCGCATTCGTGGCAGGCGTGGTCGTCAGTGAATCGCCGCTCAGCCATCAGGTCGGCGCGGACATCCTGCCTTTTCGCGAGTCCTTCGCTGTCCTGTTCTTTGTTTCGATCGGCATGCTGGTCAACCCGGTCTATTTGTACAACAACATTGGTCCCATTCTCGCCCTGACCGGCCTGATCGTGATCGCCAAGCCGTTGACAACGATCCTGATGGGACTTGTTTTCCCCTGGGCTGCACGTACCACTCTGGTGGTGGCGGCTGGTTTGAGTCAGATCGGTGAATTTTCCTTCATCGTGGGGCAGGCAGGTGTTGCGCTGGGACTGCTCGATCGGAGCCAGTATTCTCTGATCCTGGCGGGCGCGCTTTTATCCATCATGCTCAACCCATTGATGTTTCGCCTCATCCGCCCAACGGAACAGTGGCTACAAAAATCTCCGGGGATCTGGAGGCTGCTGGACCGGCAGGGTCCGCCGTTACCACAAATCACAGAATCGATCGAGGGTCACGTGGTGATCGTCGGGTATGGACGGGTGGGACGCCATATTGTCAGCCTGCTGGGCGAGATGGGAATACCACATCTCGTTGTGGAGGCGGACGCGGGGCAGGGCGAGGAACTCAATCGGCGAGGCATCCCGATCCTGCATGGCGATGCCGCCAACTCCGAGGTGCTGACCCATGCCGGATTAACGCGGGCACGCGCGCTCGTAATCGCCGGTCCCGATGAGGATGCCAGCGCCCTGGTCGTCACTACCGCACGCGACCTCGCCCCCGAACTGCCGATCATTGCCCGCGCTGCGAGCGAAGATGGGACAAAACACCTCACCCAGCTCGGCGCTCAGGATGTCATCTATCCAGCTTTGGAAGGTGGGCTGGAAATTGTGCGGCATACCCTTCTGCAACTGGGTTTTCCCTTGCAGGAAATCTATCGCTATACAGATGCAGTGCGCCGTGATCATTATGATCTGCAGCTCAACACCGAAGAGGAGCACAGGCTGCTGCACGACCTCATCGATGCTGCCAACAGCATCGAGATCAAGTGGTTTCGCCTGCCGGAGGGAAATCCCCTCGTCGGTCAGACCCTTACCGAAGCCAATCTGCGCTCCCGGACCGGGGCATCAGTGGTGGCGATCCTGCGTGAACGGCAGTTGATGGCAAATCCGAAATCCATGACCGTTTTCCAGGCCGATGACCGGATCGGCCTGATCGGTGAGAAGGAGGAGATCGAGGCAGCGGAAGGATTATTATCCGAGTCTGAATCCGAATCCAGCGACACAGGCGTCGAATGGGAAACTTAAAGGTAAGGACTTCCGACTCGCGCGAGTCGGATTCACAAATCAGAAAGCAAGAACAGGACGTATGTTTTGCTTCACACTCCTCATCAAGGAATGGAATTCTATGAAATACGAAACTGTGCACGGACTTTCCGTCCCCAAGATCGGTTTTGGGACATGGAGGATCGGCGGCGAGTCCTACGCGGACCCGAAAGCGGATCCCGCCTCTCTGACCGCTCTGCGCACCGCGCTGGACGCCGGTTATACCCACTTCGACACGGCAGAGAGTTATGCCTCCGGTCATTCTGAGGAATTGGTCGGGCGCGCCATCCGGGAGACAAACGCAAAGCGCGAGAATTTATTCATCACCACGAAAATCTCGCCTGAGCATCTGCAATACGATCAGGTCCTGCGGTCCTGTGAGGACAGCCTGCGCCGTCTCCAGATGGACTACATCGACCTGTATCTCATCCATTGGCCGCCGCGTGCAGCGCTGGAACTCAATGACGCATTCCGCGCTTTGAACCAATTGGTGCGAGCTGGCAAAGTGAAACATCTCGGCGTGAGCAACTTCAAGCTGAAGCTGCTCAAGCAGGCGCAATCTCTTTCGGAAACGCCCATCCTGACCAATCAGGTCCCCTACCGCCTGCCGGACAAGACCTACGTCGAAAATGGCGTGCTGGAATACTGTCAGCAAAACGACATTTTGCTGACAGCCTACTCGCCCGTGAAGTTCCGCAACCTGCCCGTCAACAAGACCGTGCGCCTCATCGCCGAGACGCATGCGGCTACGCCGTTCCAGATCGCGCTGGCATGGCTGGTCGCCCAGCCGCGTGTCATCACCATTCCGATGTCGCTCGATCCCCGGCATATCAGGGAAAATTTCGCAGCGGCAGAGATCGAGTTGTCCAAAGAGGAGTTCAAGACACTGAGTGAATTGTATTAATTTGGCGCCAACCGAGATTTTTTGCCACGAATTACGCGAATTATCGCGAAAGTTTTAAAAAATTCGCGCGAATTCGTGAAATTCGCGGCTGAGCCTGGGAAATCCAAAAGCAGGAGGAACAACGTATAGATAAATGACAGCACCTGTTGTCCCTGAAATTGAAGTTATCGAAGACCAGGAAGAGGAGACCGAGCTCGAGCCGCTCTACCGCGTCATCATTCACAATGACGATGTCACGCCCATGGACTTTGTTGTCCAGGTGCTGAAGACAATTTTCTATCAATCGAATCCCAAAGCCTACGAGATCATGCTCATCGCACATATCACCGGACTGGCTTATGTGCAGACCCTGCCAAAATCTGAAGCGGATAAACGCATCAACAAGGCGCATTTTGCAGCAGGGCTGGAGGGATATCCGCTTCATTTTTCGATGGAACCCGAATGACACCTTCAAATGTAGAAACTCTGACACAAATTAATCTGGATGATCTTGTATCCTCTTTTGGCTGGCAGAATTATCCGTTTCTGGCACGCCTCCTGCGCCGCACGTTCATTTCTCCACCCCAGAAGTTCGCCCACCAGATGGTTGAATTCGACTCCGCCATCCGCTCGCATGGATTGGTGGAGGCTTCGCGCCTGACGATGCGGAATTATGTGGATGACCTCCGGGTCTTCGGCCGCGACCGGATCCCGGACTCCGCGTTCCTGGCTCTGTCCAATCATCCGGGCATGACGGATACGCTCTCGCTCTTCATTTCCCTGAATCGCCCGGACCTGAAGATCATCGCCCTCGACCGGCCCTTCCTGAATGCTTTACCCAACATGAGCAAACAACTCGCCTATGTGACAGAGGACTCCGGGGCACGCTTCACGCTCATACGGCAAATCAGCGCGCACTTGCGGAACGGCGGCGCGGCGCTCACCTTCCCTGGCGGACACATCGAGCCCGACCCGGATGTGCATCAGGGTGCCGTCGAATCCTTATGCTCATGGACAGACAGCGTGGGCGTTTTTATCCGCATGGCTCCCGAGACGCCCGTCCTGCCTGTCGTGGTGCGCGGTGTCATCCGCAGGAAAACAGTCCATCACCCGCTTACGTACCTGCGGCGGGCGCGTGAAGAACGTGAAAAACTCGCCGCTGCGCTGCAGCTCCTGGCGCATGTCATGTTCAGGAAGAAAGATGTGCATGTGCGTGTGCAGATTGGCAAACCCATTTACGCCGCGGAGCTGGGCGGGACCAAGACAAAGGTCATTCATGCAGCCGTGCTGGCAGAGATGAAACGACTGATCGAAAATCCGCCCACGGGCGAAGGGGAACGATTATTGTGAAGTCTTCCTCGCCCCCGCTGCGCAGTCCCCTCCCCGTTGGGGAAGGGGATGAGGCAGTTGTGAGCCCTCTTCCGCTTCGGAGGCAGGCCAAGGGAAGAACAAAGCTGCGTCTTTTCGCGGTGTATTCCATTCTGGCTGTACTACTCTACTTTGCGCTTCGAAATGCCCCATTCGTCGAGATTTGGAAGGCCCTCACCCAATTACATCTTTCTCAACTTGCGATCCTCTTTGCCATCAACGCCCTGGTCATTATTTTGATCACTGCCCGCTGGTGGGTCATCGTGCGTGCAGAGAATCCCGCTATTCCTTTTTTGCCTTTGATCAGGTATCGCCTGGCTGTATTCGGCTTGAGTTACTTCACACCAGGACCGCAGGTAGGTGGTGAGCCGCTGCAGGTGCTCTACCTGCAGCGGAATCACGGCATTTCCTTCGCCCGCGCAACCTCAGCCGTCATCATGGATAAGCTGCTTGAGTTCCTGGCAAACTTTATTCTGATCGGGATCGGTTTAACGGCAGCCGTGCGGGTGGGATTGATCTCGCGAAACGGCACACAGGCGTTCGGGAGTCTGATCCCGCTGGCAGTGATTTTGGCATGGCCTATCCTCCATTTGATCCTGCTTCAGCGCGGCAGGTATCCCATTTCGAGTCTGCTGCGCTCTGCCATCTCCCTCATTGGGACCCCCAATTGGGTGCGCCTGATCATCGTCTCCGAACGAATGGCGGCGGCCTTTGCGCGCAGAAAATTAAGGGCGCTGTTGATTTCGCTCGGATTTTCAGTCATGGCATGGGCAGGCATGGCTGCGGAGTATTTTTTGATCGCTTCATTCTTGAAGGTAAATCTCTCCTTCGAACAAACGCTTGCCGCACTCACGGCCGCGATGTTTGCCTTCCTTCTGCCGCTGCCCGGCGGCCTGGGCGCTTTGGAAGCCAGTCAGGTCTACGCGTTGACAACGCTGGGGTATACACCCGCCCTTGGGATCAGCCTGGCTCTGATCATGCGCGGCCGCGATATCCTGAATGGCGGGATCGGTTTACTTCTTGCCGGAAAATTCATTCGTGACATTCATCCCTAACAAGCTATCATCAAGATCCAAACCCTGATTGCCTTACACAATGGTTTCGGGACGCAGACAAACGCTGATTTTC
>JAFGCG010000006.1 GCA_016932715.1 Anaerolineales bacterium
CGCTGATTTTCGCTGATTCAAGACAAAAAATCTGCGTTTTCAGCGTGAATCAGCGTCCCGATTCTGAAAGTGTAAGGTAATCAAATGCAGATTGTACTTTCCTTCCCTCAGTTGATACAACCAATTGGGAACGAAAGAGACCAGGCCCATTGAAACCCAGTCTCTTTTTACTTTCTACTTTTCACTTCTTACTTCTCAGCTACTTCTGTGCCAGTCTGACGAGTTGGGGCCTTGAGTTGAGAACGCGCTTGATCTCGCCGCGCGCCTCCAGGTCCAGTTTGACCGTCGTGACATACCATGTGACGCAGCCATCGAAATTCCCATTAACTTCCTTTTCGACGGCGCGGGACAAATTCATGAAGGTCATCTCTTTTTGTTTGCGCATTGTGGACATGATTGCCTTACGAATAATTTCATACTTTTCCTTGCTGATGTTCACACCCTGTTTTTTCCCAGGATGAAGCGTGCGAATCACATCTTTCATGCAAGCCTCCTCTGTTGGGAAGCAATTCTACTCCCATCCGCCCGCTTCTGCGCTTCCAATTTTGATATGTGATCCGCTAGGATGATGTGCCGGCCTTCATCCGTTCCACGACCAACTCGGCAACATCCTTCACTTGCATCGAGTCGCCATCTGCTCTGGAAGCATCGCTGAGCATGGTCATGCAGAATGGACAACCGACCGCCAGCGTGTTGGCTCCCGTCTCCCTGGCTTCCCTGAAGCGCGCTTCGTTGACGCGCGTGCTGCCGTTCTCCTCCTCCTTCCACATCTGCGCGCCGCCCGCACCGCAGCAGAAGGCCTTGGATTCGTTGCGCGGCATTTCAATGGTCGTCACGCCGGCAGAGTCCAATACCTGGCGCGGGGCATCGAAGATCTGATTGTGCCGCCCCAAATAGCATGGATCGTGGAACGTCACTGTATACTGCTCACTGTCTACTAATAACTGTACCTTCCCTGCGCCAACCAGCTCATTGATGAACTGCGTGTGATGGATCACCGTGTAGTTTCCGCCAAAGGCAGGATATTCGTTCTTGAGCGTGTGCAAACAATGCGGGCAGGTAGTCACGATCCGTTTTGGGTTCACCTCGTTCAGTATTTCAACGTTCGCAGACGCCAAACCAAAGAAGATATCTTCGCGGCCCGCCCGCCGAGCAGAATCGCCTGTGCATTGCTCGTTCTGTCCGAGCACAGCAAAATTGACTCCCGCGGCGTTCAGAATTTTTGCAAAGGCTTGTGCGGTCTTCTGGGCGCGCGCGTCGGTGGCGGCGGCGCATCCAACCCACCACAAAATATCCGGTTCGGGATTCTTCTCGATCGTTGGAACATTCAATCCCTCAGCCCACTTCATGCGGTCAGCTTGTGACACATTCCACGGGTTGGCATTGCGTTCCATGCCTTTGAATGCATTTTCCAACTGTTTCGGGAACCTGCTTTCCATCAGGGTCAGGTCCCGGCGGATGTCCAGGATGTCACGCATCGGCTCATTGCCAACGGGACAAATATCCACGCATGCGCCGCAGGACGTGCAGGCCCAGACAGCTTCCTCGGAGATCAAATTCAGCATGGGCACGTCCATGCCACCACCATAGTTCAAGTGGTAACGCTTGTTGACCTCCAAAGCAGCCGGCGAGAGCACCTTGTCCGTGGTGTACGCGGGACAAACTTCCTGGCAGCGGAAACACATGATGCAGGCATAGGCATCCATGATCTGTTCCCAGCCCAGGTCTTTCATCGTCGCCGCGCCGAACTGTTCGATGGACTGGTCATCGAGATTGATGAAATTCAATTCGCCGATCGATCTGCGTTCGGGTTTCAAAGCAAAATTGATCGGAGCAAAGAACAAATGAATATGCTTCGAATACGGGAAGTAGGGCAGGAAGGCGATCACCGCGCCGATGGAGACCCAGAACATCAGGCGTTCGGCGGTCAGCAATGTGTGCGCGTCCATGCCGGACCAGAAGCCTGCTACCGTTGAAATGACCGGCTGCCAGCTGTCGCGGACTCCCGCCTCCGCCACGTAAAACGACTCTCCCAGCAGCCGGGCCGTGTTGTGGATAAAGATAAAGGATGCCACGATCGCCGAATCGCGCAGGATGCCGAAGCGCGCTTTTGGGTGCAGCAGAGTCGATTCGCGCGTGGTCAGGTCCCTCGGTCGGAGAAGGAAGCGGCGGATCGCCAGCCCAACGATCCCAACCAGGAGCGCGGCGCCGAGGACATCTGCCAGCAAACGATAGACATCCCCGAACGCGCCGGTGTTTTCGAGCAGTTTGAAACCCGTGTAGGCATAGATCAGGTCCGCGAGATTGATGAGCAGAAAGGTGAGAAAGCCCCAGCCAATGAGCGCGTGCAGAATGCTGGGACCCAGGCGGAAACGAAAGACAGGCTGGAACAAGCCTACCTTGACGATCAGGTCGCCAATGCGCTTCCAGATGAGACTCCAGTTGGGTCGACCCTGTCCGCTCGCGATGTGAGCGATAATGCGCATGACCCCGCGGTACGTGAAATACAGTGAAACGACAACAGCCAGTGCGAAAAGAATTTTTTCAACCAGACTGAGCACGGTTCCTCCAAAATTAAAATTGTCAACACTTGTAGTTTAGCATAAAAAATAAAAGCGGAGGCTGGTTGCCTCCGCTCTTTTAAAGCATCGCAGTTACCCGTCTCATCGGCTGATATCGTTCACATAATTGATCGCTCCCTGACAGGCGGGTTCGAGATACAAAGAGACATTCTCCCAGGTTAATTCCTGATCTTCTCCATTCGCAGCATCCAGGGCATTGCCCAGACAACCGGGACCCGCGTTGTAGTTGACCAGGGTGAATTTCCACAAATCCTCATAGGAGGCAGCCTCCCCGGCTGATCCTCCAGTGATGTTCTCCATCAGCTGGCCTGCTTGTTCACAGTTGGCAAGCAGCGCATGGGCGAAGACGCCAACGCCAAAGTTTGCCCGGTCCAGGTTAATTCCCAGCGGGCAGGTTTCACAGGTTGCATCCACAGCGATAATCAAAGCCTGGCGCAGATATTCCTGCTGCTCCTCACTCAGATGCAGGTATCCCTTTTTGCATTCAGCCGAATCCATCGCCAGAGGACAGAACTGATAATAGAATGCCGGGTTCCACATTAATGCTGTATCCGCGCCCTGCTCGGTGAGTTGCCCCAAGCCAATGTCATTGAGCAGGCTTCTCCCGGGCCAAAACTGGCTTTCGATGGCAAACAGGTTTTTCAGCAAATGTGCCGGGATCCCCGTGTCTTTCGCGACGCTCAGGATGATGCCGTCGAACTGATTCTGCCAGGCAGTGACCGCCTCACGCGCGGACTCCATCCCACAGGCGGAGGCGCCTCTATCAGATAATAAACCGCCATCCGAGCATGCGGTTACATCCACCGCGCCGGCGCGGATCAAGTGCGCAGCCAGGTAACTGTAGGATATATCTGTGCCCAGCGATTCGCTCTGGGTGGGGGTGCTTAACCATTCGGGCGGTCCGCCCACAGGTGGGAGCGCTTCCCAGGCTTCGACACAGCTTGCAACCGGCACTCCCTTCCATTGACTGCTCAGCACATCGACGTACCAGAATAAGCGATCGGGGTCGCCCGCATCGGTCACAGCCACGCGCACGAGCGCCTCGAACATTTCACTGCTGTCTCCGTAACTGGAATTCGCCCAGAATTGGATCACAAAGCCATCTTCATCTGTTACGGGGAGCTGCAGCCGGCAGGTGGCATCACAAGTAAACGGCTGGCCCTCATAGAGTCCCTCGATGCTGATGATTTCATAGTCGGACAGTGGCTCTATCCCTGTGAGGACCAGGACGGGTTCGGAAGCGCAAATACTCGTGAAAGATGTATAGACTGGGTCGCAATTTTCCAGAGTCGCCTGGACGATAGGGGGAGGTAACTTTGTGGCTACTTCTTTTTGGGCGGGTTCCGTACCTGCCAGATAAAGATAGAACCCCTTGCACAAGGCTACATCGCTCAGCAGGCAGGGCTTTTGTTTTAGCCACTTTTCATACATGTCTTCGCCGCAATCTACGTAAATGTCCCCTGGTGTTGGTAACCCCTCATGATCTATCTCGATATAACACTCAACATCATCCTCGCCCCAGTGGATCAGCCACCAAAAGTACTTGGTGTAGTCCACCACGGTGATGGAGAAGCGATCTGGACCCGGCGGCTGATGAGCAGGTGCGGCATCCGCTCGCGGGACAGCCACGAACACCCCTCCCGCGAAAACCAAGAGCAGGCTCAATAGTAGAAGCCTGTTCACCCGCCTGGTTTGAGTCTCCTTGGTCGATCTCATAAAAAGTAAAGTCCACTTCTATTATAGCGGACTCTACTTCAAAATGGCTATTTTTGCCTGGACTTTTTGGTTACAGTTTTTGCAGATTTGTTGACTGCAGGTTTTGCCGGACTTTTCATCGCTGCCGCGGAGCGTTCGTCTGGCCGGGCTGATCGGGTTTGTCCATTTCTTCGAGTGTGGTTTTATCCTGATTGAGATTGCGCGTCCGCAGATAAATGCTGGCGACGTAAAGCGCCATGACAATGAATGTGATCGCGTATCCGGCGATCATGTAGCCTGAGGTGTCGGGGGTGGTTTCCTGAAAAAACATGTTGTCTCCTGGACATTCTTTACATGCTGACTTTTAATTTCAACTGTTCGACGTTGTCCTGCAAATCACCCAGGCGAAGACGGTTCCAGAAAAGATCGATAAAGATGACTGTGAACGCGAACAAAGCGAAGAAAAATGCGAGGCGCATATCCGCCGTCATGCTGAAGCCGCCATCGGCTTCGGGGTTGGTTCCACCGATGACAACCGGATGGATCGTTCGGAACAGGCGGATGGCAAAGAAGGTGAGCGGCGCACTCAGCCCGCCGAGGAGCGCATAGATCGCGCCAAAGGAGGCGCGCTTGTCCGGGTCATCGATCCCCTGACGGAGCATGAAGTAGGCAGCGTAGATCAATTCGGTGATGGCGGCTGTAGTCAGGCGCGGGTCCCAGGTCCACCAGGTATTCCAGGCCGGGCGTGCCCAGATGGAACCAAGCACAATGGTGATGAGAAAGAAGACCAGGCTCACTTCGATCGCGGCGACCTGGAAGCGGTCCCATTTCAGATCTTTCCTGATGAGATAGATCACGCTGAAGACGGCTGCCAGGATGAAACCGAGCAGCGCCGTCCAGGCTGTGCCGATGTGGAAGTAAAACACGCGTTGGACATCGCCCATCACACGTTCCGTGGGTGCAAAGACAAGTGCCAGATATGTGGAAATGGCTAACAGAATGATGGAAGCAAGATCGAGAACTTTGAGTGCCACAGGTTTTGGTTGCATAAAAACTCCTGTAAAAGCTGCCTCTCTCTGCGCGCTGAGTGCTTCGCAATCGAAGCGTGGGAGAGGGCTGGGGTGAGGGAGGATTCACTCCTCGACAACATGATCGAAGACCATGAACGCCACAGCAATGAAAATAACATCGTAGGCGATGAGAAGGTTGAGGGGCAGCAGGATCTCTGCCCACTCGGCGCCGGTGAGAAATCCGTTGCTCGCTTTGACAGCTGCCAGCAGAACGGGAATCGCGACCGGGAATAACAGGATCGGGAGCAGGATGTCGCGCGTCCGGGTTTGCACAGACATGGCAGACAGCAATGTCCCAACGCTCACGTACCCAATGGAGCCGAGCAGAATGACCAGGATCAACCCGGGCTGGAAGAGATTGATCGCATACAGGGCGCTGTACACCGGCAGAACAATCACTTCCACGATCAGCATAAAAATCAGATTGCTGATCACCTTGCCAAAATAGATTGCTGAACGATCCACCGGCGCAAGCAGCAAGCCGTCCATGCAGCCGCGATCCTTCTCGATGGCCATGGAGCGGTTGAGTCCCAGTGTCCCGGCAAAAGCAAACGTGGCCCAGAGCACGCCCGCCGTGACCGAACGGCGCGTTTTGACATCCAGCTCGAGCGCAAAGTTGAAGATGAGGATGATCAACAGTGAAAAGACCAGCATGGCAGAGAAGAGCTCGCGCGAGCGGAACTCGGCTCTCAGGTCCTTCCAGACCACGGCCGCGACAGCCTGGATGAAACTCCCCCTGGCGGGTGTGCCATCGACCTTCACTGATTTGATTTCCGTTGCTTTGTCAACCATACTAACCCGCCAGTGCCTGCTTATAAAAAGACAGCAGGTTGGTCTGTTTGAGTTCTGCGCTGGAAGCCGATGCCGAAATGAGGCCGCGCGAAAGGATGTCAAATCGCGTTGCCAGGTCTTCTGCGCGGGCAAGGTCGTGGGAGGTCATCACGACCGTGCGGCCCTGCGCGGCAACCGTTTTCAGCACATCGTCGAGCATGCTGGAGGCATCCTGATCCAGGCCCGTATAAGGCTCATCGAAGAGCATCACATCGGGGTCGTGCAGCACGGCGCGCCCGATGGCGAGGCGCTGCTGCATGCCGCGCGAGTACGTCCGCACCAGATCATGGCGCCTGGCTTCCAGACCGGTCATTTCCAGGACTTCCGTGAGGCGCGCTTCATAATGAGGAATGCCGTACATCCGCGCGTAGAAGCGCAGGTTTTCCTCCGCGGTCAAGTCGCCGTAGAGCAGCGGCAAATGCGAGACCACCCCCAGGCGGGCGCGTACCTGGGCAGCCTGATCGGGGAGCCGGTATCCGGCGATCCTGATCTGGCCCAGGGATGGCCGCGATAACGAGGCCAGGATTCGCAGGAACGTAGTCTTGCCCGCGCCGTTCGGACCCAGCAAGGCCACGAACTCACCCGGCTGGACCTCGAAATCCACGCCGCGCAGGACGGTCTTCAATCCGAATCGTTTGACAAGCTTCTTGACGGTGATCATGAATCCTTTTTATCGCGCTGAGCGGAACGACCCTGAGCTTTACGAAGGGGAGTGCAGTCGAAGCGCAGTTGCAGTTAAACACTCCTGTTCATGCCCGTCTCGACTTTGGCGCTAGCGCGCCTCCGCTCGACGCGAATGTTTTATTACATCTTTCCCTTCAAAACTTCCTTCAATTCCGTACGGCGTTTTTGATAGGCGGCATCCGAAATTTTCCTGTCGCGGTGCAGATCATCGAGCGCGAGGATGGCGTCCATGACCTCCTCGGCGGATTCAAATTCATCCTCTTTGTCCTCCCCTTCATCTTCCGCGCGGCCCCGGTCGCGCAGGTACATCCATGCACCTGCCAGGATCAATGCCACGCCCAAGGCGCCGGCAGCGATCAAAAGGTTCTGATTCGAAGCGGCCTGGGCAGGCGCTGCGCCGGTGGCGTCCCGGGGTGTGCCTGAAACCGTTAGTTCGACCTTCTCACCTGCGCCAACAGCATCCAACTGATAGATATGGAAGTTGAAACTCTGGATTGCCTGCACACCGAGATCTTTGGCTTGAGCGCCTTTGATCGTCACGCCTTCCGGCACGAAGACGGTGACGCGCGGAGCGGGCAAAACAAACTGCTGGGAGAAGTCGAAATTCTTTGCCCGGGGCACGGATGCGAATGTAATCAATCCATACGAATCTTCACTGGGAGGCACCTCGAAGCCGTTTTGGGTTGGTATCAGTCTCTCGCCATCCTGCATGGGCTCATAACCGAACCCGGACGAACCTTCGGGTGATCTGGCAAAAGGAAGTTCATTCTTTGCGCTGGACGTAACGACGATGCTCGCCTCACTCGGATTGCGGAACGAATAGACATTAAAGACCTGGACGCCATCTGTCCCATATTCGAAGAAGATCCGGACCTCATCCAGGACCAGTTTGGAAGTGTCGTCCGTTTTCTTGTACAGTTTAATAGGGGGCAGGCTGAGACTGGTATTGTCTTCTTTCGCGATGGCAAAACCCGATTGCACCTGCGCGCCGTCAACGGTTACTTCCGCGATGAAAATGCGGTTCAGAGGCAATTCCACATTCTCGAACACAAACGTTCCATCTGCGCGCACGGAACCTTCCTGAGAGAACACTTCCTGGGGACCTGTACTGGGAGCGGCGCCGTGATCGAACCCGTACAAGGTGACTTTCAGATCAGAGGGCAGTTCCCCGCCCGTTTTGTTTTCGACGGATCCACTGACGTTCCCGAATCCTGCCTGGGCGACAGCCGTGGCTTCACTCGTCGCCGCAGCCTGTTCCGTCCCGATGGATGTTTCCTCGGCGGAGGGCGTTCCTGCCTCCGTGGGGGGGAGAGTCGCGGTAACGGTGACGGGCTCGTCCTGAGCAGGGTCGAAGGGCTCAGGCGTCGCGGTGGCGGCGGGCGCAGAGACGATCGGCGCCGTATCGAAGGAGAGAGTTCGCAAATAGGCTGCGACCGTCCAAATGTCGTCATTGCTCAGCGCGGCTCCAAACGGCGGGACCTGATCATTCCCCTCCTTGACGATGCGCGCCAGTTCCACTTCACTCAACTCAGACATCTGCGATTGATCTGTGAAAAAATTGGTCGGGCAATTTGCACAATTGGCTTCGAAAAGTTCCTTTCCTTTGGCAAGCTCCTGCTCGGACATGTGCAGGGTCATGGCGTAAGCCACCACATCCCAACGCTCCTGATCGTTCAGGCTCATGAACGGAGGCATGAAACGTTCCATGTTGCCGCGCGTGACGGTGGTATACCATTGCGCGGGGGAAGCCGGGCGTGCGACGTCGGGCAGTCCAAAAGCCGGGACCGTGACACCCAGTTGGATACCCTGTTCGCCGTCACCCATGCCCGTCGCGCCGTGACAGGCCGCGCACTTCTCGGCATAGATCAGCGAGCCGTTTTGGGTGCCGGGCGCTTGTGCAGGAAAAAGCGGGCCCAATGTGGGCATAGGCGTGGGCGGGATATAGCCCGGCGGGGGAGTAACGTCTTCCGCCAGGGTAAAGTTACAGGCTGAGAGAAGGATTGTAAGAATAACGATAATGGCAGAACGAAATTTCATGAAGGTCCTCAAAAGTATGTCACCCTGAGCGAAGCGGGCGTAAGCTGCCCTGCGCAGCGAAGGGTCTCGCCGCGGAACAGCAGGATTCTTCGGTCGCTTCGCTCCCTCAGAATGACATTGATTTTATGTTAGCGATTTTCCACACGATGGACAGAAGCGATCTGTCACCATCACGGGTTTGCCGCACCTGGGACAAAAGCCAGCGGATTTGTTGGTACGGACCTTGCGGCGCGAGGAGATCAGCGCTTCGAGATCATCGTCGGAGACCTCCGGCTGCGCCTCGGCTGCATCGGCGCGGCGGGCGGCGATGGCTTTTTCCAGCCGGGCTTCCGTATCCTGTCCATCACTTCCATAGGGCGAGGGGGCGAATGAATCGATCTTCCGCAAAATATCGGCGCCTTTTTGCAGGAGGCTGGCGCGCTGCGCTGGATAATCCTCTTCGGGCACCTTGCCCAACTTGAAATCGAAATCGAGTTCCTGCAGCGAGTTGACCACGCGGTCACGTTCCGCCATGAGCGCGGAGAACTCGTGCTCCTCTTCCGTGACGCGGCGGGCGCGGCGTTCCATGAAGGGCGCGTAGAGATACACCCCAACCAGAATCAGCACTGCCAGTGAAAAGAAAATCGCGGTGAGTTCCATGTACCCTCTATTCGAGCAATGTGTCTATCTGGGCGCGAATTTGCTCAAGCGATGTGAAGGGCCCGATCTGGACATACTGCAGGACACCTTCCTTGTCGATGAAGTAGGTTTCCGGCACGCCTTTGATGCGGAAGTATTGTGAAATGCGTGTGGCGAGATCAGGACCGTTTGGATAGGTGACGCCAAACTTCTTGAGATAGACGCGTGCTTCCGGTTCCGTATCCACATAATCAGCGCCGAGGAAGAGGACCTCCCCGGTCGGTTCGTACTCGGTCCAGGCTTGTTGTAATTCGGCGGCTTCCTGCTCGCAGGGCTTGCACCAGGAAGCCCAGAAGTTGATGACGACCACTTTGCCGCGCAAGTCGTCAAACTGGATTTCGCTTTTGCCATCCAGTTCATAACCGCTGTACAGGGGTAATGTGAAATTATCGATGGCTTGTCCCGGCTGGACGGTGCCCTGCTGGGCGCGCCTGAGCCCAAGCGCGACGATGGCAAGCAAGCCGACTAAAAATACCCAGATGATGATCTGTGCCCAGAGGGGGACACCGCGGCGCGGGGCAGGGGGGGATGTGTCTGTCATGATTTCTCCCAAAAATCTTGCGAAGGCTTCGAACCTTCGCAAGATTGGTTATTTCTGCTTTCTTAATTCTTCTTCCAATTTTGCAATATATGGATCCTGCTCCGGCTCAGGCGGCGCGTCGGCCGCGCCGGCTTCCGTTATGGAGGGCTTCATCCACATCCGAAAACCGCGGAAGAGCATGAACGCGCCGAGCAGGATCGCCACCGCAGGGACCAGATATGTGGCCAGCCGATTGGGCGGCTCTGCCAATACACGCGCGCCGTAATGTTCGACGAAATATTGTTCGATCTCTTCTTCGCTCCTGCCTTCCGCCAGCATTGAGCGGATCAGGTCCCGCCACTGGCGGCACGCCTCGGTGGGACAGACATCCAGTGGCGTGCTCTCACAGACCGGACAATAGAGCTGCTTGGCGATGCGATTGACCTCGTCATCTGTAGGAGTGGGTCCCTGGGCAGAAACGGGGATCGTCCAGAACCCAGCCAGAACGAGAGTGAGAAGTACAAAGTAAAAAATAGTACGTGATGATCCCATTTTGTTTCCCTGGTTACATTCTACACCACTAGTCTGCCGCGCTGGTCTGCTGCTGGACGCGTGCTTCGGCTTTGAACGCGGCGCGTTCCCGTTCCTTTTCAGGCCAGGCAGCGATGATGATGCCAGCCAGGAACAGGAGACTTCCCAGCCAGAGCCAGTTGACCAGTGGATTGACATATATCTTGAATGTCGCACCCGCTGCGGTGGCGGGTTCCCAATCCACCAGCAGGACGTACAGGTCGTCTCTCATGGTCGAGCGCTGACCGGGAATAGTCATGTTCTGTTGTGAGTCATAGTAATAGTCAATGCGCGGGGCAAGCTGACCCAGATACTCGCCATCCTCATAGACATCCAGGACTGCCCGGCGGTAGTTGACGCCGCTGGGCAGGTCATCCCATTGGGCGATCTCTCTATACGTTAATTCATAATTTCTAAGTGAAATCGTCTCGCCTTGTCCAAGTGTTCCCTGGGTTTCCACTTGGAAAGTCTCAATGCCTATGATCCCGATCGCCATCAGCATCATGCTGATGTGGATGATGTAGCCGCCATAGCGACGGCGGTCGCGCCCGGTCAGATTCCAGAACGCGGTGAAAATATTCTCGCCCTGGCTGCGCTGACGGGCGTAGGCGCCGCGCCAGTATTCATAGATTGTCACGAAGATCACCAGCGCCACGAGGAAGAAGCCGATCAGCGCGCCGATCTTTTGGGTATAAGTGGCGAAAAGTACGGCAGTAACGACGACTGCCCCAACGATGGGCTTCCAGATTGCACGTCCTAAGGTTTTGACTGTGGAACGTCCCCAGGCGGAAAGGGGAGCAATGCCCATCAGCATCATCAAGGTTGCGAAGAGGGGCGAGGTGGCGCGCTCATAGAACGGCGGACCCACAGTTACTTTTTGACCTGAAAATAATTCCGATATGAGCGGGAAGATCACGCCCCAGAAACAGACAACCAGGATGCTCATGAACAGAAGATTGTTCAGCAGGAACAGGGCTTCGCGTGAAAGCAGGGAAGTCATCTCTGTTTCCGACTTCAAGCTGCCCCAGCGGTAGATGATCAGGGCGATCGAGCTGATGAGCGTAAACCCGATGAACGCAAAGAACAAAGGTCCGATGGCGCTTTGCGCAAAGGCGTGGACGGAGGATAATACCCCTGACCGTGTCAGGAATGTACCGAAGATGACGAGGTCGTACGTCAGGATGATCAGGATCATATTCCACTGCTTGAGCATGCCGCGCTTTTCCTGGATCATCACGGAATGTAAAAAGGCGGTGCCTGTCAGCCAGGGCATGAAGGCTGCGATCTCCACCGGGTCCCAGCCCCAGTAGCCGCCCCAGCCGAGAACGTCGTACGCCCAGCGTCCGCCAAGCACCAGACCGAAGGAGAGGAAGAGCCAGGCCCACAGCGTCCAGCGGCGGGTCAGGCGGATCCAGCGGTCGTCGGTGCGGCCCGTGATCAGCGCCGCGATCGCGAAGGCATATGGGATGACGAACGACACGAAGCCAAGATAAAGCATCGGGGGATGGATGATCATGCCCGGGTGGCGCAGGAGCGGATTCAATCCCTGCCCATTCTCCGGGGTGAAAAGGATGCTGTTCGCCGGTTTCAAGTTATAGGACTTGACCCCGTCGAAGGTTTGATAGAACTGCGCGAACGGATTCTCGAAGAAGACATTCATGCCGATGAAGAACGCCATCGTCACACAGGCAACGACGATCACCCACGGCAGGAACTCGCGGTCGCGGTCCCATTTGCGCAGGGTGACCAGGGAGGCAAAGGCCGACATCAGCCAGGACCAGAAGAGCAGCGAGCCAGCCTGTCCGCCCCACCAGGCTGTGATCTTCAGGTAGGTGGGCATGGAGCGGCTGGTCACTTCGTAAACAAACTGCACTTCGTAGTGATCGTTGATCAATAAATAAATGAGTGCACCGGCTGTCAGGGTAAGCAGGGGCCAGGTCAGCAGCATGGCGCGGCGCGCGCTTTCCACCATGGCAGGGATCTGCCTGCGGTCCCCGTAGATGGCAGCAAAGACGCTGTAAAGCGTTACCAAAAATGTTATGACTAAAACACCGTAGCCAAAGTTAGCGATCATCGAGATTTCCTTATTGCTTATCGCGTATCGTCCATTGTATTTTGATAAGCGACACGCGATACGCGATATGCCATACGTGCTACGCGAACTGCTATCCAGCCTGCTCGGGCACAGCCTCCTCGTAACGGGTTGGACATTTGAGCAGGAGTTCGTCCGCATAAAAGATGCCATCTGCACCCAGGTGACCGGTCATGATCGCCTGTGCTTCGTTGCGCAGAAGATCGGGCTTGGGACCCACATAAACAACCTTCATGCGGGCGCGCGACGGATCCAGCACGGCCTGGTGCAGAACTTCCGCGAGGCCGCCTTCAGTTTCGATCGCGAGATTATCGGCAGGGACGTGAGCGACCTCGAAGCTCAGAGTCAGGCTCTGAGGGTCGTACTGGATCGAGTCGCCGATCACCGCGCCGGACACACGCAGGTTTTCATCCACCATCTCAGGTCCTTTGGCATTCAGTTCATCGATGGTTAGAAAGTATTCCGCGCTGGCTGCTGTAGCTGTCCAAATTAAAAAGACGACCGCCCCAAGAATGAGTACGCCGCCAATCACAAACTTATTGATCCTCACATTTACCTCCGATGTCGAATGAGACAAAAATCGCAAAAGTTATGCCTGTTTATTTTACATGTGGAGATTAATGTGGACTGAGAAGGGGGGAGATGAATGTCACAAAATCACCCTGAAATTATCCTTTTTGTAAGGTTTGTTGAGCTTTGGCATGTTTTTAAAAGCATTGTTGCATAGGGCTGCCTCGAAGGGTAATGCTATCAAGATCCCGTTTCGTTCATGACTACGGCATCACAAGAAGAAGAGTGAGCATATTGCAAGTACAAAACATGAATGTTCCAAGCACAATGGAGATGCTGGCTGCTGTTTTGTTTTCTCCCCGCCTCAGGCTCACAATGCCGAGAACACCACCTGTTATCCCAACACCTAAGCCGCAATATCCGGCAGCGGTGAACTCTTCAGTCGGATAATCCATGATGTCGAGCCCGCCACCAACCAGCAAAATATAGAAAAAGAGCAACAGTGAGCCCAAAGAAATGACAGCACCGGAGATGCCAAGAATGAGTCCGATGATGCCGAGCTTGGGCTTTGAACTGGCGGAAACCGATTCCGCATCATGTATTTCCTGTGAAACCTTGTTTTGACTATCCATGTTGTTCTTCCTGTGTGAATTGCTCCCTGGTGAGTGCAGAAAACAGAAGCCTTCAGGAACTTCCTGAAGGCTTCCAAACTATCTAAAACTAATCTTCGTCTTTTTCCTGCTGCTCGCCAAAGATGTCTTCGATCCGTTCCATGATCTCGGGTGTAAGTTTTGGCGCGACCTCACTCGCTTTCATATTTTCACGCACCTGTTCCGCGCGGCTGGCGCCTGTGATGACCGTGCTCACCAACGGGTTCTTCAAACACCAGGCCAAGGCCAGTTGTGAGAGCGTGCAGCCCAATTCCTTCGCAATCGGCTCGAGCACCTGGACTCTTGCAAGTTTCTCCTGGTCGGTGAGATGTTTGTGCAGCCAGTCATATCCTTCGAGGGCGCCGCGGCTGTCGGCTGGGATGCCCTGGCTGTATTTACCCGTCAGCAAACCCGAAGCCAGCGGACTCCAGGTGGTGGTGCCGTAGCCATGATCTTTATAAACTCGCTCATATTCCTTTGAAAAGCGATGCCGTTCGAATAAGTTGTAGACAGGTTGTTCGGTCACGGGCTTGTGCAGATGATGGCGTTCTGCGATTTCAATGGCAGCAACGATCTCTGCCGCCGCCCATTCGGACGTGCCCCAATACATGGCTTTGCCCCATTCGATGATGTTGTGCATTGCCCAAACAGTCTCCTCGATGGGCGTGGTCGGGTCCGGGCGATGACAGTAGATCAGGTCCACATAGTCGAGCTGCAGGCGCTGGAGCGACCCGTTGATCCCTTCGATGAGTCGTTTGCGGTTGAGGGTGTTCTCCTCGTTCACACCCTCCTCGATCCCCCAGTAGAATTTCGTCGAGACGAGATAACTGCTGCGCCGCCAGCCCAGCTGCTTGAGCGCCGCGCCCATCACTTCCTCCGATTTGCCGCCTGCGTACACTTCGGCGTTATCGAAGAAGTTTACGCCGGCCTCATACGCCGCGGACATCATCTCCACCGCAGCTTTTACATCCGCCTGATTATGAAAGGTAACCCAGGAACCAAACGATAACTCGCTGAGGCGAATCCCCGTCTTTCCTAAATGGCGATACTCCATGTCTCCTCCAGTTGGTGTTTTGATGCAATTATAATCGTCTCATGCACCGAACCCTACTTACTTCTTCCCTGACCCTTCTTTCCTCTTTCTTCTTGCTTCTCACTTCATGCACCTCCCAAGGGATCGACTCTGCGCCTTTGCCTTCCACCCTCATCCCATTCGTCACCTCCACCCGGAGTCCGACGATGCAGACTCCCGAGGGCCTGGTCGCCGCGGAAACGCCTCTCCCCAGCCCGACGCCTTTCACCTACACCGTCCGACAGGGCGATACGATCAGCAGTATTGCCCTCCAATTCGGCGTCTCGATGGATGACTTGCAGGCTGCGAATCCGGAAATCTCACCCAACAGCATGTCCATTGGACAGGTGATCAGAATCCCAAGCAACCCCGAGAATCCCTCCGGCGAATCGACGCCGACTCCTGTGCCGTTCACCATCCAACAGATCGAGTGCTATCCCACTGCGGAACAAGGCATGTGGTGCTTCGTGCTGGTCCACAACGATTTTCCGGACTTCCTGGAAAATCTCAGCGCGCAGGTGACATTGGTGGACTCGAGCAATAGGACCCTCGCGAGTCAAACTGCATTGCTGCCTTTGAACGTTCTGTCCCCAAATACTTCCTTGCCCTTGGCTGTATTTTTCCCTCCGGCGATCCCGTTTGATGCGAAGCCGCAGGTGCAGGTGCTGACGGCGATCCGCCTGCTGCCGGATGATGAACGCTATCTGCGGGCAGCGGTCAATAACACGCTTGCCCAGGTCAATGCGGAGGGGCGCAGCGCGCGGCTCACCGGGCAGGTATTGCTGCCAGGCGACTCAAAGGCGGCGCGCCGGGTCTGGGTCACGGGAACCGCGTACGACGGGGCGGGCCGCGTGGTCGGCGTCCGCAGATGGGAATGGGAGGCGGGTCTCGCCGCGGGGGGGAGTCTGCCGTTTGAGTTTATGGTCTCCAGTCTGGGAGGGGAGATCGAGCGGGTTGAGTTTGCCGTGGAAGCAAGACCGTAGCCCCGCCCCACCCGCCCTTGCGGGCACCCTCCCCAAATTCGAAGTCAATTCTTTGAACTTTTCAGTACGAATTTGGGGAGGGACGGGGAGGGGCTATTTCCCTTCCAGCCGCATATATCTTTCGATCGGGATATCGATCGGGGTGAAGACATAACCTTTCACATACGGCTTGACCAATTGATAGGACAGTGAGTGGGAAGTGAACAATGCCGCGGCATCATCCACGATGAGCTGCTCCGCCTGCTGGTACATCGCAATGCGTTTGGTCACATCCTTCTCGACGCGTGCTGCCTCGAGCAGCGCGTCGAGCTGCGGATTGGAATAGCCGCCGTTATTTTGGGCTGAACCCGTGTGAAAGAGCACATCGGCAAAGTTTTCAGGATCGGGATAATCTGCGCACCAGCCGCCTCGAATCAACTGTCCGTGATTGCCCGCATAGATCTGGTCGTAATAGTAATTGGGTTCAAGGTTTTCGACGGTGATGGTCACACCCAGGTCCTGTTCCCACATCTCAGCCAGTGCCGCGACATCCCCGTTGACATAGATGCCAATCCCAATATCGCTGAAAACGATCGGCGGCAGCCCGGCGGGACCGCCGTATTTTGACTCTGCCAGCAGTTGACGTGCCTGGGCGGGATCGTAGGGCAATCCCTGGAGGGCGAGGTTGAAGCCCGGCAGCCCCGGCGGATACAATCCACTGGCCGGCAGGGCATGTCCCCGGAGCACGACATCGACATACTTTTGCCGGTCGAATGCCAGGCTGAACGCCTTACGAACCTTCGCATCATCGAACGGAGGGCGCGTGGTATCGAAGACCATGTAGTGTGTGCATAAATTAACCCCGGTGAGAAGTTCGCTGTGCAGCGGCTCCGTCGGATCCGTAAAACGATCGATCGAATAGATTCCGGTCATATCGATCTCCCCTGATTCGTAGAGCCGTTCGCCCGCCCCGGAATACAATTGCACGACGATATAGGGGATGTCCGGTGCGCCGAGATAAAAATCCTGGTTGGCTTCATAGACCTGGCGTTCGAAACGTTTCCACTCGATCAATTTATAAGGACCCGTGCCGTTGGGGTCGCGATACCACTCCTCGCCGCTTTCCACGTTGGCTTTGTCTACCACAAAAGCAGTTGGAAAGGTAAGCTTGAGGAGGAAGTAAGGCTTGGGCGCGTCAATGGTGACCTGCAGCGTGTGATCATCGATGATCGCGAGTCCGCTGATGTGATCCGCGGCGCCTTCGGTCACGGCGCGGACGCCCAGGATGTCGCCGAGATAGGTCAGCACCGTGTCCGAAGCAAGAGCGGGGCTGGCGGCGCGTTCCCACGAATAGACGATATCCTGCGCGGTGACCGGGCGGCCGTCGTGGAATTTTGCATTTTGCCGCAAGTGAAACGTGTAGACCGTGCCGTCGGGACTCACTTCCCAACGTTCTGCCAGATCAGGGGTCAAATTCAAAGAAGGGTCGAACGAGACCAATCCACTGAAGAGGCGCTTATCACCCGAGCTGAGCGTCGTCGCAGGATCATAGTTGCGCGGATTCGTGGACTCGCCTCCCGCTAGGACCAATGCCTGGTCCAGCGGAACATTCGCCTGCCGCGCCGAGGCGGGATTCGGCCCCGTGGTGTTTGTTGAAAGAAATATAATTAAAGTAGTGAGCGTAGTGATGACTTTAGTCATCGGGAAAGCGACTGAAGTCGCTACTACTGATTTTCTATCCATTATTCCCTCCCTCGTGATTTTGACTGCGGAGCACAAACCCAAGAATGACAACGCCAATCAGAAGGAGAAAGACACAACACAGCGCCAGCAGGATCAGCGTCAGAGGGAGGGGCGGGCCCGTGCGCGTGGGTATCGGCGTGGGCGTCGCGGCGGGCATGCCCTCGAAGGAGGTGCCTCCAAAAGGGACAATGGTGGGGACAAACGTGGGAGTGGGCTGGGCGGTAGGCTGCGCGGAAACAGACCGCGGCGAGGCGCCGATCGCTTTTCTCCAGGCGTCCTCGAGTCCATCCACATCAAAGCCGTAGGTTTGGGTGAGGGCTTCGTCAATAGTCAGTCCGTCTCTCAATGCCAGGAGCAGGGAAGTCATTTTGTCCTGGCCGTGCGTTTCGATCAGAAATTTTGTGATGCTGTACGACTGGCTGTAGGAGAGATAGGCTTTGTCCGCGACCTCAGAGAACCCGCCGCTCAGCGAACGGACTGTGAGCAGCGTGTCATTCCGGATGGCATCGTCAAGCTGTTGCTGGGATTGCGGGTCGAGGTCCCCTTCGCTGTACACCGCCAGGCCTTCATTGAGCCAGGTGGGCACATCGCCGAGGCATGAAAAGGTGAGATGCCCGACAAGCACATGCGTCAGCTCGTGGGCAATCGCGTCCTTGCCCCACTCGAGGTCGGATGTTGAAATCCCCAGGATCACAATATCCTGGTCGGGGAACGCCTGCCCGCCCGTCCAGGAGGGTTCGTAGAGGATGGCTTCCTGCAAGTCATAGGTGTTCGCGTAGACGTAAATATCGATGGGCGCCTCGGCTTTGAGACCGGACTGTGTTTCGTTAAACTGCAAACCATCGTAGGCAGCCTGCGCAAGCTCAGCGGCAAAAGCCTGGTCTCCTTCGTACCAGTGCAGCTGCACGCTTTGCGTGTCGCCGCTGCTCATGGTCTGCCACGGATGAATATCGTCCAGCCAGGTAGCGGTTTCCGTTTCGGTGAGGGTCTCGCCGCCATTGGCGTCCGTGATGCGCCAGCGCCACCAGAGCTGGGCTCCGGGGGGCAACGAGCCGCTTTGACGCATTTCCCAGGTCCATTCGGCAGCGACGGTTTGGGCGGGTGCAAACTGGGGGAAGGCTTTGGCGATCACTTCGCCGCAGGTTTGCTGCTCGTTCCCATATTCCAGCACAACCGAGGCGATCTCCGTCTCGCCGGTGACCGTGAGGTGGAACGTGGCTGATTCGGGAAAATTGAGGGTAACTTCATTGTTCGCTACATCCGGGGGAGGGGAGGCGAAGGCTGAGGTAACGGTCAGCAGGCTCAGGCTGAGGATGAGCGCCAAAATTGATTTCCGCATGGGTGCTCCTGTACAAGTTTTTCGTAAGTTTATCACTGGCTGAAGGAAGCCGGTCACCTTCCAAATGCTTTTCAAAGAGGAATGCGCCGTTTGACGCTTATATCCTTTTGCATGTATAATCTTTTTAATCTCCCGTGCGGGGGATTTTGTTGAGGCATACTCTATGGCACTTCGCGGCAACCTCCGAGATTTTACAATTACACAACTGCTCAATCTGGTCAACCTGGCGCAGAAGACCGGCACGCTGGTGGTGGACGGTCCCAGCGAGCAGGCTTATATTTCATTCCGTGAGGGGAAACTGGCGTATGCGCGCGTGGGCCAGGATGATGGCAGCCTGGCAGCGGTCCTGCACAAAGCCAACCGGCTGACGGTGAATCAATATCGGGCGATTGTCGAACGGGCCGGAAAGATCACAGATAAGGAATTGGGATTGCTGCTGATCAATGCGGGGTATCTGACACAGGAAGAGATCCTTCTGAATCTGCAAAGTTATTTTACGGAAATCATTCGGCGGCTCTTTACGTGGGTGGAAGGCTTCTTCCGTTTCGAGGGTGAGATGCTGGCCCCCGAGGACCGCATCAATGTACGGCTCGACCTGGAAAATATCATTATCGAGGGCTCCCGCCAGTTGCGGGAATGGGAACAACTCCAGGATGAGATCCCCAGCCTGGATATGGCTCTCAAGTTCACGGACCGCCCGTTGAAAAATGTGAACCTGAGTGTGGAAGAGTGGCGTGTTGTTTCCTATATTAACCCCAGAAATACGATGAAGCAGATCGCGCTGACGAACAAAATGAACGACCTGGATGTGCGCCGGATTGTCTATGGACTTTTGCAGGCGGGTCTGGTTGAAATTGTCCGGCCGGAAGGCATGGTGATTCCGATCAGCCCGAAGACGTTCCCGACGCAGGACAAGGAAGAACAGAAATCATTGGTCAATAAATTAATTGGGCGTATACGCTCGCTCTAGTTGTTGTATTCATTGAGCCAGAAGGATAAGCAGTTATGCAAACAGTCAAAATGGTAGTCACGGGCCCTTTCAGTGCTGGCAAAACCGAGTTCATTCAGTCGGTCAGTGAAATCGATGTTGTCTCTACCGAACGGAAGATCTCCACTGCCGCGGAGCGTTCCGTTAAAGAGGCGACAACCGTCGCCATGGATTTCGGCCGGATTACTGTGGACGAAGATCTTGTCCTGTATTTATTTGGCACGCCGGGTCAGAAGCGTTTCGATTTCATGTGGGAGATCCTTTCGGAGGGCATGCTGGGTTTTATTGTGATGGTGGACAGCACCCGCCCCGAGACCTTCCGTGAAGCGCGTTCGATTCTGGAAACCTTCCGCGCCTATGCACCCACACCGTACGTCGTCGCTGCCAACAAGCAGGACAAGGACGACGCCTGGGACCTCGAAGATATGCGCCATGCCCTGCGGCTGGACAGCAAGACCAAATTCCTGCCGTGTGTTGCCACAGACAAGGCGACGGTGAAATCTGTCCTGCTTGAGTTGCTCTACAGCATTCTGGCGGAAATGGAGTCGGGCGAATAAGGGGCACCCGTTCGTAAGCAGCCGTGTCATCCATCACTACTGGTCAAGGTATTGTTCATTATGAAGTGTACGGGCGGGGGCGGCCCGTCATCCTTTTGCATGGCTGGCTGGGTTCGTGGGGCCTCTGGCAGGAGACGATGTCCTTCCTGGGCCGCTATTACCGCACGTACGCCCTCGATTTCTGGGGGTTTGGTGAATCGGGGAAAAAGCGCGAGACCTATGCCGTTCAGGATTTTGTCAGCCTCGTCGATCAATTCATGGAGCAGCTGGGCATTGTCAATGCGCCGCTGGTCGGTCACAGCATGGGCGGGACGGTCAGCCTTTCCGTGGCGATCAAGTACCCTCAGCGCGCCAGCAAAGTGGTGGTGGTGGGTTCGCCTATCGTGGGTTCCTCGCTGGCAGTCCCGCTCAAATTGGCGGGTTATCGGGGCATTGCATTCATGCTTTTCAACATGATGGGTGCTTTTCGCCTGGCTGTGCGGGCAGCCTCGCCCCTGATTTGCCGTGACGAACGCTTTGCCGATATGATGGACCGCGACCTCTCCCGCACCACCCTGGAATCGTTCCTGCTTTCGATCGCCTCCTTACGCCGGACGGATCTGCGCCCGATGCTTGGGCAGATCAAAGTTCCCGCCATGGGGATGTATGGCGACCGCGATGTGATCGTCCACCCGCGGCAATGGGAGCCAATGAAGGCGGGAATCGAGCACGCGGAGATCGAGCGGTTCCCGTCCGCCGGTCATTTCATCATGCTGGAAGAGCCGCAGCGCTTCTCGGAACGCCTCAAGGCCTTTCTGGATATGAAAGAGCCGGTCCCAGCCCCGCAGCTGTCCACCTCGCTGTCGCCAACCCCTTCTGTAACTTTATGAATACGAGCGCGCAGTATTTTTATCCAAACCGCATGGGGAGGATTATTCTCTTGTCGATGGAAGAGGTGATCGGACTGAATGGGGTGAACGCGGTGCTTAACCTGGCATCCCTTTCCGCTTTCATCGGGAACTATCCTCCGGATGATGCGACCCTTGCCTTTCCCTTTTCGACGGTCAGCAGTCTTACCGGGATGCTGGAACAGGTTTATGGTCCTCATGGCGGTCGCGGACTTGCCCTGCGCGTGGGCCGCGCCTGTTTCAACTATGGTGTCCGCCAATATGGAAAGCAGCTTGGGCTGATGGACACGGCGTTTCGCCTGCTGCCCCTCCCGGCAAAACTCCAGTCGGGGGCAAAAGCCTTTGCCGAGCTGTTCAACAGCTGTACCGATCAGCATGTTCAAATCGAAGAAGAGGATGGCAAATTACTCTGGAATATCGAGCGCTGTCCGCTCTGCTGGGGACGCAAGACTCAGGAGCCGGTCTGTCACCTGGCGGTGGGGGTGTTACAGGAGGCACTCTACTGGCTGAGCGGCGGCAAGGTCTTTCATGTGGAGGAAAAAACGTGCATTGCTATGGGGGATAAAGCCTGTACCATTGTGATCGATCTGGCACCCATTTTCTAGTTCCTGTCAAGCCAAACAGTTTTGCAATTTGCGGGCGTTTGCGGCAAGTTCCTGCCCCTGTTTTGTTGATTTTGTGGAATAATTGCTTATTGATATGCTCAAGGTCATTCTCAACGCTCCCCGTCCAATCACACCGTTCAATGAGCCTGCACGGGATTTACGCATACAAAATACCCCTCTCTGGTTGCATCAGCGAAATGTTTTGACACCCTACACAACGAAGGAATTTGAATTAAGACCGGGTCAGCGCTTCCCGCAGGAGCGCGGCGAGATGATCGTCTATCGGGACAATTTATTCTTCGATGAAGACTATATCAGCATGTTCATTCGGCTGGCTCAGCAGAAGAAACGTGCCTGCCGGGCGGCATTTTCCGCCGATGACCCGGCGTTCAAGGAACATGCCCTGCCGCTTTCCTGTTCCTATACACCGGCCGGACAGCTCTTCCTCGCCGATTTGTGGTACTACCCCAATGGGCCCGTTGCTGACGCGGAACCATTGGTGATCGACCTCCAGGCGCGCGAACTGGGTTATTATCATGTGCCCACCTACATGGCGGACCAGAGCGGCGATTTGACCTTTCAGGTTCCTTTGCGGAGTTTAATCGCCATTGATTCATGGGTGCATATCTTTATTGTCGATGTGGTCTTCGGCCTGTTCTCACGCGGTGCCCGTTTTGAAAAGCGCCTCAACGAAGACCTGGCATTTAAGCTGAAGGTGCTTGGCAGGGCTTTGTATGAAGGGACACAGCTTCTGGAGTGCTCGGAATTGGTCAGGATTGGCAAGAACTGCATTATTGACCCAAGCGCGATCATTCATGGTCCGACGACCATTGGAGACAGCGTGACGATCAATGCCGGCGCGGTGATCGAGAACTGCATCATCGGGAACAACGTCAATATTTCCCAGGATGTTCAACTGATGTTATCGGTGGTGGGAGATGGAACGTTCCTGCCGTTCCGGGCAGCCTTGTTCATGACGACGGTGATGGACAACAGCATGATCGCGCAGAATACCTGTCTGCAAATGTGCGTCATTGGACGGAATACATTTGTCGGCGCCGGCTCCACATTCACGGATTACAACCTGATCCCTGCACCGATCCGGGCCCTGGATGGAAACAGCAAATTGAATTTTTCCAACCGCCCTGTGCTGGGCAGCGCGGTGGGACACAACTGCCGCCTGGGTGCAGGGATGATCGTCTATCCAGCCCGTACCATCGAGTCGGATGTGGTCCTGGCGGCTTCGAAAGAGCGGCGCGTAATCGACAAGAATGTCAGTTATGAAGATAGCGATCATCACAAGCTCAAGGCGGCCAGCCTGCACCGACGTTTATATCCTCGCCCAGGCGAGAGTCAATTGGAATCATGGTAACGCTGCGTGGATACTTTCGCATTTATTATCCATCCCATCGACCCCAAACGGGATGTGAGCCGCAAATTTCCTTTGCTGGGACGGGTGTTGAATGAGAGACAGATCGATTTTTTCTCCACCTTCTTTCCGCCGGTATTTATTTCTGAGATCGAAGGGATCACCTCTCAGGCGACAGGCAAGGAAATAAAAGGCTGGTTTATTGCCTGCCCGTACACACCAAGGCGCATGATGGAACTGCCAGAGCCTACGGTTTACCGCAAGATCATTCAGACAGGTCGCATGGCTGAAAAACTTGGCGCGCAGATCCTTGGGCTGGGCGCGTTCACCTCGGTCATTGGAGATGCAGGTGTTACAATCGCAAATGCCCTGGCTGTGCCGGTGACCACCGGAGATTCCTACACCGTCACGGTCGCGGTGGAGGCTATCCGGGAAGCAGCCTGCGTGATGGATATCCCGCTCGGCGAAGCCACAGCGGCAGTCGTCGGGGCGACGGGCGCGATCGGACGGGTCTGTGCGGAATTGCTGTCAGAGGATGTCGAGCGCCTCTATTTGATCGGTCGCAGGCCGGCCGCCCTCGAGGAACTGCGCGATCGGCTCCAGGCCCGGGCAAGAGCGCTTCGACCAGGCTCAGCACAAGCCGAGTTAATTGTCAGCACGAGCATGGATGTTCTGGCAGATGCTCAACTCATTTTAACGGTAACCAGTTCAATTCATGATGTCATCCGGCCCGAACATCTGCAGCCCGGCAGTGTGGTCTGTGATGTCGCCCGCCCCCGTGATGTTTCTGCAATGGTGGCGGCGGTGAGAGATGATATATTAGTGATTGACGGAGGCATGGTCGATGTTCCGGGCTCCGTTGATTTCCATTTTAATTTTGGTTTCCCGCCAGGCAAGGCTTATGCCTGCATGGCTGAAACGATTGCCCTGGCTTTGGAAGGACGCTTCGAGGATTACACCTTGGGCAAACATCTTACCAGAGAACGCGTGGAAGAGATTGGTGCCATGGCAAAAAAACACGGGTTTCGCTTGAGCGGGTTCCGCTCGTTCGAGCGAGAGGTCACGCCACAACATATTGAGACCGTGCGCCGTAATGCGAAGAGTGCTCGCAGCTTGCGCGCGGCGCACACGTAATTGGAGGCTGCTTATGGGAAAAGCCCGCCTGTTAGTTGTAGAAGACGATCTCGACATCGGGAATATGCTGAAGATCTATTTCAGCGGCATGGAATTCGATGTCGATGTCGCCGTGCGCGGTTCGGATGCGCTGGAGCGAACCAAACAGGTCCTGCCGCATTTGATCGTGCTGGACATCATGCTGCCCGATATCGATGGCTATGAGGTCTGCCGTACGCTGCGTACCAACATGCGTACCAGCCACATCCCTGTGATTTTCCTGACGCAGAAGGATGAGCGCAGTGACAAGCTGCAGGGACTGGAACTGGGAGCGGACGACTACATCACCAAGCCGTTCGATATCGAAGAGCTGAAACTGCGCGTCCAGGGCGCGATCCGACGTTCTGAACGGGAGAGCCTGACCGATCCCCGTTCCGGGCTGCCGGCCGGGCGCCTGATCGAGGACCAGCTGCGCCGCATCATCCGGCAGAAGGGCTGGGCGCTGCTCGACGCGCGGGTCAACAGCTTCGAGCCGTTCAAGGATGTCTATGGTTTTGTAGCCGGCGATGATGTGCTGCGCTTCACAGCCATGCTGATCGGGGAAGTGATCGATGAGCTGGGAACGACCACTGACTTCATCGGTCATGCCGGTGGCGATAACTTCATTATCATCACGGCCGAGGGCAAGGCGGATGCCATCAGAGCCCGGCTGAAGGAAAGATTTGATAACGAGGTGCAGACACACTATAACTTCATGGATCGCCAGCAGGGATTTATGCAGGCGCCTGCCGCCGATGGCACAACCGTCAAAGTTCCTTTCATGACCATTTCGGTCGGCGCGGTGTCGCCCAGCATGCAATCGTTTGCCGACATCCGTGAGATCACGGAGCTTGCTGCCGAAGCCCGTCGCCAGGATGCCGCGTCTGGCGGATAGGGTGGTAGAAGAGAATGTCAACCGGGCTGGAAGTGGGCCTTGCGTTGGTTGTTTTTGCTGTAGTACTGGGTCTTCTGGTACTGGCAGTGATCGGAGTGCGTCGCTTGCCGCGTAACGCCTCGATTGCGCCTGAAATCACTTCACCTTTTGTCTCCCCTGATTCCTCCAATCTGAATGAAGCCATCCTGATTGTCCAGTTCGGCGGACGCGTTGAGTATGTTAATCAGCTGGCGCGTGAATGGTTTGGTTTGCGTGAGGGTGAACCCGCCGACCTGGAACGTTTAGTTCGCCGGGCCAGGCCCGCAGAAGATATTCTCAGTCTCTGCTCACAGCAGGGCCAAAAAAGACTGTCGGTGGGCGGCCGGCTGGTGGACGCCACTTCGTACCAGGTGCCGGGACCCTATCCGGTCATGCTCGTGACCCTGCGGAGTGTCGAACTGGCGATGAGCCTGAGTGAGGCTGGCGCGGATTCATCCCTCCTCCAGACGATTTCCGATTTTGGCAAAAATGTGTCTGCGAGTTTGAAGCTGGAAGATACTTTATATGCCATCCTATTGAATGTATCTCACCTTGTGCCGGCGGATGTACTGGAGGTGAAGGTTTGGGATGAGGCGGACCAGTCTCTTACCCCCTACACGCTGGAAGCTTCCGGCTCTTCCCATGTGGTGTACGCCTCGCTTTCTCAATTTGGTGAGTTGACCAGCGCCCTGCGCGCTCGGCAGGACTCTCTCCTGATCCCTGATACGCGTGTTCCTGATCCCAGCTTGCCCGAATCGAATGGTACTTCCCCCGTCCAATCCTATCTGGGTTTGCGGCTCCACGCGGATGGGAAATTGATTGGGACGCTGGAGATCGGCCATCTCTCTCCCAATGTGGTCAGTCAGCATGACCATGATCTGCTGCAGCTTGTTTCCACGCAGGCTGCCTATAGCCTGCGGAACGCCATCATATATGCCCGCGAACAGGATCGCGTGGCGGAATTGAACAGCCTTGCCAACCTGGCGCAGGTTTTTAGCGCCTCTCAGGATTACACCAACCTCATCAGCCGTCTTGTGGAGACACTTGCACCGCTGTTTCCCGTGGAAATTCTTGGTTTCCTTTTATATGATGAAAACAAACGGACCCTGGAGGGCCAAATCCCGTTTCAGGGTCTGCCGGAACATATTGTCGAGATCTATCGCACGACCATTCAGCCGGAGAGCGCGGCGGAAAAACTGCTGTCCGAACGAAAACTGATTGCCACGCGTAACGCGGCGGAAGATCAAGCCTGGCGTGATCTTGGATTGCAGAATCTTTCCCAGGCAGCCAGTCTGCGTGAATCTGTGCTTGTGCCCCTGCTCGCGGGTGAACGTTTCGTAGGTTATCTTCAGCTTTCCAATCACCACCAGCCGGCAGTTGAATTCTCTGCGGCTGAGCTGCGCCTGATCAAAACCGTTGCCGATCAGGCGGCGGGCATCATCGAGAGTTCGTTTGTTGTCGAACGGACCCGCCAGCGTGCGCTGCGCTCGGATGCGCTGCGCCGGATTGCAAGCCTGGCAGCTTCGACCGCGACCCTGGATGAAGTTCTCCGTTTTTCGCTGCAGGAACTTGCCAATCTGTTTCAAAGCAATATCGCGGCAATATTCCTGCTCGATGAACAGGTGGGTGAACTGCATTTGCATCGTGACTCGCTGTTCGGCGCTTCAGACGAGGATGTTGAAGTGCTGGCGCGTCTTCATGCGGACAATCCCCAATATCATTCGACAGTTTCAGGCAGCCAAAAGCCGTTCCTTGTGGGACACCTGAGTTCCGATCGCCGGATCCTTCCGGTGTATCGCCTGCTGGTGAATGTCGAGGTGGAATCGGCGATCGTTGTGCCCCTGATCGTCCACGACCGCAGCCTTGGGGAACTGATGCTTGGCAGCCGAAAGTCGGGGTTCTTTAACAATTATGACCTGCAAGTGATCCTGACCGCGGCGGGCCAGCTGGCTTCGGCGATCGAGGACGCCAGGCGCTCCACGCAAACGGATGAAAACCTGCGCCGCCGTGTCGAACAACTGACTTCCATCGCACGCGTCAGCCGTGAACTGAATTCGATGGTGGATTTGAAATCCCTGCTGGAAGTCGTGCATGACGAGAGCCTGCGGACAACCCGCGCCGAGTGCGGCACGATCCTGCTCTTCGACACAGCCGCCTCGTCCAACCCGCCGCCGGTGACCCTTTCCCTGGGCTGTCCATTCCCCGATTCGTTTTCGACGCTGGCTCAAAAAGCGATCGCAACGGGAAATTCGGAACTTATCGCCGATTGTTCGTTAACAGATGAAGCCCCGGTTCATGAAGGGGTTCGAGCGGTTCTGATTGTGCCCATTACCAGCCAGGGAAAAACAGCCGGACTGATCCATCTACATTCCGGACGTGCCGGATTTTTCGACCACGCCTCCCTGGAAGTGATACAGACGCTTGCCTCGCAGACCGCAGTTGCGCTCGGGAACGTGCAGCGTTATCAGGAGCAGCGTCAGCGCACCGAGCTTTTGCGGCGCCGCGCCGAAACGCTGACCAAACTGACCGAAGTCAGTTCGGTCCTGAATTTTGAACGTCCGCTCGAACAATTGCTGCGCACGATCGCCACGAGTATCCGGGAAGCGACACCCTTCCAGGCGGTACTGTTCAGCGTGTTCGAACCGGACACGGGCTTGTTGCGGCGTGTCATGGGGGTGGGATTCCCGCCGGATACATTGGCTGAGCTCATGTCGCGTAAACAGCCGCTGACCAGTGTCCAGCAAATGCTCAAGCCGCAGTTCAAGATCAGCCGCTCCTATTTCATCCCGGTGGATGAAGCACCGATCATCCCGGCCGATGTCCATATCGTGACCCTCGAAGCGGATGATACGACCCGCAAATCATCCAATGCGTGGGATCCTGACGACCTCCTGATCATTCTGCTGGAAGATGATGATGGCGCCACCCTTGGCTTGATCAGTTTCGATGCACCCCGGGATGGTTTGCGGCCCGACCTTGCGACCATTGAAGCGCTCGAGATTTTCGCGGCACAAGCCGCGCTTGCCATGACGAACAACGCCCGCTTTGTCGACCTGCGCACAAAAGTGGACTCTTTGTCCTCGGGTTTGGAGCGACAGCAGCGTTTGATCAGCTTCTCGCAAAATGATCTGCCGGTCCTGCTGCGCAAGGATCTGGATCAGACCATCTCGATCCAGAACCTCGATCAGCGCGGGCAGCGCGTCCGGGCGGGTCTTGCCATTACCGAATCGGTCAGCCGGCAATTGGACGCCTCCTCGGCGCTGCAGGCGTTGGGGCGCGAGACCCTCACACAGTTAAGTATGTCGGTCGCCCTGATTGCGGAGGCGAGCGCTGAAGGTCCGCGCTTGATGCATGTGCTGGGAAATGTGCCGCGCGCCACCAGCCCGGAGGCGCTGTTTGGGCAGCGGAATCCGCTGCGGGCTTGTTTGCAGACCGGCACAGCCATCCTGATCTCGAACCTGGATGAGGATATCGAATGGCGCGAGACGCCGCTTCTTTCGGCACTGCACGCCAAGTCGTTGATCTGCCTTCCCATCGGGGTCGATAAGCGAACGGTTGCCGCGATGCTGGCGGTCAGCCCGGAGCCCATGCCGTCGTTTACCGATGAGGACCTGCAGGTCTATCACCAGATCGCACGGCAGACCTCGGTCATCCTGCAAAATATCTCCCTGCTGAATGAGACGCGCCGTCGTCTGCAGGAAGTGAACCTGTTACTGGATTTCAGCCGCCAGCTGCGCGGCCTGGATTCCGAGCGGATTGTGCGCGCCCTGTTGGAAAGCGCCAGGCGCGCCTTATTTGCAGCGCATGCCGGCGTGGTGCTGATCTGGGATGAACATGCGGGCATGTTGCTGCCGCAGGCTGTTTCAGGCTACGCTGACAACGAAACGATGAAACAGATTGGCTATCAGGTTGGTGAAACTCTGCCGGGCCAGGTATTCGAATCGAAGCGGCCCCTGCGCCTGGATGAAGTCCAGTTCACGCGCGATTACATCTTTTCCACGGAAGGATTGCTTCTTTATCGCCAGGCAACCGGGGGACGCTTACCCGTTTCCAGCCTGATGATCCCCATTCAATCGGGCGAACAGTCTGTCGGCGTTCTGGTACTGGACAACTTTAATACGCCGGCCGCCTTCACTCCCGAGGATGAAACCCTGCTGCTTTCCCTTTCACAACAGGTTGGGCTTTCCCTCCAGAACGTTCGTTTGGTGCAGACGACCCAGGAGCGCGCCGCCCAGCTGGAGGCACTCACCAATGCTGCCGCCACCTTCACCGCCAGTCTGCAACGCGAGGAGTTGATCGCCTCGCTGCTCGACCAGCTCGAGCCGGTGATCGCTTACGATACAGCCACACTCTGGCTGCGTGAGAAGGACCGGATCAGGGTCGCAGCCGCGCGCGGTTTCCCCGATATGGAACGCCGTATGGGTTTGACGATCGCGGTGGAGGATAGCGCCCTTTTCAAGGAAATGATCCGTACCGGACAAGGCATCCTGATTGGCGATGTACGGCAGGATCCTCGTTTCCCGTCCCTGGAAGCGCCGCGCCTTTCCTGGCTCGGCATGCCTCTGATTTCCAAGAACGAAGTGATTGGCGTGCTGGCGCTCGAGAAATGGCAGGCGCACTACTACAACCGGGAACACATGCAAGTGGGCACCACGTTTGCGAGCCAGGCAGCTGTGGCTCTGGAAAACGCCCATTTGTTCGAGGACAGCCTGAGCCGCGCCACGGAGCTGGACCAGCGTTCGCAGCGCCTGGCGCTTCTCAATCGCTTCTCGTCTGCCCTGAGCGGCTTGCTTGATGAAGGCAAAATCCTGCAGCTGACTGCGCAGGAGTTGATGGATGCTTTGGATGCCCCCAGTGCTTCTGTGGTTACATTCGAGCGCGGCAACGCCGTCTGGACATATGCCTTTCCGGCTGTGAAGTCCAAACTTCCACTTCCGCAGCGTTTGCCGGATGCGCCAATCTTCCATCGCTTGCAGGATTCCCTGGGAGTGTTTGCGACCGATGCCGTCGCCTCGGAGCCGGATCTGGAACCGTTGAGCAGCTTCCTGGGAAGAAAAACGAAATCCCTGCTGGCACTGCCTCTCGTAAGCGGAAGGAATCTGCGGGCGTTGATCTTTATCTATCAGCATGAAGCGGTCCGCTTCAGCCTGACCGAGATCGAGCTGGCCCGCACGCTGACCAATCAAGCCTCGATTGCCCTGGAAAATGCGCGTCTGTACCAATCCACGGTTTCCACGGCGGAGCGATTCTCCATCCTCAATCAGGCAAGTTATCAGGTAAGTACCAATCTTGATCCTGAACAGATCTACATTGCGGTCCATAAAGCCGCGCAGCGTCTGATGCCGGTCGAATCCTTCGTGATCAGCCTCCTGGATGAGGAAACGAACGAGATCGAAGGTGTCTACCTGGTGGATGATGATCGCCGCTCACCGCCCATGCGTATCCAGCGTGACCAGGGCTTGAGCGGGCAGGTCATCGCTACAGGTCAGCCAATGCTTCTGCATGGGACCGAGACGGTCAGTGAAGCGGGCGGCGTCACCTATGGAAAGCCTGACTCGCCGCAATCGATTCTGGCTGTGCCCATGACGTTGAGCGGCAGAACGATGGGTATGCTTTCTGCACAGAGTTATCAGCCGAATGTATATACGGAAGATGACTTGCAGATCCTAAGCACGCTTGCGAACCAGGCGGCTGTTGCCATTCAAAATGGACGCCTGTTCAACGAGACCGAGCGCCTGGCACGGGAATTCGAAATGCGCGTCATCGAACGTACGGCGCAGCTGCAGCGTGAACAGCAGAACACCGAAACGCTCCTGCGCATTCTCACGGAGGTCTCGGCAAGCCTTGACCTTGACCGGGCTTTGAATCGCACGCTGGCATTGCTGAACGATGCCATCGGCGCCGAGCAGGGGACGATCATGCTGCTCAATGCCGAGGACAACCTCTTGCATTACCGTGCCGGCTACGGGTATCTCTCCGATAAAGTCTCAGGGGAGGGACGCGGCTTCAAGCTCAAGATCGGCGAGGGGCTGGCTGGCTGGGTGGTGGAGCGCCGTGAACCGGCCCTCGTCAATGATCTCTTCACGGACCCGCGCTGGGTGCGAACGAGCGCCTCCTCGCGCGAGCACCGCAGCGCGATCGCCATGCCTTTGCTCGTCGCTGATGATGTGATCGGCGTGCTGATGGTGTTCCATCGCAAGCCGGATTTCTTCAGTGCTGAGTTGTTGAATCTGGTCAAAGCCATTGCCGGACAGGTGGCTGTCGCTATCAACAACGCGCACCTGTATGAGCTCATTCGCGATCAGGCGGAGCGTTTGGGAGGCATGCTGCGCCGCGAGCAGGAGGATGCCAGCCGGTCACAGGCTATTCTGGAAGCTGTGGCGGATGGCGTCCTGGTGACGGGTCAGGATAACCGCATTTCCTTCCTCAATCAGTCTGCGGCGCATATTTTGGACCTCGAACCCGGCAACGTCATTGGACAATCCCTGGATGTCTTTGGCGGGCTGTTCGGAAAATCGGCCGGTTCCTGGATGGAAACCATTCGTAACTGGTCGGAAGGTCCCATCGCCTATGAGGCCGGGGATACCTTCGCCGAGCAACTCGATTTGGAGAACGGCCGGATCGTCCTGGTCCATCTGGCGCCCGTGATCCTGCTGAACGATTTTCTGGGTACGGTCTCGATCTTTCGCGATATCACCCATGAAGTGGAAGTGGACCGGCTCAAGTCTGAGTTTGTCGCAACGGTCAGTCATGAGCTGCGTACGCCGATGACCTCCATTCGCGGCTATGTGGATGTTCTCCTGATGGGCGCGGCCGGCGCAGTCAACGAGAATCAGGCGCATTTCCTGAGCATCATCAAAAACAACACGGAGAGACTCAATATCCTGGTCAACGACCTGCTGGATATCTCGCGGATCGAGTCTGGACGTGTGACGCTTTCGCCGCAGGCACTCGATCTGCGGGAGATCGCGGAGGACGTCATCGAAGATGTGCTGCGGCGCTCCCAGGAAGAGAACAAACCGATGGCGCTTTCGCTGGATATGCCAAAGAAGCTGCCGCATGTCTATGGCGATATAGAGCGTGTCCGCCAGATCCTTGGAAATCTGGTTGATAACGCCTATCACTACACTCCCGAAAATGGGACGATCATTGTACGCATCCACTGCCCGAACGGCGGCGCCGAAGTGCAGGTGGATGTGCAGGATAACGGCGTGGGTATTCCGCTGGATGACCAGAGTCGTGTGTTCGAACGATTCTATCGAGGTGAACATCCGCTCGTGTTGGCAACGCCCGGTACCGGATTGGGCCTCTCCATCGTGAAACAGATCGTGGAAATGCACAAAGGCCGGATCTGGATGAAAAGCTCGGGCGTGCCGGGTGATGGCAGTGTTTTCTCCTTCACCCTGCCTGTCTACGAGCAGCAATGAGGATTCGATGGCAAAGATTTTAATTGCAGAAGATGAACGTGATATTCGGGACTTGGTTGCTTTTACACTCCGTTTTGCCGGACATGAAGTATTTGCAGCAACCAATGGAGAGGAAGCCATCGAAATGGCGCCAAAAGTGAACCCCGATCTTGTCCTCATGGATGTGCGCATGCCGCGGATGACCGGTTACGAAGCCTGCCGGATCATAAAAGCAAACCCTGACCTCAAGGATATTCCGATCGTCTTTCTCTCCGCGAAAGGACAGGAAAATGAAATCCAGCAGGGGCTGGAAGCCGGTGCAGAGGAATACCTGCTGAAGCCCTTTGCCCCCGATCAGTTGACGGAGCATGTGAAAGCCATTCTTTTGAAATTTGGGAAGTAAATTTGAGCGCAATCCTTCTTGATGGTTCCATAGTGCATTACGAGGTCCTGGGACGCGGCCGGCCTGTTATCTTCCTGCATGGCTGGGTCGGTTCATGGCGGTACTGGATTACCTCCATGCAGGTGGCCTCCACTTCCTATCGCGCTTACGCATTGGATCTCTGGGGGTTTGGGGATACCGCTCCCAATGTGCTTAATTATTCACTCGAGCAGCAGGCAACACTGCTTGATCGTTTCCTCAATGAGATGGGGATTGGCAAGATCGCGCTGGTAGGCCACGGCCTGGGTGCCCTGGTTGGCATGACCTTTGCAACCCGCTTCCCGCAAAGCGTGGATCGGATGATGGCAGTCGGTTGTCCCCTGGACTACGAATCGGTCAATGCCCGGATGCGGACCGCCTCGCCGGCCGAACTGACCGAATGGCTGTCCAGCCGCACGCCGGAGGCCGTCACCGCCCTGTCCGATGCTGGCAAGGCGGATAGCCAGGCGATTGCCGCTTCCATGGTTGGATTGCAGGCGAACAATATCTTTAGTCTTTTCCGCACGTTGAGTATTCCATGCCTGCTGGTATATGGGGATAAAGACCAGGCCATCACGGCTCCCCTGGAGGAGAGCGCCCTTTCGACCATGACCCATCAGGTTCTGTTGGATGCTTCGGGGCATTTCCCCATGATCGATGAAACGATCAAGTTCAACCGCCTGCTGACAGACTTCCTGGCGCTTGATTCGGGCGTCAGCCCGCGCGATCTGCAAATGAAAGAGGAATGGCGCCGCCGCGTGAGGTAGAAAGTACACAGGTAGACAAGTACACAAGTGGACGGGTACATACGTGTTTACTTGTGTACCTGTCTACTATTTTCATTTGACATCTCGGAATTTTCGAGTATATTTGTGCCTGACAATTGAACGGGGTGTCCTGCGATGCGGGACTGAGAGGAGCGAGCCGCGCTCAAACCCGAATTACCTGATCCAGATCATGCTGGCGGAGGGAACATATCTTTTTCCAATCAACCATCCTCCGCTGCGAGGATGGTTTTCATTTGAAGCGTATTATCATCTTTGCCAACGGCGAACTGTCCGACCCGGACAAAGCCCGCCAGCTCCTCGGCGTGGACGATACCATCATCTGTGCCGACGGCGGCACGCGCCACGCGCTGGCACTGAACGTCAAGCCAGATCTCATCATCGGGGATATGGATTCCGTTGACAAGGCACAATTACAGAAGCTGCAAAAAGATGGTGTGGCGGTCGAGTTCCATCCCCGCGACAAGAACGAGACCGATCTGGAACTTGCCGTCAACCGCGCTCTCGAGCTGCAGCCGGAACAAATCCTGATCGTCGCCGCGCTGGGCGGACGACTGGACCAGACCCTTGCCAACATCACCCTGCTCACCGACCCGCGGCTCGTCGGTGTCGATGTGCGCCTCGACGATGGGGTGGAGGAAATCTTCATTTGCCGGGACCGGGCACAGGTCCGCGGAGGAGGCGGAGATCTTGTCTCCCTGATCCCCTGGCAGGGCGCGGTGCCGGAGGTCGAGACGCAAAACCTGAAATACCCTCTCCGTCGTGAAACGCTTTACCCCGATAAAACGCGCGGCATCAGCAACGAAATGCTTGGCGACTCTGCCTCTGTTTCCATTGGATCAGGATTGCTGCTCATCGTTCACCGCCGTCAGTCGTAAATCGCCAATCGTAAATCGTAAATCAAAAGGTTCCCATGAAAAAACTGACCCTCTTTCTCACTTCTTTCTTCTTACTTCTGGCTGCCTGTACTTCTCAATCAACAGGACCCCAAACTCTCACCGTCATGACCCATGATTCGTTCTCGGTCAGTGAAGAGGTCGTCAGGGCGTTCGAAGAAGCCAACAATGCCAAAGTTGTCTTTTTGCAGAGCGGTGACGCCGGCGCTGTGCTCAACAAAGCTATCCTGACCAAAGAGGCGCCGCTTGCCGATCTGCTTTTTGGCGTGGATAACACGTTTCTCGCGCGCGCCCTCGAAGCCGATATTTTCGAGCCGTACGAGTCGCCGCTGTTGAAGCAGATCCCGGACGGGTTCAAACTCGATCAATCGAATCGGGCGCTGCCCGTCGATTACGGCGACGTCTGCATCAATTACGACAAGGCTTATTTCGCCGATAACGGTCTGGCTGTACCGCAAAGCCTCGAAGATTTGACCAAACCCGAATACGCGGGCTTGTTGGTCGTGGAAAACCCGGCGACCTCTTCGACGGGCCTGGCGTTCCTGCTGGCAACGGTTGCCCACTACGGCGATTCGTTTACCGACTATTGGCAGGCATTGCAGGAGAATGATGTAGTCGTTGTGGATGGCTGGGAAACGGCCTATTACACCAATTTCAGCGGCTCCTCCGGGCGCGGACCTCAGCCCATGGTCGTTTCGTATGGCTCATCCCCGGCTGCGGAAGTGATCTTTGCGGAGAAACCGTTGGATGATGCGCCCACCGCCTCGATTCTCGGACCCGATACCTGCTTCCGTCAAATTGAGTTTGTCGGCATCCTCAAAGGGACCCGGCAGCGCGCCCTCGCCGAAAAATTTGTGGACTTCATGCTGGGGGTACAATTCCAGAAAGATATGCCGCTGCAAATGTTCGTCTATCCTGTGAATCCCGAGGCTGCCCTGCCGGAGGCATTCACCAAATACGCACAGGCTCCTGAACAGACCGCCGTACTCTCTCCCGAGGAGATTGCCGCCAACCGCGATCAATGGATCCAGGCCTGGACGGATGTTGTGTTAAAGTAAACAGGTAGATAAGTATCAAGTAGACAGGTAGATAAGTATCAAGTAGACAGGTAGACAAGTATCAAGTAAACAGGTAGACAAGTATCAAGTAAACAGGTACACATGGGAACAAGCAGGCACTCTTCACAACGGGGATATTCCTTCTTGTCTACCGGTCTACCTGTGTACCTGTCTACCTTTTCCCGCCTGCTCCTTTGGCTCGTCCCTCTTGCTTTTTTACTTGTCGCTTTCTTTTACCCGCTTTCCCGCATCCTGGCTCTGACCCTCGATCTTCGAACCCTCACGTCCGAAAACCTCCTCCTCGCTTCGGACGTCTTACTTTTTACTTTTTACCAAGCCGCCCTCTCCACCCTCCTCACGCTGCTCCTCGGACTTCCCTCTGCCTATCTCTTTGCGCGCTATGAGTTCCCCGGCAAATCCCTGTTACGCGCCCTGACGGCTGTCCCTTTCATGCTGCCTACCGTCGTTGTCGCGGCGGGGTTCAGTGCCCTGCTTGGGCCACGCGGGCTAGTCCACACCCTCTTGCCTCTTTCCTCTTTCCAGTTTACCGGCACACTAACCGCCATATTGATTGCCCACGTTTTCTACAACACAACCATCCTCATCCGCGTCGTAGGGAATGCTCTCTCCAGCCTGGATCCCAGGCTCGAAGCCGCGGCGCGCTCCCTCGGCGCGGACTCGTTCCACGTCTGGTGGAGTGTCATCCTGCCGATCCTGCGCCCATCCATCCTGGCTGCCTCTCTGCTGGTCTTCCTGTTCGACTTCACCAGTTTCGGCGTCATCCTTCTATTGGGCGGACCGCAATTTGCAACCCTCGAAATGGAAATTTACCTGCGGGTTCTCAGGCTTCCGGACCTGCCGCTTGCCGCGCTGCTTTCGATCATTCAGCTGGTTTGCACATTGGTGGTTTCGCTCCTCTATACTCGTGTGGCTGCCCGTGCAACTATCCAGACTGCGCCGCGCTCTGTGGAATCGAATATTCGCAAGCCAAAGACACTGTGGGAAAAAATTATTGTTGCCTCTTTCGTCTTTCTTCTGACTTCTTTCTTTTTACTGCCTCTTTCTGCCCTGCCTCTGCGCTCGCTCTTCCGCCTCGAAGCGGATCGCGGTCAACGCGGCGAAGTTCAATATGGGTTCACCACGAATTACTATACCGAACTCTTTGTTAATCGGCGCGGCTCGGTCTTTTACGTTCCACCCATCCGAGCGACCGCCAACTCGCTTGGGTATGCCGCGGGGACGGTCGTGCTTTCCCTTTTGCTGGGTTTCCCGGCTGCGCTGGCGCTTGCCAAACCAACCCGCCTTGAACGGATCCTGGACCCGCTCATCATGCTGCCACTGGGCTCATCGGCCGTCATGCTCGGACTGGGCTTTATCATTTCCTTTGGGATCTGGCTTACGTCGCCGCTGCTGGTACCCTTTGCGCACACGCTGGTCGCGCTGCCTTTTGTCATCCGGGCACTGCAGCCGGCGATTGCTTCCATTCCCGAGCGATTGCGCCAGGCTGCCGCGTCTCTCGGCGCCTCGCCGCTGGAGGTCTGGAAGAACATCGATCTGCCCATCCTCCGGCGTGCCACGCTCGCCGCGGCGACCTTTGCTTTCACCGTTTCCCTTGGCGAGTTTGGCGCCACGCTTTTGATCTCGCGTCCCGAATATCCCACCATCCCGGTTGCCATCGAACGCTTCCTCTCGCAGCCTGGCGGCTTGAACTATGGTCAGGCGATGGCTATGGCGACCATTCTCATGCTGCTCACTCTCGCCAGTATTTTGCTCATCGAAAAACTTCGCCTGCCCGGCTCGGGAGAATTCTAATGCTCGCAGTCCATCACATTTTCAAGACCTACGAAGGCAAGCCGCTGCTCAACGATATTTCCTTCACGGTCGCAGAAGGGGAGACGATCTGTTTGCTGGGCGCCTCGGGCAGCGGAAAGTCGACTCTTTTGCGGATCATCGCCGGGCTGGAAGAATCCGAATCTGGCCATATCTCGTTCAATGGAATTGACCTGACTCCCACCCCGGCCCATCTGCGGGACTTCGGCCTGGTCTTTCAGGATTACGCGCTTTTTCCGCACTTGGACGTCAACGAGAATGTCGCCTTCGGCCTGAAAATGCGGCGCCTGCCGGGAGCTGAGATTGCGGAGCGTGTAGCCAAATCACTGGAACTGGTGGATCTCCGTGGGTTCGAGAAAAGACAGGTAACCGAGCTTTCCGGCGGAGAACAGCAGCGGGTCGCTCTGGCGCGCGCCCTGGCGACGCGTCCGCGCCTGTTGATGTTCGATGAACCCCTCGGCGCGCTGGATCGAACTCTGCGTGAGGATCTGCTCAACGAACTGCGGAGGATATTGCACCGTACAAAGATCCCGGCGATTTATGTGACGCACGACCAGGAGGAAGCCTTTGCGATCGCAGACCGCGTTTTGATCCTGCACAACGGCGAGATCGTCCGCGAAGGGACGCCGGCAGATGTGTGGGCAAATCCCGGGTCCGCGTTCGTGGCGGGATTCCTGGGGTTGGGAAATATTTTTCAGGGGAAAGTAAGAGGAAAGAGGAAAGAAGACGGGTGGAAAATAGTGAGTGGCTTTGGAGCTTTCAATGTTAGTTGTCCGCACAAACATCAAGAGGGAGAGACTGTTCATTTGCTGGCGCGCCCGCTGCCGGCTGGGAGTGACGCGGACACTCTGCGTGGAGTTGTTACAGACGTGGTCTTCCAGCAGGATCGATTCAAAGTCACCCTGGATAACGGCATCTACCTGTACTTGCAGAATGCGCCAAAGGTGGGGGAGAAAATCGAAGTGCAGGTTAAGGTAGAATGTCTGGCATGAAGACAAGCGCGGCACGCCGCAGAGCGGCAGCGCGGATCAGGGTGCAGAAAAAGAATCCCGCGGGCGAAGTGACTTACGAGTATGAGGGCATGCTGTTGAGCCGTGACGAGACTTCGCTCAAACTGGAAGCGCTCTTCGACCGCGCCGACATGCCCTTTATGGATGTTGTTTTCAGGAAAGGCGATCGCTTTGTCGAATACTATTATACGGATCGCTGGTATAACATTTTTGTCGTCCATGACCGCGCCGATGGAAAGATCAAGGGCTGGTACTGCAATATCGGCAAACCTGCAGTGATCGAAGACGGCGTCGTGTCCTATGTTGACCTGGCGCTGGACTTGTGGGTTTCCGCAGATGGAAAGCAGACGGTCCTGGATGAAGACGAATTCAATACATTGAAATTAAACGAAGAGCTGCGGAGCGGCGCATTGAACGGGCTGCGTGAATTGAAACAACTTTTCTTAAATGGCAAACCTCCGAGCTGACCCGGAGGTTGTTGCTGCAGTGTAAGACTCTACGCCAGTGCTTGCAGTAACAGAGAGCCTGTACCAAAGAGCGCATCGCCGTTTTGGTATAGGTAATAGATTGTACTGCCACCTGCGCAACAGCAGCACAGGAATACGACGACGCCAATGATGATGTATAACGTGGTGTTGTTTTTCTTGGGTTCTTCGGGACTAACGGGCGGTGTTTCCAGTGGGGTTTCCATGTATTCCTCCAAACAATGACAGAATAACGTGCTACGATGTCCAGATTATATCAGGTAGTTTCTCTGTTGAGGCGCTTGTAGAGCCAATAGATGATAAATGCCGCCAGCACGACGAGCAGCGTGCCAATCAGCACCGGCAGGATGATCGACAGGATGGATAGGACCGTGGATACGACGTCCTCGGCGATGGAGACAGGGACATTTCCCGCACCGCCGGTTGTGGCGGTCACCATCGGGCGCACTGCCCCAGCCTTGGCGACATGCACCGTGCCCGCCACCAGCAAGCCGCAGGCAAGCGCCAGGACCGGGCTGACGTCCGTCACGACATTTGCACTGGCGGCAAAGGCGATCGCTCCCGCCGCCGGCCGAATCAGACTTTGGATCACATCATTGATGTGATTGACCGCCGGTATCTTGTCTGCCAGCATCTCGATGATGACCAGCACGCACAGCATGAGGATGATCCATGGGTTGGAGAGCGTATCCCAGGGTTGGTTGAGGTGGATCAGGCTGGTATAGCGCGCCAGCAGACCCACCAGAAGCAGCGGGATGTAGGCATTCAATCCCGCCGAGGCCGAGAGACCGAATGCAGTGAAGATGCCAGTGAGTAGTTCCATAGTTCCTCCATAATTTTGGAGTGCAGGAGCTTGCTCCTGCAAATGCGAACAGCAAGCTGTTCGACTCCAAAGCAAAATCAGCCCAGGGGAAAGCCTCCCCAGGTGCCGGTCAGTTGGTAGCGCAGCAGGTCGATCCCGGAGATCATCAGCAGGGCGAGGGTGATCCCTGCCAGGAAGGGCAGCCACATCTGTTTGAGGGATGTGATTTCGTTTTCCTGCTGCATCAGCAGAATCCAGACCATACTAAAGACCATGGTCAATAATGCCAGGACGCCCAGCACACTCAGGATGGCAATGGGATAAAGCACAAGGGGGCTTTCGCTGAGAATGGCAAGATCTGCCAGAAGCACAATGCCGATCAGGGCGCCCAGCTTTTTCCAGTCGAGGGCGCGGCCGGGGTCTGCTTCCTTCCACGTGCTCTGGTTCCACGCCGGGTAAAGGATGGATGCCAGCACGATGCCCATGCCGCTCCCGGTAAAGAGCCGCAGGGTGTTGTTCGGGATGTAAAGGTTGGGGATGTTCGCCAGCGCCCCGCCGGATGTTTCTTTGATCAAATAGAGATACGAGTTGCTGCCATCCATTCCAAAAGCAAGGAAGAAGAGCAAAAGGGGCGCGCCAAGTTTCCAGCCGGGCATACCGCTTTTCCTGGGGCTGACCAGGGCGAAAAAGAGCAGTGAAATACCCGCCGCAAAGAATTCCCCTGTGCAGCGTGCGCACAGAGGCAGCTGGCGCTCTCCGATGTGGAAGGAGCGTTCACCAATGCGATGGCAGATGGCATAACCGACGAAATCCGCTTTGCCGAGCAAGCCCGGCGGCGCAAAGCTGAACCAAACCGCAAACACAAGAATGGCTGCGATGGGAACAAACAGGCGTGAAAGATTTGTGAAACGCGGCTGTGCAGATACCTTTTGCATGCTATTCATTATATGGGGATATACGATGGAGTGCAAGAAAGATTGTGGGGTTAAGGTATCATTGATTTTGTAAGGAACCTTGCGAAGAGATCCTTCGCAAGGCTGGTTACACATTTTTAGGGAGAAAACCATGAAGCGAATTGGAATCCTAACGGGCGGGGGCGGGGGATCAGAAAGTGTGTTGGTGCAGCGCGTGGAAGCTACGCCAAATACGACCTACTCGTCTATCACGACAGCCTTGCCGGTTGATGACTCCATTCCGCAGAACACTGAGGGTGATGAAGTAATTACGGTCACGATCACTCCCACAAGTGCCACGAACAGACTGGTTATTCGTGCCAAGTTTATGGGGACTTCCAATACTGCTTTGCTTACGGTGATTGCCTTATTTCAGGATGCAACTGCCAATGCTCTGGCAGTTGCATATCAGATCAGCACTGCCGATGGTTTGATGAGCATTGACCTCGTGTACGAAATGGCTGCTGGAACAACCAGCGCCACGACATTCAAACTCCGAGCCGGCAACAATGGCGGGGCGACCACATATGTGAACGGTGTCAGCGCCGGTCGCAGGTTCGGCGGCGTGTCTGCTTGCCGGTTATCCGTGGAAGAGATCAAAGTATAATATAGAAAAGAGGACCGATGAGAATTATCAAAAAAATTCTTGTTTTGATCACGCTGACAGCTGTTCTTCTGTCGATCCAGCCGCAGCGCGCAATAATTCAAGCTCAGACGCTGGCAGGAGTTTCTGCAACTTATATACGAACGACGCTTATCACAGGCATCCCCACATTCCTGTGGTCGAACTGGGCGTTGGATCCTGTCACTGGCGCAATGCTCCTGCGGAATGGTCTTCCTTATCCTGATCCAGGCACAGGCTACTATGAGTTCGAGCGCATGCTCAACCCAGCGAAGACCGTCATCATCTGTATGGACTGCTGGAGAGGAATGCTTGACCCGGAGTTGGAAGCCGAGTTCAACGATGTCGCGGTCAATCAAATCTACCCACTGATGGAAGCCGCTGCCGACCAAGGATTCACCACTGTTTTCCTGACGAATAATCCGGCGCAATACTCCTATAACTTTGGGGTAAATCTCAACCTGGCTCCCATCGTTTGGTATCATGGCGGGACCGTCCTCTACCACCAAACCTATGACATGGACAATGGCACAACGTTCGGGAACTGGCTACGGGCGCGGGGAATAGACACGCTAATCTATGTGGGTTTTGCGAGCAATGCTTGCGTCCTTGGTAGGCGGGAAGGCATGTTCTCGATGCAGTACCAATTCTCGAAGATCTATGCCGTCCCTGAAGCGATGGCGGGGGTAGAATATACCGCTCTTGGAGATGGCACAGTGCATGACGCATCCAGCTTGATCATATCATTGCAGTTCGAGATCATGCCACTGGATGGTCTTGTGAATGCGTTGGTCCCGTAATAAAAGAGACCCCAGCCTTATGGCTGGGGCTCAGTTGGGGGGCTCTGCGGCTTCCTGGTCTTACCAAGGAGGGATGCCGCAGAGCTGTGGTTTATGACTATCCATTTGAGACATCACCTCCTCCTTTCTATAGGATTGCGGTTCGATTTGTTTGCCCCCGAGCAGTGCCGGAAGTATGGCATAGTTCATTTCGGATGTCAATGGGGGAAATTCGACTCTTATAAAACTGTAATCCAATCCCAATTTTCCCAGATTCCGAGGATTTGTGATACCTTTTGAGAGTCTCCGCAAGTGCAACACGTCTACACTTCGAGAAATCTTTCCTGGAGGCACATATGAAAGCCAATCCCAGCCGTTTTTGGGTCATTGTCATCCTGCTTGGGTGGATCTGCGATTTCCTTTTTTGGGAAAAGCCCCTGGGCATTAATTTTGCCATTTTTGTGGTGCTCTCTCTGCTGACAGGCATTCTGCTGCTTCAGGCGGATGGGCTGCGCCTCGCGCGGGGCTCGAGCCTGCTCCTGCTGCCCATCGCGTTTCTCGCCGCGACCACCTTTATCCGCCTCGAGCCGATGACGGTTTTCCTGGCAATTTCCATGGTCCTTTTTCTGATGGGCATCTTTGCCCTGACGTACCTGAGCGGGGAGTGGATGCGCTACAGCCTGGTCGACTACTTCGTGGGCTACCTGCGTCTCTTTGGGAGCATGATCGCGCGTCCGCTTGGATTCGCCGCGGAGGATCGCCGCGACCAGCCATCAGAGGGAAAGAAGCGCGGTGCCTGGGCCTGGCCGGTCCTGCGCGGGATTGTCATTGCCCTGCCGGTGGTTGCCATCTTTGGGGCTTTGCTCTCTTCCGCAGACCCGATCTTCGCCGACCGCTTCGAGGAGTTTATTGACCTGTTCAACATCAAGAATCTCCCTGAATATATTTTCAGACTGGCACTGATCCTGATGGTTGCCTACGCACTGGCAGGGACGTTTCTGCATGCCGCCCAAAAGTCTGCCGAAAACGTGGAAGAGAAAACCTGGGTCCCGCCCTTTCTGGGTTTTACGGAGTCAACGATCGTGCTTGGCAGCGTAGTCATTTTGTTCGTTGCCTTCGTGGTTGTCCAATTTCAGTACTTCTTTGGCGGGCAGGCGAATATCAGCATCGAGGGCTATACCTATTCCGAATATGCGCGCAAGGGCTTTGGCGAGCTGGTCACGGTGGCGTTCTTTAGTTTGCTGCTCCTGCTCGGGCTGGGGGCGATCACCCGCCGTGAAACGGAAACGCAGCGCCGGACCTTCTCGTCGCTGGGTGTCGCCCAGGTGGGACTGGTGATCGTTATGCTGGTCGCGGCGTTCCAGCGCCTGGTCCTGTATGAGGTGGCGTATGGATTCTCGCGCCTGCGCACCTATACCCATGTCTTCATGATCTGGCTGGGGTTATTGCTGGTTGCCGTTGTCATCCTGGAAGTCCTGCGCCATGAGCGTGCCATTGCCCTGGCAATGGTCCTTGCTTCGCTGGGTTTTGTTATCTCCCTCAGTGTGTTGAACGTGGATGCCTTCATTGTGAGGCAAAATATCCAGCGCGAACTGCGCGGCGCAGGCGAGAAGCAGGTTTCCCGGGATGGTGTCGATCTGGATGCTCAGTACTTTCTGGGCCTTTCCGAGGATGCCATCCCTCCACTGGTCGATGCGTTCCGTTCCAAGTCCCTGCCTGTGGCTGTGAAAGAAAAAGTTGGGGCAGCCCTGGCTTGCAAACGCCATGAATATAAACAGGCTGAGCGTGTATATCTCTGGCAATCGTTCCACTTCTCGCGTCTGAATGCGGACGCTGCATTGAGACAGGTAAACCAGGAATTGGATGGTTATGAGATCATCGATCGCAGCTGGCCCACAAAAGTGGAAACCCCGAGTGGTGAAGAGTTCCCTTGTTACCGGTATGATTATGATTAGGTCAGACGAATAATTATTCGAAGGAACCTGACCCACCCCGAAATTAATCTTCGAGGTGGGTTCCCTTTAAGAACGAGGAAGAGGCTGGTGAAACTGCACGATTTTAGCCGCGAAGGACGCCAATAAACTCAAATAAATTGGCGAAATTTGCCCATTCGCAGTATTCGCATTCCAAAGCTGTCGGTTTGTCAAGCGACTTGGGTAAAACATAAGGGGTTGGAAAATTCCCGGTTCAATTTCTCAAAAACTGATGGATGAAACAGGCAGCCAGCACCGCTGCTAAAAGACATACACAGTTTCTCACAGGTTGTTGCGGAAGAGTTGCGGCTCCGTACAGATATATCCCTGTATAATGGGAATATATTTGCTGGCGCCCCCTGCTCTCCAGTTGGGCATGATCCAGGTTCTTTTTTTCAGGAGCAGTAAAATGAAAAGAATTTTGTCAGTGCTGATCGTCCTGCTTTTCGGCATGCTCGACCTGGCCTGCGCCGGTCAAGGTATAGGTGTTTCGGAAAGACCATCCCAGGTCTATGATCAAAATGGGGTCACCTTCAAGTATCCACAGAACTGGGAAGTGATTTCTCCCAGACAATTGAGCGTATATGTCACAGATTACACTTATCTGGCTGTTCTGGCTGATAAAGATGACCGCGTCGGTACGGCAGCACGTTTTGTGATCGTGCAGACAGATAAGGCGTTCAATGACTATATGGTGGAGCAAAGGGATTATTATCAGAAACGAGACCAGTTTTCTGAAAAAGCCATCACTGTCAATGGCACACCTGCCATGCAGTTTGAAAGCAGCGGGAGCTCACAAGGCGGGGAAAAGCGGAAATCCATCAACATCTACTTCGAATACAACGATCAGGTCTATTACCTGGCATTCTCGACACTTTTGGAGAAATATGATCGGGCAAAACCTGACATTGACATGATTGTGAACAGTTTCAAAATGACAGGTATCAACCTCGGGGCAAGCCCCGAACCCCTTCTTCCGCAGCAAGCTGCGGGGTATGGAACCCGCGAGAGAATCAA
>JAFGCG010000038.1 GCA_016932715.1 Anaerolineales bacterium
TACTGTTTCTTGCACAACCTGGACTTACGCACAGGTCTCAAAGCTCTCATCAAGGCTGCTTAATATTTATGTCCAGACCTCAATTAAATGGACAAAGTCCAGCTTAGAGAGTGTTTTGAAATTCCGCTTTGATCTGGTTGATGTGCTCATTTGGACAGGATTCAGCCGCGGATTCCACAGATTTTCGCAGATTTTTCCTTGTTTTCTTAAGCCTTTGTGTCCTTCGTGGTGAATTCTTAAACACTCTCTTAATCTTCACAACCTATTTGCCGATGATACCCCCAAAAGATTTGAAGGAAAAAATAAAGGCGAAAGCAGGGCAGCTGGGATTTTCCCTGGCTGGCGTGACGACTCCCGAACCGCCTCCCCACGTTTCCACATTCGAGAGCTGGCTGGCGCAGGGACAGCACGGCACGATGTCCTATCTCGCCGCGGCGCGTGCGCGCACGCGCCGCGCCGACCCGCGTGCGATCCTGCCTGAGTGTAAATCCATTCTTGTGTTGGCAACCCCATATCATCCCTCCGGACAGGGGGCGGGGGATAGGGTTCAGGTTGCCTCCTACGCCTGGGGGGACGACTATCACGAGGTTCTCCCGAGGCGGATGCAGGAACTCGTTCGATTTATCGAGGAGCAGGTCGGGGGGGCGGTCAAGAATCGCTGGTACACCGATACCGGTCCGGTCCTGGAGCGGGATCTCGCCCAACGGGCAGGCATCGGCTGGATCGGCAAGAACACCTGTCTCATCCATCCAAAGCACGGTTCGTATTTTTTGCTCTCGGAGATCCTGCTTGACCTCGTGCTCGAACCTGACCCACCTTTTCTCACGGATCACTGCGGCACGTGCACCCGCTGCATCGAAGCCTGCCCGACAGATTGCATCCTTCCGAATCGCACGCTTGACGCCCGCCGCTGCATCTCCTATCTCACCATCGAACTCAGGGATGAGATCCCGCCTGAACTCCGCGAGAAAATGGGCAATTGGGTATTCGGCTGCGATATCTGCCAGCAGGCCTGCCCATGGAATCGATTCGCAGGGGAGGGCGACCCGGCCTTTGGAAAGGACACCCCGCTCCAATCCCTGACCGAGGAGCTGGTCATTTCAACGCGGGAGTTTAACCAGCGCTTCAAGCGGAGTCCCGTCAAACGCGCCAGGCGACGCGGGTACCTGCGCAACATCGCGGTGGCACTAGGGAATACGGGAGATATGCAGGCGCTGCCCGTCTTGCAGAATGCTCTGAACGATGAGGAGCCGCTGGTGCGTGAACATGCAAAATGGGCAATCGAAAAAATCAATCAACGGGTAGGGGCGACCCGCCTGGATAGGAAAGAACCATGAACAAACGTGAAGGGTCGCCCCTGCTTCTCATCGCCACCTACAACGACGGCAAAGTCAAAGACCTGCAGGAACTGCTCGAAGGCACAGGCATCGAACTCATCATGCCCGCGCAAATCGATCTGAATCTTGACGTGGTCGAAGACGGCCACACCTATGCCGAGAACGCGACGAAGAAAGCAGTTGCCTTCGCCCGCGCCAGCGGACTGATCTCACTCGCCGATGACTCGGGCCTGGAAGTGGCTGCGCTCGGCGGCGCGCCCGGCCTGTATTCCGCACGGTATGGTGCTCAGCAGGGTGGAAAACTCTCCGACGCAGAACGCTGCGCGGTCCTGATACGGAATCTGCAAGGCAAGCCGCGACCCTGGACAGCGCGTTTCTATGCCGTGATTGCCATTGCGCTTCCCGATGGCGAAACACACTCCGCTGAGGGATTCTGCGACGGCGAGATCATCCCGGAAGAACGCGGGGCAGGCGGATTCGGTTACGATCCGATTTTTCTGATGCCTGAGTTGGGGAAAACCATGGCAGAGCTTACCATGGAAGAAAAAAACCGCCTCAGCCATCGGGCACGGGCGGTCATGAATGCAAAGGGGTTTTTGAGAGTACTGCTTTCGAAATCTGGTTAAGATAAGGCGAACTCGGCTCTCAATCGCAGGCAAAATAGGTTGTTAAAGAGTAGAAATAAGCCGGGGCGAAAGGTCCCGCTAAACATAGTCACCCTCAATCTTAGGGTTTCTATTTTATGAGCATAAAAAATCCGAAGACCTCGCGATCACCCGATGCATCGACAAAATCAAATTTTGTACGAGTTTTAACATCGTAAAGATAGAGATCCGTTATCAGAGCCCGTCCACCAAGCTCACCTTGAGGTTCAGTATAGCCAATGACTTGGGAATAGACTAAATACTTACTATTCGGTGACCATCCCTCCAAGTACTCATTTTCATCAGATGCAGCAGTCACTCTGACAGGTCTACTGCCATCTGCCGGGATCAAAAAGATTTCTGATCTTTTATGGTCAGGATCGTTTGGCTTATCCTGCTTAACGGCTATAGCAGCGTATTCCCCATCAGGAGACCAGGCGAAACCATAAAATTTTGCATCCGCAGACTTTCCTAAAACGCTAACTGTCAGGAAAACCTGTGGTGATTCCAACGAATCAACTTCTGCAACACATAATGCTGATCGCGTGCCTTGCGGGCAGACCCACCACAATCTCCCATCGGGTGACCATTCGGGGTAATGTCCATCCCCAACCAAACGGATTGATTCCCCACAAGTTTGAGGACTCACTAGGCACACGGTTTCCAGCATATAGACGACAAAATCCGAATCTTGAGCTGCATAGTACTCCGAAATTCGAGCAGCGTCCAAAACCAGCCATTGATCATCTTTCGAAAGTCTAATGTGATGCAGTCCATATTGAAATCGGTCATCTGTCCAGTCAGCAACCTTGAATGTCTTTCCTGTCAGCAATGAAACACTATAAATGCCAAACCTAGCATCAGGGAGCCAGGATTCCTCTATTGTTCCTAAATAGAGGAGCATATCTCCATTTGACAACCATGTAAAATCATAAGCATAATTTACTTCCGAGTTGGGGTAAGTTGTTAACGCACTTGTGCGAAAATCGTACACAGAGATCTGACCCGGAGTGCTTACAAAGACGACCTTATTGCCGTCGGGTGAGACCTCTATCTCTGTATAAAAGTCGCTCTTTATATCTGGCAATAGCGGCATACTGCTTGATCCACCGACCTCTCGTACACGCCAGGTACTTTGACTCCAGTATGCAAGGTACAAGCCTGGTACGAGCTTTTTTCTAAGATCAACAGGATGGAGTGTCGGTGTTGAAGTAGGAACAGGGGTAGTTGTCGGCAGTCTTGTTGGCTGTAAAGTTGCGGTGTTCGCCAGGGCCGTAGACGTGCTTACGGAAATCGTCCTCCCAGAGAGGCAGCTTCCTAGGACGAACATACTCGCGAGTAGTAGACACTGTAATTTTCTACTTGAAGTAATCACGAATTTAAGACATCTAACCATTTTTTTATTTTCTCCGTGAGTAAGCGAATAGTTATCGAAGAGAGGGTTTGGGGTTATGGACTAACTGCCACCAATGCATTATGGTAATACGGTTTGCCATCTGGCGCGATCCACTCATCTCCAGACTAATGGCTCGGCACAGGTCTTCGACCCTGCCGAGATACGACCAAAGGTCTCCAAATTTCGTATCCACATGCACTATGCAGGAGACCTCCGGTCATTTGGGACGCAGGTCAGGAGACCATGCGCCAGCAAAGTAATAGATTTAGAGTTGCTTTTACACTTAAATTGCCCGCCCGGATCATAATAAGTAAGAGGGTTGTTGCCGACGTAGGTGTACCGATTGAACTCTTGTGGGTCCGTAGGATTAGGCACCGAGCTATCCGGCTGAAGGAAGCGGTTGATATAAGGCGAATAAGAATCGAGCCTTACATCTTCCCGTGGTGCAGGCGGTCCGCGGCTTCCTCCGTCAGCGGGATATAGACCTGGACGCGCGTCCCCTTGCCCGGCGCCGAATCGACGTTGAGCAGCCCATTGACGAGTTCCGAGCGCTCGCGCAGGTTGATCATCCCCAGACTCCCGCGCTTGTCATAGGACTTGGTCACCTCTGCCACGTCGAAGCCCAGACCGTCGTCTTCGATCTCCAGCAGCGCGATCCCCGTCTCATAGTTCCGCAAGCGCACCCAGATATGCGGAGCATTGGCGTGTTTGCGGGCATTGTTGGTGGCTTCCTCGACGATGTAAAAGATCACGCCCTGTTTGCCCATTTCCATGTCCACGAGGATCTTTTCGTCGATGTTGATGATCACATTCAGGCTGAAGGTCTCGCGCATCTTCTCTGCCATGGCTTCCAGGGCTGCGGTCAAGCCCTGCGACTCGAGAATGAGCGGGCGCAGGGTAAAGAGCATGTGACGGATTTCCTTGGTCGTGCGGTGTGCGAGTTCCTCGATCTTCACCAGTTCATTATCCGCCTCGCTGACATCCTTTTTCAGGATGCGGCGGGCAAGATTGATACGCATCGCCATCGCCGCCACCGATTGCGTGGGTCCATCGTGCAGGTCACGCGCCAGCTTCTTGCGCGCCTCCTCCTGCACCTCCACCATGCGTTTCTTTTCCTCGACGAGGTCCTCATACAAGCGTGCATTTTGCACGGCGATCACAGCCTGCCGGCCGATGATATCCAGCATGCCGCAGCGTTCGGTGTTGAAATAGTTCGGGTCCGGGTGGGCAAACAGCATCGCGCCGTAGACGTTGAATCCGCTCCGCAAAGGGAAACAGTAAGAGGAGGAGCAGGAACGCAGGGCAACGATCCGTCCCAGTTCGGGATCATAACCGACATCCGTGCTCAGGATCGCATCCCCACCATCCAACACTTTCTTGAGAATGCCCTCTTCGCCCTGCAAATTGATGCGCAGATCAGCGTTGGTGAACCGCCGGGCTGACCCGATCTGCAGTTGATTGCCTTTGAACAGGAAGACCGCGCTCACCAGCCGTTCATCTGTGTGTGGCTCCTCAGGGTCCGAATTCGGATCCAGGGCGGTGTAACTCAGGTCGAGGGCTGAATCGAGCACGTGCTTATAGTTGAGGGTCGCGGTCAGCGCGGAGCTCAGTTCATAGATGGCGCGCAGGCGTTCACTCTCCATGTGCTGGCGGCGCGCCTCCACATCCAGGCGTGTCCGGCGCGAAGTGCGCAGTCGGCTCATCACAAAACGACCGGCAACTCCGCTCACGAGACCAACGACCAGCGTCCAGGCAAGCTGGCGCAAGGATGCCAAAGTAATCCCATCTGCAAACAAGTCACGTGAAATAAGATATTGCAGGACTGCGAATAAACCTGCCGCAGAAAATGCACCCCACATTTCGAAATAGATTGCGCCGGTGAGAATGGGCATCGATCCCACCCAGGCTGCCGCGCCCGTCAAACCACCCTGCATCCAGAAGCAGAGCGCAGCCAGCACGAAATCTACCGCAAAAATGATCTGACGATGATACTTGCCGGCACGGATGCTGAAAGCAGCCAGCAGGCTCAGGAAAACGTTCCAGATAAACAAAAACAGCAGGGGCCAGAGCGGCAAGCCGCTTAATTGCCCGCGCAGCGCAACCGAAATAACCAAGCCAACCAGCACGATCCAACGCACGGAGGCGGCCAGCCAGTCGGCGACATATGGGGTTTCAAATCTGCGCATGCGACAATGATACTCGAAAATGATGAATGGGCTTACTTACAGAATAGTAATATCAGGCTGGCTGCAGCTCATATCCCATGCGCTGCAGGGATGCCCCCAATTTCTCCTTCAGGATCGCCTGTTCTTCGGCGCTGTAGGATTCGCGGAAGCGTCCGATTTTGCCCTTGTAGAAATGGAGACCCTGCTGCCCCTCAGCCGCGCCGGGGCGATAGCCATCGATCACCTCCCGGACTTCGGCATTGTCCCCGTTTAATTGGAGGAATCCAGCCAGACGAGCAGCCTCGCGATCGTAATCCGTCAGCAGGTCTTCGTAGCGCGCAATGAGCACATCCTTTTCCTTCAGCCACTTCTCCCAGATGCGGACATACTCCAGGATGAAAGCGACGCTCTTCTGAAAATCCGTCAGATGCGAGAAGGCGTTCGGGCGGCCCTTTTTCAGGGCGCGCTGACCGTAATCGTAGGCGGAGAGCATGGCGTCGCGCGGGTCGCGGTAAATGTAGGTGATGCGGAGCAGGCCCAGGCGCTGCAGGAGGCGGGAAGCCGAGGTCGGGCCCGCGTGGGCTTTGATCACAAACGTGTTCCCCAGCAGCGCCGGCAGGCTGACCATCGCCAATCGACGCGCGGAAAGGACCCCGATATTGCAATTGACTTCTGTCAGGATACTCTGCAAACGATACCGTTCGCGGATTTGGCGCGCATCGGCGCAGCCGGTTGTTTTCATCAGATCATGCACAAGGTTGTAGTGCCAGCCCGAGCCAGCACGCGGCATCCCCACGGAAAGTACGATCATGATTGCTCCAATCCCTCACCCCCTCCGCCCGCCAAAGGCGGAGCACCTCCCCTAAATCCGACGAGCTTACTGTTTGATACGCGTCCCAAGTTTTTATCATCGGATTTGGGGGAGGCCGGGAGGGGGTAAGCGCTCATCCCCACGAGAATACCAAAATTGATCCAGAGATTGGGTGTGGCAAATGAGTCTTGTGTAATGTTGTAGAGTGCGACCGCAAACCAGGAGAAGATCCCTGCGATCGCAAGATAGCGTGCCATGGTCGTTTTGGACTGCAGGAGGCGCAGCGCATCGCCCAGCACCGAAAACAGAAAGGCGATAAAAACGAAGAAACCGATCAAACCGGTCTCTGCCAATAGTCGCAGATACATATTCTTGGGGTTCGGGTACAAACGGTTCTCGGGGTTAAGCTGGCGCGCGATCTCCGGGACGGTGGTCAGCGCCCAGTCGGGCAAATGATCGTAAATATAAAAACCGCTTGCACCGAGTCCCACACCTGTGATGGGGCTTTCCTGATACGTGCCCCATGTACCGGAAGTGTACGCGGCGCGCGCACCGGCTGAATTTTCGATGATGAAGTCTGCCAGGCTTTCGGCCCGGGTGCTGAATAGACGCGTAATATATTCCTTTTGGCTCAGGAATAACCCCGCGCCTGCCAGCGCGCCGATAAATAGAACGATCACACCCACGCGCAGTAAGGGCGGGGTCATCCCGCCTCCTCCGCCTTGAAAACCGGAACGAAACCAGGTCCAGGCGAGGCGCAATTCCGCGCGGCCCACGAAAAGAAAGGTGAGCGCCGCGGCGCCCAGCGCGGTGAGCAATCCGCCGCGCGAAAACGTCGCAAGCAATAATAAAACGGCGAAACCCAGCAGTATCATCTCAAGCCATTTGAAACGGGTCAGGCGCAGGCGGGTGAGGAGCGCTGCGAACAGCCAGGGCAGATAAACGGTCCCGATCTGCCCAGCGAGCCAGGCCGGCTCATATGCCATCCCAGAAACGCGATTGGTCTTCACCAGTTCGCGCATCGAAAAGAGGAGCTGCCAGTGGGTGACCGTCACTTTCGGGAGCAGCGGCGTGTAAAACGCAAGCGCCTGGACGCCGCTCCAGAGGATATCCATCACGAAGCCAGCCAGGAGCCATTTGACGGAAAATCGCAGATCGTCTTCATTGCGATTCATCCAGATCGCCGCGCTCAAAAACGATAAGCCGATCGCGAGCGTGACCCAGGCGCGCAGGACGCGTCCAAAATATTCGTGCCCGCGCAGCGGGAGCGGGTCGAGCAGGACCCCGATGCCGGTCGCCGCTAACGCGAGCAGCACAAACCCGAGGAGGGGAATCAGCGTCCCCGGGCGGGGGATGGATGCTTTTCTGCGGACCACTTGAAAGAACAGGATTAAAAGCAGGAACGCAACCGGGTAAAGCGAGAGCGGACGAACGTACGTGCTCTCACCCAGGAAGGGAAAATAACGAAAGCTTGCGATGGGCAACGTGAATAACGCCGCGCCCCAGAGAAAGCGCGAAACATTCACCACAGAGAACACAGAGAACACGGAGTTCTTCATTTTTGTTTTTCTCCCTCTCCCGTCTGGGAGAGGGCCGGGGTGAGGGCGAAGAACAAAATAAGAAATGAGCCAACTGCCAGAAACACGATCGCACTCACAAAGAGATATGTGCCGATGGATATGCTCCGGTCTCTCGGCGATTGCGCAGTTTGAGTCGTGGTCGCTTCGATGAACGAATTTGGGCCCTCTGCGGCTCCAATCTGGGAACGGACTTGTTCCACGAACGCCTGAGCCCACCTGGAAGCAAGCGTCGCGGCGCGCTGGGGGTCTTCATCTTCGACGTAGAAGTGCCAGCCGCCTTCCGCAGGCTGGCTGAGAGACAGTTTCCCGCTGCGCAGTTCCTGCGTAGTGATGTCCCGGCTGGTTTTCGCAATGCTTTCCATAACGGCATCGGACCAGGCAATCTCTTCAAGCTTGCGCGTCTCACGTTCGAGGTAATAGAACTGCTGGCGGTCCGTCTCCTGGGGCCAGGCTTGTTCGAGGTTGAAATCCACAAGGACGGTGGCGCGGGCACGATAGGGAGGCGGAGCAATGAAGTAGACCGCCGCGCCAAGCAGGGCGCCGACCAGCGCGCCGACCGACCAGAACCGCCAGGCTTTCAGCAGTCGAATCAGGTCATCAAGGGTGGGAGGAGAGAATAGCCAGTGCATATTTCCTTTTCGTTGGGGCGGGGTTGCCCTGCCCCTACGTGTCCAACATTCTGCGTCTGCGCCAGTTCCAGAGGGGCGAGATCCATTTGCGGAGGTAATACTTCGCGACCAGGATCGAAAAGAACGAGCCGCCATCCCGATAATGGACCCGGAGCATTTCGGGCCAGCAGCGGTCGTCGGCAGCGATACTCTTTCCGGAGGTATGCAGCCTGAAGTTCGCCCACGTTTGCGGAACATATTTTACTTCCGTATGTCTCGCAATGCGCGTCCACAGATCGTAATCCATGGCAAAGTAGAACGATGGATCGAGCGGACCCAGCCGCTTCCACAACTCGGCACGGAAGAACATGGTCTGCTGCGGGATCCGGGTAAAACCCCGGCGAAGGTAACGGTAGCTCGTTTGAGCAGACTTGAACCTGCCGACCACCTTTCCATGCTCATTGATATAGTTGCAATCCGCATAGACCATCCCCACTTCAGGGTGTTCCTGCAAATACTTCGCAGCCGCGGCAACGGCACCAGGTTCGTAGGTATCATCCGAATTGATCCAGGCAAAGACATCCCCCTGTGCCCGCGCAAAACCCTTGTTGATGGCGTCCGTCTGCCCTCGATCCGGTTCACTTATCCACCAGGCAAGTCTATCTTCATACTTTTTTATCACATCCACGGTCCCATCTGTCGAACCACCGTCAACGATCAGATACTCGATCCGAGGATAATCCTGCGAAAGCACGGAGCAAATGGTCTCTTCGATATACTGGGATTGGTTAAAGGAGGGTGTCAGGATCGAGATAAGCATCGTTGAATCTGGCCAATTATATAGGATTTGTCACCCTGAGCACAGCGAGGGGTCTCCTGAAAATTTGAGCCTCACATGCTCAAATTTTCAGGGATTCTCACCTGCACTTGAAGCTGAACGCTTCACGTTCAGGTGCAAGTGTCACTCCCTGCGGTCGTTCACACCGTCCCGGTGTCCTTCGGGAGAATGACATTACCTGCTATGCTATAATTTTTCTCACGCTATGAACACATCTTCCAATCTTCCCAGAGTTTCCATCATCACGCCCTCGTTCAACCAGGGTCAGTTCCTGGAGGCTTCGATCCTTTCCGTTTTGGAACAGGACTATCCGGATCTTGAGTACATCATTGTCGACGGCGGCTCGCGCGACGCGAGCGTTGAAATCATCAGGAAATACCAGGATCGTCTCGCCTGGTGGGTATCAGAAAAGGACAAGGGTCACGCGGATGCCTTGAACAAAGGCTTTTCCCACGCGACCGGAGAAATCCTGGCCTGGTTGAACTCAGACGACATTTATTTCCCGAACGCGGTATCCGAAGCCGTGTCGATCCTGACGAGCCGCCCGGACGTGGGGATGGTCTACGGCGACGCGGACCTGATCGACGATGCCGGGGCTCCCGCGGGACAGTTCGGGGCCAAACAGACCAGCTACCGGCAGATGCTGCGCGGCTCGGTCCATATCCCGCAGGCGACGACCTTCTTCCGCGCAGATGTCTGGCGCCAGGTGGGTCCGCTCGACCTTTCCCTGTTCTTCAGTTTCGACTACGACCTGTGGGTAAAAATTGCGAAAGCTTCACAGGTGCTGTATGTTCCCAAGCGCTGGGCAAAATTCCGCATCCATAGCTCGGGGAAGACCATCGTCAACGACGACCGCTGTTACCCGGACATGCTGCGGGTGCTCGAGCGGGAAGGCGGAGGCTGGCTCTCCTGGCTGCGCCTGCGAATGATCGCCCGCAAGGCACTCTATTCCTGGATGCCCTGGAAGTTCCGCCTGCGGCTGCGGAAGATGCTCACCTTCAAATAACCACCATGTCGTTGCGAGGGAGAGGCGGCTTTTGCCGCCACGACCGAAGCAACCCCGCGAAACAAACCAATGCCTGCTATCTGGGGGTTGCTTCGCTACTGGTCGAGATCTCTCGACCAGCAACTCGCAACGACATGAATCACATCGTATCTTCCACCACCCGCTCGCCAGCCTTGCGCGCATAATACTGCTGCTCGATCCAGGCGTACGTTTTGGTCAAGCCGTCTTTGAAACGTGTGGACGGTTCCCAGCCAAATATCTGCTTGATAAACGTATTGTCGCTGTTGCGTCCCGCCACCCCTCTGGGCGCAGTCGGGTCGTATTTGCGCTTGAGCTTTACGCCACCAATTTCCTCCGCCAGGCTGACAAGGTTATCGACCGAGATCAATTCACTCGAACCCAGGTTGATGGGTGTGGCGATCAGCTCGTCGCAATGAACGATCATATCGATCCCCAGCACACAATCCTCAATGTATGTATAGCTGCGGGTCTGTGTCCCGTCGCCCCAAATCATAATTTCATGTGTTCCCGTATCCTTTGCCTGGATGACCTTGCGGCAGATGGCGGCTGGAGCTTTCTCACGCCCGCCATCCCAGGTACCATGGGGACCATAGACGTTATGAAAGCGCGCCATAAATGTTTTCATGTGTCGCTCCGCCCAGTATTCCTGGCAGAGCATCTCTGCAAACAGTTTTTCCCAACCATAGCCTCGTTCCGCCATGGCAGGATAAGCATCCGACTCTTTCAAAGCGCGCACATTCGGGTCCTGTTGCAGCAGGGTATTGTAAACACAGGCCGAGGAGGAGAAGAAGTAACGATTTACGCCCGCCTGGTAGGCAGCTTCGAGCATGTGGGTATTGATAAGCGAGGAGCGCATGCATTCCACCCGGAAGCGCTCGATAAAGCCCATGCCTCCCATATCGGCCGCGAAGTTGTAGACTTCGACCGCGTTTTCCACCGCGCGCACACACGCTTCGCTTTGGCTCAGGTCCAGGCACAGGTTTTCAACACCGGGAGTACGCTGATACCAGTTGCGCAAAGGCTTCTTATCCACTGCACGAATGCGGGTATAACCCAGGTCATGGAAGTAACGGACCAGGGAACCGCCAATGAACCCGCCCGCCCCGGTAATGACAAGCAGATCATCCTGTTTCAAATCACGCTGAATAGGTCTTACCTGATTATTGCTCATTCGTTTGAGATCTCCTATGAAGTATACATTTGGAGTCGGGGAGTTTGCTCCCGTCCCCTCGCCAGCACGCCCTGCGGGCAGTGGCTGACTCCAGAGTTACCACTCCGCCTCAGAATAATAGAGCGGAGCGACTTCTTTCGTTATTTTGTGAATACGGTCGATCTCCTCGACCGTTAATCGCTTTTTCCAAACATTTACATTTGCGCGGCTATCCAGTTTGAACCCATGTACTTTTTTGCGCGACAACTCAACCGGATTTTCGGAACTGCTCGAGTTGAGGATGAACTTTTCCACGCGCGGGGTAAATTCAAGGCCCAGGGAGGCGTACAGCGCGCGGTAGCCGGGGATGGGATCGCGCGCAAGGTCCTCGTGGCGGAGGACGATGAAAGCGGGATTCCGCTCCACGTCCGCGTGGACCGAACGGTAGATCAGCTTCCAAAGGAGCGCCGCCTGCCCGATCACGTCATCCGGCTGGATGGATTGCATCTCGAGGCGGTAGGGTTCCAGGTGATCGCGCATCAGCAAAGGCTGATTCAGCAGGTCCTGGAAGTCAAAGAACCAGTTGAGACGTTTCAGGCTGCTGGCAAACGCGGCGGGGTGGCGGACCGTGATGACCACCCTGCAGTTCAAGCGCTTTGCAAACCAGGGCGTGGAAAAGACCGCGAACGGGTCCTTGAGCAGGGAGCGCTGGCCGCGCATCAGCCCGTTGTAAAAGATCAGGAAATCGCGGCCCATGCGCAGAAAATCCCGGCGGGAGCGCAGCGAACGGATTTCGTCCCAAAGATGATAATCAAATTCCAGCAGCTCCCGGAACGCCGGAAGATATTCGTTCTCATTCTCTTCACAAATGTATTGGTACCAATGCTCGACCCGGGCATGGAAAACACCCGGGCGATGCAGGACATTCAGCGGCTCGCTGATGTAGGCGGTCATGGCGTCGGCGGCGAGCATTTTGCCGACCCACGTGGTGCCGCTGCGATGCGTGCCTGTGACCAGAATGGGAGCAGATGTGCTATTGTTCATCTTGGATCTTTCTTCATGGGTCTGGCGACAATCGAATCGACTCCATAGAGAACCGCCGCGCAGCGGTTCAACCGGAAGTACACCTGGTCACCCAGATCCTGAGTCCGCTCGGCAGATAAAAATCGTACCGTCAAATCCCGGACGCCTTCGGCTTTGAGCCTGTAGATTTCAGCCTCGCGCGCGTCCCAGGCAGCGGCATACTGCCGATACGATGGAACTTCCGCGGAAACCCGCCAGGCGGTCCGCAGCGGATAGAGCACGAGCAGGAGTAACGCAGCCATCGCAAAACCACGCAGAACTGTGGATTGAAGAAACCCGGCTTTGCCTCCTGCAGCCAAAACGCCGAGCAATGCCCCTTCCAGCATGAAAGCAGCCGTCAACAATAGCCTGCCGATAAAGCGGACACGCGGCGCCGGGTAGGATTGCCCGTACGCGCTTGGTGCAAAGCTGGCAGCAATCAAGAGATAGGCGAAGACCAGTACCGCAATCAGAAGAATTCCGAGACGAGTGTATGCTTCTTTCGAAAGGCTTTGAGGGGCATGCACATAACTTACATAAAAAAGCAGCAGCGGCATGAGGATGGAGACCAGAGTAGGCAAGGGAAGTGTTCGGAACGTATCGACGATGAAGTAAACCGGGTAGGAGATGATCCTGGAAACCAATTCGGGGAATGGCGGCGGAGGCGTCTGCATTCGGAGCGAATTGGCAGGCGCCAGCGCCATCACCATCAACGCGGTCAGTGCCCCCAGCAAGGACCATGCCAGCAGCATCAGGACGGTCCGGCGCTGGCGACCCTCACTCCACCGCCAGGCTGCCAGGATCCCCAGGCCGAGTACCGTAATCATCAGCGCGGTGGGAGGCTCCGAAAGGCCGCCGATCAAAAAAGGAATTAGAAAACACGCCGCGCAAGCCCAAATCGAGGGGGAACGCTGCTTTGTGTCCCTGAGCTGCCTGAGTAAAAACGCCCCAAAAAATGGGATCGATACCAGCGGTGCAAAATGAGACGTCATACCGGCGCGCCAGTATAAGGTCTGATACAAATCAGGAGCCTGTGCGATCGAGAAATATGCCAGGGACAGAGACATGAAGATCATCAACCCGCGGCTGCCTCTCCACTCGACCATCTCGCCAATCTCTTTTAAGAAAAGGTACAGCCCCAGCACAAACAAGACAATCATCAATCCCGGCAGGATCGCCACGTTGTACCAGCCAAAAACCTTGTCAACGAGACCGATAAAAAGGATATTCGAGTAGCGGTTTGAGGCGGTAAAGTAGCGCTGGATCAGCGCATTCCCCAGATCCTCCTGCAAAAAAAACGCAGAAAGACAGTAATCGTCACTCCCATAGCGGGAGAATGTACCAAGGTAGCCGTACAAGGCAAGCGCAGCCAGAGCGGCAAATGCGCCGAGGACAAGTGCCAGCCCGGGGAGCTGTTCGGCTGAAAATCTTTGTTTCATGCGAGGTTGAGGGTCGTTTGTCATCGAAGGTTCAAGGTTCAACGTTCAAGGTTCAAGGTTTAACAGCCACCGCCACCAGGATCATGCCCAGTGCTGAACGGCGATTCAGTTCACGCTGCAGCTGGCGCTTCGCCTGCTCGAGAGAAACCAGGGACAGAAACGGGCTGAGATTATAAATGGAACCGGAATATTCCATGGTTAAACCGGCTGCGACCAGCATGCGTCGCAAAGAAGCCGGATGAAAACGACTGACGTGCTGCTCTCCAGCCATTTTGGGCGCCATGTTCATCCGGTCAACCGCCCATTCCATCAGGGGCCAGAAACTGCGGTAGTTTGGCGTCGTGACCAGGAGTCGTCCACCCTGCCTCAGCACGCGCCGCGCCTCCCCGATGGAAATTTGCGGCGCTTCGAGATGTTCGACCACTTCGGACAGCAGGACACAGTCGAAGCTTGCCTCTGAAAAAGGAAGGGCTTCCCCAATCGCCTGGGTACAGGCAAAGCCGCTGGGCGCTTCGGCCCCGAACGCCGCTTCCCGCAAGCGCGAGCGGACAAACGTCAGCGCCTGCATGGACAGGTCAAGCGCCAGGGGATAACTTCCCGGCACCGTGGCTTGCAGCAGCAGATTGCCTGCGCCGCATCCAACCTCCAGCAGGCGCGAGCCGATCCGCAAGTGCGGGCGGATCAGCTGATCGATCATGGTCAGTTTGCCGCCATGCCAGAAGCGCTGCATCGGATGCCCTGAATGCAAGGCACGATACTGGTAATCGCCTGCGACCGAATGATAATCGAAAGACAATCTGCAATCTCCTAATGGCTTTCTCAACGTCGGAAATGAGTCCGCGAATTTTCACTAATCTTCACGAATTGTTTCAGAATTTGCGCAAATTCGCGGATAAAACAAATGGTCGTGAAGACTCTGAAGGGACCATATCTATTTATATTTGCCTCGCAAGTCGTTCCAGCGCACCATGAACAGGTTCGTAAACATCTTGAATGAGTCAACGATCAGGCGGACGCGGCTGCGATGGCGATGATCGATCATGCGCACCGGAACCGGTTGAATGGCAAAGCGCAGCCTGCGCGCCACGTAGAGCATTTCCACATCGAAACCAAAGCCATCGATGGTCAAACGACGGAAAATCTCCCTGGCGGCTGCGGCTTTAAAACTTTTGAATCCGCACTGCGTATCCGGCAAACCCGGGAACAACACGGTCTGGACCATCAGCGAGAAGATCTGACCGGAAATAAAACGCAGGACGGGAACACCCTTCACCTGCGAACCGGGCAAAACGCGTGAACCGATCGCCAGGTCGCAGCCGTTTTGCAGAGCGTTCAAAAAACCAGCGATCGCTTCCAGTTCATAGGGCAGGTCGGCGTCAATAAAGATGATGAACTGCCCGCGGCTTTCCAATACGCCCCGCCGGATCGAAAAGCCTTTGCCTCTGTTCTGCGGGTTCGCCAGCAGGCGCAGTTCGACCTCGTTGCATTCCTGCCAGCGCCTGACCGCGTCCAGCGTGTTATCCTGGCTGCCATCATCCACCACGATGAGCTCATATTGCTCGGGGCGCGCCGCGAGATAGGTTCGCAGTCCCTCCAACGTACTGGCAATCAGAGCCTCCTCGTTGTAGGCCGGGATGATGATGGAAAGAGCGGGGGAGGTCATGAGCCGTCTGCATCCTGTCGGAGCGGGTGTTTGAGGTCGAAGATCAAATAGCCATCCCCTTCCAGATAAACAGGATAGGAACTGAACAAACGCTCTTTGAGCTGCGACTGCCGGTTGAATTCGTCAAAATCGGTCACAAGAAAATAACTCATCTTCGAAGAATATCTGTTGAACAGATCCTCGAAGGTGAAAACCCCGCGGCGGATATTGGCATAAGCCGCGTCGCCTCCATAGGGCCAGGTGGAGAATCTCCGCCAGCCCCAATATTGAAGACGCGAACCATAATCCTGAGTGAGTGCAATGACGCGCGCCTCGTCGTCGAACTGCCCGCCGATTTCCACCCACATCGCAGCCTCGGGCCGGTAATCCACCGCTTTCATTTGATTGCGGACATCCCAGAGTACGGAGAACAAGCCGTAGATCAGGATGAGATACACGGCGCTGCGCGCCCAGCGCTGGAGATTTGCTTCCGTTAGATGAGCGCAGAACCACTCCCCCAGCGGCGCCAGCGACAGTCCCACGATGGGGATGAATGGCAGATGATAGTAGTCATGCGTGGCAATGTGATAATTGAAGAAAAGTCCATACAAAATATAGGAACCCCATAGTCCATACAGGAAGATTCGCATGTGCCTGTCTTTGATCAGGAAGAAGCCCAGCAAGCCCAGCATGATGAAGATGCCGCCCGCCGCCATCGCCGCTTTCACTTCCCACTGAAGATAGTTGAATGGGTCGAGCAGCAAGGCCGGGACAAAGCGTCCCTTGAACTGGGAGGCGAGGTCGCCTCTGACGAAAATTCCGTAGACCAGGTAGACAGAAGCAGGCAAAGCACCGAGCAGCGCCATCACCCACACCTGGACATTCCGCAGCAGGTCGCGCAGATGGAAGCGCGACAACGCCAACCCCAATGCTCCGCCGATCACAAAGAAGACGGCAGAAAACTTGATAAAGATGGCGAGCCCGCCCAAAAGTCCCGCGAGCAGCGCATTCAGCCACGTCTCCCCTCTCCTTTTAGGAGAGGGGTCGGGGGTGAGGTAGCGCGCGAACATCCACCAGAACGACAGCACCAGCATCACCATCAACGGGTCAGGCTGGAAACTCCGGCTGCCGATGATCGCATACGGAAAAATCAAATAATACGCTGTGGAGAGGAGTGCGCCTTCGAAGGAAACAAACTCACGGGCGAGCAGGAAAAGAAAAATCCCGCCGACCAGCCAGAATAAGGAGGAATAAACGCGTGCAACCCATAATTGTTCCCCCGTGAAACGATACGTGAAAGCAACGAGACGCTCGAAGACCACCGGCTCCACATCGGCTTTTAATTTTTCAAAACGGATGCCTGACTCCAATTGCCACCTTGGAATATTCGCAGGCTTGGTCCGGTAGTATAAACCGCGCGCCTTGATAATGGATACCAGCTGGCGTGTAGGGTGAAAGTCGAGCGGCAAGTCCGTCAGGTCATACAGACGAATGGCGAGAGCCGCGCCAAAGATTAAAACAAGTGCGAAGGTCCGTGCAGTGCGGGATGTAAAAAACGATGCCTGGGACATAGCCGAAGTATTTTATCAGATTCAGCCCCCTACTTATCTCCCGAAAACATCCGCTGGCGGCGCCGAAGGATTGCGCGGCGTAATTTGCCTAAACCAGCCAGGTTGAGGAGGGCGGAAACGAACAGGTTCAACCGCCGCAAGGCCGTTGGTGGATGGAGGCACAAGGCACGGAACCACGCGCCCAATGCAGACAGAGGCTGCCCGCCATCCAGCAGATAGCGCGCATCGTAGCGATGGGCGGAAGCGTGGGCGCGTCTTGCCACGCCTGAAACGGCCTCCGCTAAGCCGGGCTGACGCTTCGCCCAATCCAGCACGCGGAACGCTTCGCGCCCAAACTCGGCCGCCCGGGCGCGATTCTTGGCGGCAGGGTGATAGCGCGCCGCCGACCAGACTTGCGGCACATGCAGGATCGGTCCCTGCTGCGCGAGCCGGATCCAGAGATGGTGATCGAGCATGAAATGGAATGTGGTCTCCAGCGGACCTGTCTTTTCGAAGGCGGCGCGCCGAAAAAAGACGCTGGGCTGCCCGATGATCTGGAAACACAGTAAATCTTCCAGGGATAATTGTTTGTACTTCAAGACATTGATGGTTTGTCCATTTCCATCCACGGCGAGCATATCGCCATAGGCCATCACCACCTCAGGATTTTCTTCGAAACACTTCACAACCGCAGGGATGGTGTTCGGCAAATAATAATCATCTGAGTTCAGCCAGGCGAGGATCTCGCCTCTGGCGCGCTTGAAGCCCTTGTTGATGGCTTCCGCCTGACCGGCGTCCTTTTCAGAGATCCAGTACGCCAGACGGTCTGCATACTTCCCGATGATCTCAAAGGAATTATCCGTCGAACCGCCGTCGATGACGACATATTCGATGTGCGGATACTCCTGCCCGAGCACGGATTGAATGGTCTGCTCGATATAAGGAGCCTGGTTGTAGGAAGGTGTAACGATGGAAATGAGTGTCATATCAAGTTCGAGATTGCTTCGCCGCCGCCGGGCGCAACATGTTGCGCCCCTACAAAACATGGCGGCTCCGCTCAGCGCGAGGGTAATCAGAAAAGAGAGTTGTAATCGACTTTCGGGAAGATCGTCAGCTTGCCGCCGAGCGTGGCATCGAGGACTTCGCGGCCCGCCTCGCGATAGGCGTCGCGTGCCATGGCATAGCCGATTTCAGAGGTCTCCAGGTCCGGCAACTGCCAGCGAAAGCCTTTCCCAAAATAGGCCGGCGAGAAGTGGTTGGGGTCATCGCCCTGGGAGGTGACCGTTGTATTTGGCTTGCCGGCCGCGGTGTAGTTGTGATCCAGGCCGATGAGGATGACCTGTCGGAATCCCATGTGGAAGGCAAGCTGCAAGGTGACGTTGGTCACCGTCGCGCCCTCCCAGACGCGACCGCGCACATCCGTGGAGAAACGCGGGCCGGTGTAGGAGGTGTAGAGGAAGGTGGGTAAATTGGTAGTTGGTAAATTGGAGGGAAAATGACAGCGCGAGCGCCAGGCGATGAACTTTGGCAGGGAAAGCGCAGCCAGGTCACTGGCGGTCTGCTCGATGACCAGATCATTGACAACCGTCAGATATGTCGTAGAGAAGCCAAGCTCAGGGAACATCAGGTAGATGCGGTTCATCCCAAATGTAAACTCGTTCCTGAGCCTGCTCATGTCTGTTTGCTTAAGGCTGGGGCCGTTGGCGATCACAAAGGCGCGCTTGCCTTTGTGAATATCCTTGAGCGCGGCGAGGCGGCGAATGCTCTCCCGCCGCCAGGGATGCAGATAGGCAGATGGAAGTTCAGGGAGGCGACGAAGAGAGTCGTTTGCCGCACGTGCGAAGTTCCATAAAAATGGTGGTGTGATTTGTTTGAGGGTTTGCTTCATGGGTTTTAGAAGAAAGAAGAAAGAGGAAAGAGGAGAGAGGAAAGAGGAAAGAAAGGTTTATTCCGTGCTCAACCGGGCGGTCGCGCCGCCGTCCACAACCAGTGCCTGGCCCGTCATGAAAGAGGACTGCTCATTATCCGCCAGGAAGTAAATTGCGTGTGCGATCTCTTCGGGCGTCCCGACCTTGCCGCTGACGGTCCGGCGCGCCAGATTATCCAGGCGTTCCTGCATGTCGCCGCGACCGGCGTGGCCGCGGCCCAGGCCGGCGCGCAGCATGGGAGTATCCACCGCGCCCGGCAGAATGGCGTTGACGCGGATGTTATCCGAGGCGAACTCGATCGCCATGGCGCGCGTCAGTGCCAGCAAGCCGCCCTTCGAGGCCGCGTACGCGGCAATATTGGCAGAGGTCTGGATTGCATGGACAGACGAAACATTGACGATCGCGCCTCCACCCGCGGCTTTCATCAGCGGATGGGCAAGCTTGACGAAGAGAAAGACGGAACGCAGGTTGGATGCCATGACCGCATCCCACTCTGCGACGGTGGTTTCCACCAAAGGCTTTGCTACCTGGACCGCGGCGTTGTTGACCAGGGCATCGAGCGTGGGATGGAACGCGCGCGCCTGCTCGAAGATCTGCTCGGTCGATTCGGGGTGGGAGATGTCGGCCTGGATGAAACGGCCATCCTGGGGGAAGCCTTCCCCGAACTCGAGGCGATCGACCCCGATCACGCGCCAGCCCTTCGAAGCAAAATGGTGAACTGCGGCACGGCCGATCCCGCCTCCCGCGCCAGTGATGAGAACAGTGTGATCTTTTGTCATTTTTTCCTATTCATTTGTTTTACAGGCATTTGGAACGACCCTCCAGTTGAAAGGGTCATCGTATTCCGAGTATAAGCTGACATCGTCAAGCAATTCAAGGTTTTGTCCGAAGTAGGTGTTGAAAATAATGCGAAACGTGTTCACCGGCGTGATCGTTGGATACACCGCTGTCTCCGCGCCCGGCAAATAATAGGCGTTGAGATTGCTCATGCGTGCGCGCGGGCTGCTGGGGATTGTTGGACCATGATCACCCTGGATCACAATGATCGGCGGCGTGGACGAGTTCGCGATGATCTTCGGCAGGATTTCCAGCATGCGGCTGTTAATATAGATGACCTGATCGCGGTAATGGCTCGCCCCTTCCTGTGTTTTGGTCGTCCCGGCTTCCGCCGGTTCGATCGGACCACCCGTGGGACCGAATACATAGGGAGGATGAGGGGCGATCACATGCACAAAAACAAACTTGGGTCCCTGGATATAGGACAATTCATCCAGTTTTTCCAGGGTGAAAAGGGTGCGCTCGCGAAATCGTTCAGACCCTGAGGCCTGCATACCGAACCGGTTCCCATCCTGTATCAGGCGCGCAAATGTGGTTTCCATCAGAAGCGCTTCGAATTCATTTAGCTCCCCCCAGGAGTACCCCGGGCTGAGAAAGTAATCAGCATCGGTCAATTCAGTGGCTAAAAAGCCGGTGGCAAAGGCAACAGTTTTATATCCAGCCCGTTCCAGGCTTTCACGTGCAGCACTATGATGGATCAAAGCATCCAGCCCGGTCCGATCATCGGACCCGGCGACGAAGCGGTCGCTGAGCGCGTCGATGTAGTTGAAATTCAGGGAGGAGGCCAATGACATTTGCGTCTGGGCATAATTGCTTTGGGAGCAGTCGGCAACGAAGAACCCCAGATTCTGCAACTCATTCAGGAAGGCTGAATTGTCATATCCGAATTGCGTTTCGAGCACATCAGCCCGGCCATATCCATCCAAAATGATGTAGTAAATATCCGGAGTCTGGCTGCCAGCTTTCAAGCCCAGGGTCGAGGCATCCTTCTCTGCGTCCGCCTGGGATATTCTGCTTTGTATCGAAAAAGAGACCAATTGAAATACGGGCAAGATCAGCAGAAATAAACCTATCAGATTAAGCCCATACGTTGCGGATGTGATGTTTAGCGATCTGCGTGATGCCCACCAGATCATGAGCGCCGCCAGAACGAACCAGATGGGAGTCAACGTGCGGTGCCGGAACAGGTAGAGCCCATTGAGATTGACTGCTTTAAGCAGGATATAAACATGTCCATACGAAAAAAACAAAACCAGGAGGAGCGTCGCAAGGAGCGCGGCTCGTCTCCAGTCTCGATAGATCAAATAGAAGACCAGCATGAAGAAGCCCGCCGCAAGCACAGACAGGAGCAGCGGTCGAAACCCGGAGGAAAGATCCACCTCCGAAATATTAAATGCCAGCAAGGCAATACCCGGATAAACAGCAAACAAAAAGGAATGAAGGGGGATCTTCTGAAGCCAGGATGATTTTTTAGACATATTCGATTTCAAAATAGTTCCAGCAACCTTCACGGTTTGCCCACACATGTGTTGGGCACCAACTCATATTCATTTCGGTCCTCCAGCGGCGCAAAATAACTATTGTCCTCCAGGAGAGGCAGATTTTGACCAAAATATGAATTCAGAACAACGCGAAACGAATTGACCGGTGTGATGGAAGGATACAGCACTTCATCCGCCTGGATCCCGGGCAAATAATAGGCATTCAAAATGGACATCCTCTGCGAGGCATCTTCAGCGAGGTCAGGCAGGGGACCGTGATCGCCCTGAATAATAATGACTGGGGGAACCTCCGAATTTTCAAGGAGAGCATCGACCAGATCCAGGATCTCCTTATTAATAAACTGTACCTGACCTGCATAGGCAGCCGCGGTTTTCTCCCGCGTGGCATCCTTGCCTCGATACGCCGTCGCTTCTCCATTGGGTCCGAAGGTGTAGGGGAAATGCGGCACCACAATATGGACAAACACGAACAGGTTCCCCTCCAATCCGGGTAACTTCTTCGTCTTCTCGAGCGCGGAAAACACTCGCAGGCGCCTCAGGTCTTTCCTGGAGGCATTCGAGGTGTTCGGCGCCTGGAAGTCAGAGACGGCCCGCAACGCGGTCGTCTCCAGGATGAGCGATTCGAACTCGGTCAGAGAAGTGACCGGCTGCTCGAAATCCAGGTAGAGATCGGCATCCCTCCACTCGGTAAACGGCCAGCCGGTTGGGAACGCGGCGATCCTGTAGCCATTTGCCTCGAAAAATGAACGGATGGCGCTATGTTTGAGTAACGCGATGCGCTCGCTATGACCAAGGTTTTCAACATAGTTGTAGTTCAGCGACGATGCAAGTGAAAACTCGGTATAGGCATAATTGCTTTGACTGCAATCAGCAACATAAAAGCCGCGCTGGCGCAGGGCGTTCAGAAACTCACTGTTGTCATACCCCGTTAGATTTTTGAGAACATCTTCCCGCCCGTACGCGTCCAGGATGATATAGTAGACATCGGGCTGATCGGCGTTCGCGGCGACCTGGCTGGGGGCAGCCTGCACGGAGCGATTTGCCGACTCTTGCCGAAGAGTGCTCAATAAGATCGTCGTCAAAGGATAGACCAGCAAAAAAATCGAGAGCAGATTGAACCCCAGGATGAATCGACCGGGCTGCTGGAGACGACGTACAATAAAATACAAGAGAACCAGGAACAAAATCCCAAATACAGGCAGTAAGGTGCGGTGCCGGAATATCGACACACCTGCGAACGTGACGTCCTCGAGCAGGTTATAGACCTGCCCATAGATAAAAAAGAGAAAGAGAACTGCCAATACGACAAGCGCGGCCCGGTCCCAGTCTCGCAGCAGCAGCCGCGCCAGTCCAAACAGGAGAACACCCAGCAGCAGGGATACCAGGAACGGGCGGGGCACCGCATCCAGCGCAACCTGGTCGATGTTATACGCCGTCAGCGAGAGGACCGGAAAGACCGCAAACAGAATCGGATAGAGCGGCAGTCTCTTAAGCATTCGAACTGTCCAGCAAATCAGCTGTAGAAACATCCAACCCCTCCAGCAGATTCCTGATGGTGTTCCAATGGACTCTTTCCCAGGCGGCAGGGCTGGAATTGGAATTATGCGGGGCAAGCATGACATTGTCCATTTTCATCAGGGTACTCTCCGGGGGCAGCGGTTCAACTTCGAAGACATCCAGGGCGGCTCCCGCGAGACGCCTGACCTGCAACGCTTCGATCAGCGCTGCCTCCTCGACGATCGGTCCGCGGGCAGTATTGATCAGCACAGCATGGGGTTTTATCAAAGCGAGTGTATCGCTGTTGATGAGATGATGGCTGGTCGGATTTAAGTCACAATTGACGGAGACAAAATCAGAACGAGAAAGCAAAGACTCGAGGTCGGTCATTTCGATCCCGGTCTCTGCCAGAAAGACATGGTCGATTGCGACGATGTCCGTGCCGAGAACCTGCATGCCAAAGGCGCGTGCCCGCCGGGTCACTGCCTTGCCGATGTTGCCAAGGCCGATCACGCCGAGCGTGCATTCATGCAGCGCCCGCCCGGGAATCTTTTCCCATTTGCCCGATTTCATTTCCCGGTCCATCCAGGGCTGGCGGCGGGCGAACGCCAGGATGTAGCCCAGGACCGTGTCCGCGACGGGCAGGGTGAAGGCGTTGAGGGTGCGGCAAAGCCTGACCCCATAACGGGAACAGGCTTCGGCGTCGATGGAGTCGACCCCCGTCCCCCACTTGGAAATGACCCTGAGACGCGGCGCGCAGGCTGCGATCACGCGCGCGGTGTAGCGGTCATCGCCGCAGATCGCGCCGTCGAATTGACCGGCATACTCGAGCAGGTCGGCTTCCTCCATGCGCTCGTGTACCTCAGGAATGATCAAGCCAATGTCATATTTGTCGAATACGGGTTTAAAGCGATCCACAAACGGAATCATGTACGGGGCAGTGAAGAGGACTTTGTATTTCATCGGTAATCCGATATTTCGTTTCTTTGTTGTTCTACACTTTTCAAAAGTGGTTTTGCAAGACCCTGTCCCAACCCTTTGAACGAGAAAATGCTGTCCAGTACGAGCAGCACAAGAAGCCAGGTCCCCAGGTAAAACTGAACACTGGCCGACACCACATGGCGATAGATCCCCATCACATCCCCATGCCAGGTGATAAAGTAATGAGGAAAGATCAGGATGTTCATTCCGATGACCAGCCACCAGGTTTTGTTGTGCGTCCAGGCTCTGGTCAGGACTGCAATCAGTACTGCTCCCGACACGAGAGCAAACACGACCAGGAGTCCCTGACGTGGAAAGAGGATGGCTTCCAGCCTGCCGGGGAGAACCGGTGAAAACTTTTTGGAAAACAGGAAGGGCTGGATATTCTGCAGGCTGATCAAAGCATTGAATTCAGCCAGGGGCGCCTTGATACTTTGCAGGGGAGCGGACAACAGCCATTTGACATAACAGCGTTTGCCGGCCTCATGCAGCCACAGGCGATAATCTGCGAGGGCAGGATCCTCATAAAAAGCACGATCTGAACTGTTTGCATAGCCTCCGGCACGTTCCATTAATTCGGTCAACATGGGCATCCCACAACCGGCAAAAAAATGAGTCGCCTGTGCGTTGGGAAGTATTCGACGACCCAATATGTTCTGGAACGGAAACACCCAGCGATCCCCAAAGTCCGCTGATAAATTGCTCAGAAAAAACATGACCAGGAATGCACCGGAAAGGATGAAATATTTCCAGTCGATGGCACGCAACGCGATAAGCAACAAAAGGAAAAGAGCGACCATCAACACGACCCAGGCGTTCGTATCACGGGCAAAGGTCCAGAAAAGCCCTGCACTCAAAACAAAGGCAACTCTTCCTGGACTCCATTCCTTGATCAGCCATAGCCAGCTTGCCAGAAACAACGCCATCAGCGACAGTGACAACGATTCCGTCAGCAGGACCGAGTCCCAGCCGAGGATGTAGCGATAAAGACTGAAAACCAGGATCGAGCCAAATCCTAGAAATTTAAGAACAGGTACGTGAAGAGAAGATGCCAGCGCGACAGCCAGGATGCTCCAACTGACAATGGAGAAGATGCCCTGCGCCCAGACGACCGTCTCGGCATTGTTCCCCAACACTTTCAACAGCAGAGGGAATATGAAGGGACGGGAACCCACCAAAAACTTGTTTGTGAAGATCGGTTCCTTCGAAATACGCATATAGGAGGTTGTATCCGCGGTCGTCTTGACCTTCTGGACAGCCTGGGAAAGATTCAATACGCGCACCCCGGTATAGATTGCAAGGAAGAGTACCAGAAGGATATACACGGGCGCTGGCTTGGGAACGTTGGTGAGGGGTTTCATAATGAAGGTGTCTACCTACTATGCATTCAGCCTATTACAAGAGTCCTTTCATGAGTTTACTCCGAGCAGGGATATGGCACTTCTGAAAACCTGTATAACTTGGGCACAGGGGAGAAATAGGTGATGTCCTCGAGCATATCATATTTGCCGCCGAAATAATCGTTGAAGACCAGGCGGAAGGAATTGACCGGTGAAATGGTCGGATACAACTCCTCCTTGTGTCCGGGCAAATAGTACGCGTTCAAAATGAAAAAGTGCTGGGGATTGGGCTGGAGCCAGGGACCATGATCGCCCTGCAGGATAATGATGGGAGGGGTTTCGGATTCGGCGAGGAGCATGTCTATCAGTGCGAGCATTTTGGCATTCAGGAAGACCAGTTGATTGGTATATCCCTCGTTGAATTTGTTGCGAGGATAAAGCTTCTTCTCATTCCAGAACTGTGAAGGATCGGTGTACTTACCGTCTGGTCCAAACACAAAAGGCGGGTGCGGCAGAATTAAGTGGGCGTATACAAACTTGGGACCCTGCATCCGCGCCACACTCCGCATACTGTTGAAGACCAGCATGTGGCGGTCGCGAAAATTCTGGCCGCTGATCTGATCGAGATCGATCCAGCCGAAGTCCTCCAGGAGGCGCGCCAGGGTAGTTTGCATGAACAGCGTTTCGAACTCCGTCATCCCTGAAGAAAAGGGCGGAGGCGTAAGGAACATATCCGCATCATCCAGTTCACTCCACGGAAAGCCATTTGCATACGAGACCGTTTTGTATCCCATACTTTCAAGCTGGTAGCGCACCGCATTATGCTTGAGGGTATCCCACAAATGGGAGCGCGCGGTATTTTCCGGGTCCGTAAACCCGGGATCGAGGTCCTGCAAATAGGAAAGATTCAGAGAAGAGACAAGCGAAAGTTCCGTCCGTGAGTAATTGCTCTGGCTGCAGTGCGCCACATAGAAGCCGCGTTCTTCCAAAGCATTCAGGAAGTCACTGTTATCGAAGTCAAAGGCGCTCTTCAATAAATCCTGCCGTGTATACATATCCAGGACGAAGTAATAAATATCCGGGGGATTTTGCGGAAGCGTCAGATTTTGCAGCGGCGCGTTCTGCGCGGCGACACCCGGGGCGTGCGCCTCGCCTGAGCCGCTCCCGGGATGGATCTGAGTCAACGACATGACCACCAGCCCAAGCGCAATCACGTTCAATGCCGCGGGGGCCGGGGACTTCCATTTTGCCCAAACGACCGCAATCACTGCCAGTAAGAACCATGCAAGCAACAACCAGGCTGTAAAATCGAAATCCTCGTATTTTTCGGTCAGCAGAATATGGATGTGCCCATAAGAAAAGAAAAGCACCAGCCATAATGTGGTTAGAAACGCAGCGCGATTCCAATCGCGAAGGAACAGCCTCCATAGCACGAAAACAGCCCCCGCAAAACCAATGCAGGCCAGAAGAGTCCGCCAGCCTGCTTCGAGCTTTACTTCCCCAACATTTTCAGCCAGCAAAGTCAGGACAGGATAGGCACTGAGCGCGATGGGATGCCAGGGAATGGAAAACCATTTTTTCAGGGCTTTAATCATAAGATTCGAACGTTTCACTTTATAAAGCTTTTGATTCAATTGTTTTCACCACAAGTATTTGGAATATCGATAAATTCATACGGCCGATCCGGGCGCGGAAAATAACTTTTATCAGGCAGCATAGGAAGCGACATTCCAAAGTACATATTGAAGATCATGCGAAAGTTATTCACGGGTGTGATGGACGAGTGGAGTTCCGGTTGTGGTCCCGGGAAATAGTAAGCATTCAGAATGTCGAGGTGCTCCCCTAATTCGACGAAGCGCGGACCGTGGTCGCCCTGTACCAGGATGATGGGAGGCTGCGCGGATTTTTCCAGAATCGCCTCGAGCACCTGCGGCAGTCGCAGATTGAGAAAAGCCAGCTGGTTTCGATAACCAACTTTGTATTCCTCTTCCTCATAGTAACTTTCATTGCCTTTATAACGCGGCGGGACGATATTCAATTCACCCTGGGGTCCCACTACAAAGGGTGGGTGGGGAATGGTCAAATGAACGAATACGAATTTGGGTCCCGGGAGAAGTGGAACCTCTTCCAGGGTGTCCAGGACATACAGGGATAGATCATGCTTGCGCTGGTCGGAAGTCAGAAGAAGGTCATTGAAATAATCCTTTTCGGAAAAAACGGCTGCGAACGAATTCCGCAACAGTAAGTCTTCAAAGTTGTTGATCTTGTCCGATTGCAGGGCGAAAAAATAATCTGCGTCGTTCCACTCCGTCCACTCATAGCCTGTTTCGAAAGCAACAATCTTGTAACCTGCCTGCCGGAGAGCGTTTTTGACCGCGTTATTTTTGATCAGATGCCACATTAAGTTGATATCCGTGTGCCCGGGAGCAAACTGATCACTAAGGGCTGGCAGGTAATTTACATTCAGGGTTGCAGAAAGCGAAGATACGGTGCTGGGGTAGTTACTTTTGCTGCAGGAAGCCACGTAAAAGCCCAGGTCTTCCAGCTTTCCAAGAAAAGGTCCATCGTCATAGGCAAACTTCTTGCCCAGCAGGTCATGCCGTCCATACATATCCAAAATAATAAAGTAAATATCGGGCAAGGCTTTCGCCTCTTGACTGGGGAGGGAAATCTCGGGAGGCATTACCCGGTTCCTTTTCCACGTGTTGGACTGGTAGGAGAGCAGTTGGTATAAAGGAAAAACGATCAGCACAATGCTCATTATGCTCAAAACGGCAGTCCAGATGCTTTGCCGTGTACCTCTTACAGCCACCCAGGCAAGCCCTCCAAAAAGCACTGCCCAGACGACCATAAAGTACGTATGCCGCCCAATTACAATTCCACCCATCTCCAATCCCCTGACATACTTAAAGATGTGCCCATAGAAGAAAAAAGCGCAGAGTCCCAGGACGGTCAGGATGCCGGCTCTGCTCCAATCGCGGAACACGAAATACAAGAGAAAAGCAGAAACAATCGCAACGAAGACACTCACAAGAACGGCCCGGTACGCAACACGATATCCCACCTCCCCCATATTATGGGCTAACAAAGCCAGGGTTGGATACATGCCAGAAAGGATCGCGTACCAGGGAAAATCTTGAAAAATCTTTTTCAAGATTCGATCCTCTTTGATTCTGACAAAAGAAAATCACAAATTCTAAAATCCAGGTCTTCATCGATATCCCATGCTTCCTCCGCATTGATTTCGAACATCAGCGGTTTGTCACCAATCCGGTGATGGCGCCTGAGGAGGTTTGGGCGCGTGAATATGTACAGGCACGAATTCTCCTCATACACAGGGGGCAGGTCCTGCGTCTGGATCAGCACGGCCGGGTCATGGTTGATGGCGCGGCACTGCTGGTCATAGAGCCGGGTCTGCAAACGCGTCACCGAGAAGAGCGAGTCGTGAGCGGGGTAATCCGCCAGGAAGCGCTCGATCGCACGCGCAACGGTCTCCGGCTTGAGCAGCGGATTCGTGCTGTGGGTCTGCAGATAGAAATCGGCCGGCACCTGCCCGGTATCATGGAGCAGGATGTCGTTCATCGGTACGTCGTCAGCCCGTAAATGTCCGGGGCGGTCGATGATCCTTACCTGCGGGAAATGTTCGTGCACGCCATCCATCACCGGCGTCGAGTCGGTGTCCACAACGACCTCCCCGATCTCGGGGACAGCCAGTAATGTTTCAAGAATGTAATGGAAGAGCGGCTCTCCGGCAAGCAGACGGTAATTCTTGCCAACCACGCGCTGGCTGTGGTGGCGCATTGGAACAAGAGCGACAAGTTTCATAGTGGATGATTATACCGAATCCAACCGTTTGCCAGAGGCGGAAATCTCGGAGAGGCGCGCCCTACCCAGCCGATAGCTGTTCGGCGTGTGCCTGAGCGTTGCCTCCCCCGACCGGTGGACCATCATTCGCCCGCACAGGTATTCGGGATGATTTCATACATCACATCGGTCGTTTGCTCCGAAAAATAACTGACATCTTCCAGGAGAGCATAGGAGCCCCCAAAGTAGGCATTGAAAACCAAACGAAAGGAATTGACGGGTGTAATGCTGGAATAGGCGAGACTGGCGACATCCTTCCCGGGAAAGTAGTATGCCATCAGGTTTCCCATGCGGTTCTTCACGCCGCCATAACTGGTTGGACCATGGTCGCTTTCCAGGACGATGATCGGCGGCACGCGCGATTCCTCGATAATGGAACGAAGGATCGGGATCAGTAATTTATTCGTGTAAATCGTCTGATCCCGGAATGCAACCCGCATGGCTTCATCCGTGTAAAGCGAGTAGTCATTCGATTCGTTGCCGCCCTCTCCCAGGAGGATATCCTCACCGTTGGGTCCAAAAACAAAAGGGGGATGTGGCAATATCAAATGAGCGTAAACCAGTTTTGGTCCCGATATCCTGGATATCTCAGGCAGAGTTTCCAGGGTATACAACACCGTTTCGCGCTGCGAGGCGGCGCTGGAGACCGAGGCACCGGCGAGTCGCAGATCGATCGCCGCACGGGCAAGTGTGGTCTTGAGAAACAACTCTTCGAATGGAGTCACGGCCGTAGCCAGTTGAAACCGAACGGAAGCCCTCCCGCCTTTTTGAAGATAATAGGTCGCGTTCTTCCATTTCAGCCAGGGATACCCGTTATCAAATTCAATGGTCTTGTATCCGAGTTCCTCCAGCAATAAACGCACCCGGTTTTCTGACAGGTATGGCTTGAGTTGGGCAGTCAGTTCGCTGGGCTGTTCTTCGGGAATAAGGTTGTGAACATAATCCATATTCAGCGTGGATGTGACCGAGAGCCTCGTCCGCGCATAATTGCTTTGACTGCATTCCACCACGTAAAATCCCAGGTCCCGCAGCTGAGCCAGGAATTCCGAGTTATCCAGGCCGAATGTTTCCTGCAATACGTCCTGCCGGCCATATGCATCCAGCACAATGAAGTACACATCGGGGGCGCGTCCATCCTCGGGCAGGCGCAGCACTGTCGTCTGAACGTTCATCCCGGAACCATAGACCTGCTCGCCATATACGTATCGGCCGATGTTGTAAACCGGGAAAAGCAGCATAATGATTGACATTGAATTAACAAATAAGGTGAACTGGCGCAGATCTTTGAGACGCAGGATCAGGGACGTCCCGGCCAGCCCCAGAACGATCCACGCGATGCTAAAAAATGGGTGGCGAAAAAAATACACCTCGCCAAGCGCCACATCCTTCAAATCCCAATGACTGTGCAGAAAATCATAAAAATGTCCATAGGACAAAAACAATAAAAGCAGAAAGCTGAGGATCAATCCGCTTCGCTGCCAATTCCTGGTTAAACCGTAAAGCAGCATCCATAAAACTGCAACGCTCAGAATCAAAACGATCAGCAGACGCCAGATCGCACTGACCGAGACTTCGGAAACGTTTTCAGCATACAACGCCAGGATGGAGTAAAGGGCGATCAGGAAAGAATGGAATGGCATATTGTTTTAACCATTATGAATCAAGAATGATCGATCATAGCAATGTATGAAATGGATCATTCACTTATTATATCGAATCGGCTCGACATCTCTTTGCGCCGCCTCTTTCGACTTCCTCGCGCGCGCGTAGTAGAACGTTTCGCGCAGCTGGGGCGTGAGCAAACCCGACTCGCGGTACCCGATGCGCGTCCCGTGGAATTGCATAAAGCGGAACCAAAAAATCGATGGAACATTTCTCCAGGACAGGCCTGCACGCGCGGCATGCCACAGGTCGCTGAGAATGTTCATGGTCGTCAGGCGCACGAAATCATATAGAGTGAAATGTGCTTCCGGATAGATCTGTTTGAACGCCATGCCTTCGCGGCGGTAACGGTTGAAGACGCCGTCCGGCGTTTCATGGTGGATGTGGACAATCTCTGCCTCGGCTACGTAAACGATGTCATAGCCCTGCTCCTTTGACCACTTCGCCCAGGCCAGGTCTTCGAGACCGGTCAAGGTCTCGTCATAGGGGTTCTTCTCCCACAGGCTTTTCCGGATCGCAGCATTGGCATTGTTACAGAAGGCAGTCACCTGTCGAGGCTGGCTCACGTCCGGATACCACTGATGATAGATCTGCTGCTCCGAGAACCGGGCAGTTTCGGGTCCGCGCTGTTTGCCATAGGTCAACGCGACGCGGTCCTCTTCGAAGGGCCGCAGGAGCGATTCCAGCCAGTCGGGATAGACGGGGTAGACATGCGCGCTGGCGATCACAACCAACTCGCGCGTGGCGAGGCGGACCCCGAGGTTGAGCGAGCGCCCGAACGTGAACTCCGCTGGCGGAATCCGCACGATCCGCGCCGCGAATGATTCGGCAACGGAAACCGTCCCATCGGTCGAGCCCGAATCGACGAGGATCACCTCCACATCCCGGAGCGTTTGGCGGCGAATCCCTTCGAGCAAACGTCCGATATGTTTTTCTTCGTTGTAGGCGCGGATGACGATCGAACAATTCATTTGCAGAACAGCTCATCCACATAACTTTGCATTTCAGGGGAGAGCGGATATCCACGGTCGGGCATCGAATTCAAGTGATCGCAAGCCTGTGCTTTGTAAAACAACTGCGTGTTGATACGGGTCGATAACCCCTTGACCTGCTTCTGGTTGTCGAGAAACGCATGCGCCTGCAGGAACGGCATCAGCTCGATCTGATCGTTGGGATGCAGATCAAGTTTCTCCGCCTCTGCGCCAAGCCGGACCACTTCCTCCCAGTCGCCGCGCTGGCGCGCCAGGTCAGCTTTTTGATAGTAGAAACACCACGCTTGCGCGTGTTCAGGTTCGTTCCCGAAAATGGAGGCTGGCGGGACAGGTTTATCGTCACTGGTGAGCACATTGTCCAGTTTCGAATGGGAGGCGATCAGCAAAATCCTTTGCGGATCGCCAACCGAAAGGTCCGGGCTGCGTCCGTCGATCAGGCGGACACAGGCATTCTCGCTTGCCTGGGTCATGACCAGTATGTTTCCGAAATTACGAGTCAGTTCATTCCCGCGCCGCAGCGGCGTCTCCTCGCCTTTGCCAACCAGGATTTGACGAACAACGTCATCCGTGAGTACGGCTGCCGGCAGTTTCAGCTTGATGGGAATCTGAGCCTGCTTTTCAGGATAGTAAATGAAGTTTGCGGGACCCCAGATAAAATAATCCTCCTGAATGGCGCCGATCGGATAACTGGCGACCAGGGTCGTGCCCGGTTCGATATTCGGCGCGCGCCAAGCGACCTGCCACCAGAAGTCACGCGTGTTTGCTGTTACTTCGACTGCGTGAACAGCATTGGCATAATGTGTAAAACTCGCAATAAAAACCAGGGCAGCGATGAATACTGTCCGTACACGCGCAGAAGCGATGGACAGCGCAAAAACGGTCACGATCATCGCGACGCCTGCCGCGCTGGCAAGCGAATAGCGCGAGTAATCACCAAAGTCCGCGTGGCGGTTGACAACGATCACCGGCAGCAAAGCCAGGAAAGCCGTAAGGATGCCTGTCAGCAGGGTCTGCTTCCTCCAGTTGGAATCGACTTCCTCGGCAAAGTCCTTTCGATCGAGCTTGCCCAGGTCCAGCCAGCCGATCAGAACAAGCAGAACGACAACGACTGCCAGCCCCATCCCTGTCAGGAAGTCCTTCAAGCGCAGGTCGAAAGCCAGATTGTAAAATGGAACCGCCCACGCCAGGAACGCGACCCGGAACGCATCCTGGATCCAATTCACCAGCCACCACAACCCGATGAGCGGAGAGGCAAACAACTGACCAAACTGTGCTCCCAGATCGGTGGCGCGCCGCTCCGTTTCGAAAAAGAAGAACCGCCAGAGGAGGAAAATTGCCGGCGCACTTAAGAACGGCAGCCAGCATCTGAAAACCTTTTTGAGCATTTCCTTTGGCGCAGAAGCATCCTCCCGGGCGACGATCTGCAGGATGAGGCTCAAACGCAGGACTTCCAATCCCAGCATGTATTCGACCAGGGCGGGATAGATGATCCCGGTCAGGACCGCTAATCCAGTCCAAACCAGGCGGGGACCCGGGTTTTGCGTCTTTAATGCCCTGACCGTAAACGCGATCGAAGCAAAAGCCAGGCAGAGGCTCAGGATCTGTGCCTGATAGTCGATTGGATTGAACTGTGAGAGAAAGCCCGGGTAAATCAACAACAGCAGCGCGATCAAAAAGTTGGATTTGCGATGTTTGGGCGAGATCATCTCCAGTGCCCAGAACAAAGCCCAGGAAGCCAGCACCCGGAACAGGTACGCGCTGAAGTGATAATAAATGACTCGATCTCCGAACAGGCTGTACACAACCTGCATCACGTACGCACGCGCCGGACGATCGATCCTGTAGATTTCGTGAAAGAATTGAGCGCCCTGCGTATGAGCGTCGAAAACAAGGAACCAATCATCCTTGTAATACCCCATCCTGCCTGCCAGCGGCAAATAAACAAGCGCGCCCACAAGGGCAAGGATTGCAAAAAGATACAACGTTGATCTGTCCACAGGACTGCTTCGCTTGCTTGAATTTGTGGAATCCATCTTATTCATTGGCATCACCAATTATTGTCCTTCTCATATCCCAGGCGGATCAATAGATCTCCCGCGGCATCCTTGAAGATTTTTTTGTGCTCCTCTGTGAAATACTTCTTCCATTCGCCGGTCTTGCCGGACCGGAAGGTGGGAGAACGCTTCGGGTTGATGGACGACTCGAGGGCTTCCAGGATCAGCTGCCGGGGCGCGGGAATCGGGGCACGGTCCAGGAGATGATCGATGATGCGGTCCAGCGTCCCGGCCCGGTCGTGGATCAAATCCTCGAAGTGGACCTTCAGCACGCAGGGCTGGTCGAGCCATCCGAGGTAGGGAGCGAAACGGTCGGCGATGTTCGGAAATTCGATGTCCGCCTCGGGCCTTCCTAAGATGCTGACACGCAGGCGCGCATCGAAATCAGGCAAGGATTGATAATAATCGTGGTGGACATGCCGCCTCTCCATGTCGGTCACGTAAAAGACGTGCGAGACAGCCACATCGCGCGGATCGCGAAAGATGAAGTAGGGAATGAATGCGGAGCTGCAAACGCGCTTCGTCACTTCCTCGCGTGCAAAAAGATGCGCCGAAGCGATATCGCCGGGCCGCAGCGAATCCAACCAGGCCAGGGCTTGCGCGGGAGAACGTTTGCGTCCGCTTTCGCCCTCGTATTCGGCGTAGAACGAATGCAGTCGGCGGGAGAACGGCGCCACCTTCGAGAAACCGAGCAGAATCTGATCGAGCAGGTGCGTGCCGCTTTTGGGAAAGGAAATGCCCAGCAGGCTCTGCCAACCCTCCCGAGGCGCGGACAAAGATGAAAAACGCAAACGTTGATACGTTTTTTCAGATTGATAGACCAGAGAACGCAGGGATGATTTCAATGGCATGAGTGCTTTTTTGCCACGAATTACACAGATTTGCACTGATTTATTTTTCCGTGCCGATTCGTGAAATCCGCGGCTAAGAATTTTTATTCAGTGGATTGATTTGGGAGCGGATTCGTTTATACTCCATGCGAGCCTGTGCAATTATACGGCATAGATCCAAAACCACACCCTTCGAGGAACCTCATAACAACTCCGTCAAAGCCCGCGACCTCGGCCTGTTCGATACCCCCAGGCTTGCCCATAACTTGTGGACGCAAGAGGACATCACCGACTTCAAAGTCGAGTTGAGTCTGCGCGTCCAGCCGCATGAGACGATCTTGTTGAAAGTTTCTTGAACGGACTCTGTCAGGGATTCACGGACAAAAACAGACTATGTCCATTTTAGTCCGTGAGTCCGCGATAGAGTCCGTTTCAAAGTCCGTTTTTAGCTTCTGCCATCGCCTGCTTGAAATCCACCAGCGCCTGGATCGGCGTGGGATCCACGTCATAACACATGGCAAGATAGTAGGCCATGTAATCGCCGAAGAGGATCAGGGTCCACATGTGCGCAAGAGGCGTGTCGCCGCGCGCCTCGGCAACGTCCGTGTTCATGCCTTCGAGCATGAAGGCGTTCTTCGTCAGTTCCAGGCGCAGGCGGTTGCGCGGGTGATCCGACGGGGCACGCAGGAAGAGGGTCATTGTGTGAGGGTTGAGCACCTCTTCGGGATGCATCGTCCCGGCCAGGGTGTTGTGATCGGCTTCCGGGATAAATTCGAAATTCGCGCCGGCCTTCGCCAGTTCATTGATCTGGCCCTTCCAGCGCCGCGCAACGACAGAGAGCAAGCCCGCTCCCATGACCGTGACCCAGCGGCCCATCAATTGACCGGCGTAGCGCTTGGCAGGGTTATTCACGGTTGGAACGTCTGCCCTGAGATGTTCCTGGGAACGCTTCATGGCAGCGATGGCATCCTCCAGCGCCTCTTTTTGATCGGGGATGAATCCCAGGCGCTGGAACATCGCCAGCAGCAGGCCGAACGAGAATCCCACCGCGGCGCGCGGCTGGCCTTTGTGCTCGAACGTCCAGACCGGCATCTTATTTTCCCTGGCGCGTTTGGCAAGCTCGCCGCCCGTACTCACGACGATGACCCGGCAGCCGGCTTTGCGCGCGGCTTCGAAGGCATCCAGGGTCTCTTCGGTGTTGCCGGAATGTGACGAGCAAATGACGAGCGTCTCCGCCCCGCGCGCAAAGAGGGGCAGGCCATAGTCGCGTTGAACGGAAACAGGCAGCGGGGCGAGCGCAGCGCAATACGAGGCGAGCAAATCCGCGCCGATGGCGGAGCCACCCATGCCAGCGATGACGACCTGCCGAAAGTCCTTCCAGTCCGGCAGAGCGTGCTGCATACCAAGCTGATAGGCAAAACCAAGCTGGTCGGGAAGGTTGTCGATTTCGCCCAGCATATTGAGTGTATCGAGTTGTTTGAAATGACCGAGATCGTCCAGATTCATATTCTGACTCCCATTAAAAAGATAAACTACCCGGCTATTCTACAGCAAATTCGACGGATTCTGTATTGAAATTGACAGGAAAGACCGGCGGCGTTTTAATGTGAGAGGCGGCGTTTTGCGCGATGATAAGCATGCTTCAGACCCGATTCGCCGACTCTGACAAGCACCACGCGCATGCGACAGGCGGACCCGGAGGAGGTTCCATGTTTAGAAATAAATTCCTTAGCATGGTTTTGCTGATGGGGTTGTTGATTTCGCAATCCGTGCCGCGCGCGCTTGCTCAAACGACCTGCGATCATGCACAATTCGTGGCTGATTTGACTGCACCGGATGGTTCCTCTTTTGCTTCAGGCGCGGCATTTACCAAAACCTGGCGGCTGATGAACATTGGCTCCTGCACATGGACCACAGCGTACAACCTCGTGTGGGCCGGCGGTGATGCCATCGGCGCGCCAGCCTCCGTCAAGCTGCCCGTCGATGTGCCGCCGGGCCAAATGCTGGATATCTCCGTGAACCTGACGGCTCCCACCACCAGCGGTCACTACAAAGCCTTATTCAAGATCAGCAATGCCTCCGGCACCCAGTTCGGCATTGGCGATTCAGCCAGCGATCCGTTCTGGGTAGACATCAACGTGGTTGCCGTGAACGCGGTGATCTACGATTTCGTTGCGAATGCTTCCCATGCCCAGTGGAGAAGCGGCGCCGGGCTGCTGCCCTTCCCGGGCACGAGCGGAGACAGCCGCGGCTTTGCTTATCAGGTCGATCATCCGCATCTCGAAGATGATTCGCTCGATTCCGCGCCGGGCTTGCTGGTTGTGCCGCAAAACAAGTTCAATGGCTACATCCAGGCTGCCTATCCGGAATTCGAAGTCCAGCGGGGCGACCGCCTGCAAACGCTGGTCAACTGCGAGTTCGGCGCGACGCGCTGCTACGTCACCTTCCGCATCGATTACATCCTGCCCAACGGAGTCCAACGAACCCTGTGGTCGTGGAAGGAGGCGTACGACAGACGTTTCTATCGCACCGACATCGACCTGAGTTCGCTGGCGGGACAGAAGGTCCGCTTTGTGTTCATGCTGCTTGCCACCGGATCTGCCGGCAGCGACCGCGCCATCTGGGGAGCGCCGCGCATCGTGCGCGCGGGCACGACAGAACCGCCTGCGCCTCCCGCCACCCTGACCCCGCTCCCGCAACCGCCGCCGACCGCCACGCCGATCGGTCAACCACCGCCTACCATCGTGCCCTCGGGCTGCGATAAAGCCGCGTTCGTCGCCGATGCAACCGTGCCGGATGGAACCACCTTTTCTCCCAGCGCCGCATTTACCAAGACCTGGCGGCTGAGAAATGCCGGCACCTGCACATGGACCACTGCTTATAAGCTGGTCTATTACAGCGGCGACTCACTGAGCGCGCCGACGGCCGTGAATCTCCCGTGGAGTGCCAGCTGGGGGCAGACGGTCGACATCAGCGTCAACATGGTTGCTCCAAACGCAGTCGGGAAATATCGCGGCTACTGGATCCTTGCCAATGCCAGCGGACAATACTTCGGCATCGGCGCGGCTGCCACCGACCCGATCTGGGTGGAGATCAACGTCGCAGGGGAATCGCCCCACGAAGGGGGTTACAATTTCTGGCAGAATGCATGTTCGGCTCAATGGAAAAGCGGAGCCGGAGTGCTGCCCTGCCCGGGAACGGAGGGCGACTCGCAGGGCTTTGTCATCCCGGTGAACAATTCACACCTGGAAGATGGAACGAGGGGTCCTGCCCCTTCGTTACTGATCTCCCCTGAGAACAAATACAACGGCTACATCCAGGGAATCTTCCCCACCTTTACCGTCCAGCCCGGCGACCACTTCGTTTCCGTGGTTGGCTGTGAATATGGTCACAGCTGCTACGTGACCTTCCGTCTGGACTATATGACCGCCAATGGCGGCATCTTCAATTTCTGGTCATGGCGCGAAAAGAATGATGGCAAGAACTACATGACCAATATTGACCTCAGCCCGCTGGCGGGCAGAAGCGTGCGTTTCATCCTCACGATCCTCGCGACCGGCAGTTCCGCGGGAGACCGGGTGAGATGGGGAGCGCCATATATCGTTCGCGGAGGAATCACACCTCCAGTCATTACACAGACCCCGGTTTCACCGACTGCCACGCAACCATCTGTTCCGGGTGACTGGTTGACATACGAAAATCCTGCACATGGATTCAAGTTCCAGTATCCTCCGCAGTCTGAGCGCTTCTTTGAATCAGCCAACAGCGTGTTGATCAAAATGCCCATCGCGCCCGGCACAAACCTGCGTGAGAAGTATCTGCAAGTGTCCGTCAATGAAAATGTCAATCCCTGTCAGAGTCCTTTATCCTCTACTTCACCACCCGGGTCCCCCACCGAAACTGTTGTGATTAATGGGATTTCATTCTTCAAACAGATAGGAGGAGATGCTGGAGTAGGTCATCTTCATGAATGGGTTGGCTACTCAACCCTCAAAAACAACGCCTGCATCAGCATGGATTTTGTCCTGCATTCTCTCAACCCCGGCAATTTTGAAACTCCGCCGCCTGTCTTCGATAAAGCGGCTGAGTCAGCTGTGTTTACGCAGGTCATGTCGACCTTTGCCTGGCTGGCTCCCACACCTCCTCCGACCACAATCCCGCCGGAAGTGATCCCTTCTCCCAATATCAACAAGCTGTTCATGATCGATGAGGCCAACGGCTGGGCGCTCGGCGGCAGCTATGTCCTGCGGACGACGGATGGCGGCGCCACCTGGTACAACATGATCATGCCGGGCCTCCCCTCCATTCGAAATGCCTACTTCCGGAACTCCAATATAGGCTGGGTGTTGACGAACGATGCGATCTATCACACCACAAACGGCGGCAGCACCTGGACATCTTACAATGTTCCCTTCAGCGGCGGCTATATCCAATTCCTCGATGACTCAAACGGCTTTGTACTCTCTGGCGAGGCATCGGGTATGCAAAAGCAGGCTGTGTACCTCTACCAAACCTTGAATGGCGGCGCGACCTGGACGCTCAAATATGCCAACGATCCATCGCAGCCGGACAACACCCTGCCGTTCGGCGGTCACAAGAATGGAATGCAATTCCGCGATACAGCGACTGGCTGGGTCGGTGGTGATTACCCCGCGGAGGGTATTTATCTCTACAAAACGACCAATAGCGGCGTGACCTGGTCACCGCAGCCGCTGACCCTTCCCGCGGGATATGAATCTGCAATTACAAGCACAACCGCGCCGGTTTTCTTCGGCGCGAACGATGCCATCCTGCCGGTGCGGATGGACGGAAACGCAGGCAGAGGGTTGTTCATTTATGTCACCCACAATGGCGGCGCGACCTGGAGTCTCGCCCCAGCCTTTGCACCTGCCTACAGTCATACCTTCGATTTCGTTTCCATTAATGATGGCTTCGTCTGGGATGGAGCCGGCGCGTTCTACGTTACCCACAATTCGGGAGCCAGCTGGAGTCAGGTGCCGTCGAATGTAAACTTCGGCGAGGTCATCAACGCGCTGGATTTCGTCTCCCCGACCACCGGCTGGGCATACGACAATGACTCGAACGGGAATGCCGGGCTCTACCGCACCAGCGATGGCGGCCGCACCTGGACGAAGCTTTATGGCAACATTCCAACCGTCACGCCACAAGTCCTGCCTGACCTGACGATCAGCGGCATGCGCATTGAATTGCAGAATCCAGGCTGCTTCACTCCGGGCGATCCGCTGGGCGTACGAGTATGGATCGGGAATAATGGCCAGGCTGCCGCCGGCAGTTTTGTGGTCAGGGTAAACGGTGTGGATCAGACAGTCAGTGGGTTGGGGATCGGCGAAACGACTGTTGTTTTCTTCCCCGGCGACAGCAACCCCGTTACAGCAGTCGTGGATGCGACCAACACCATCGCAGAGAGCGATGAGAACAACAACTCGCGTTCGGAAATGCTGCCGCTGCCGACTCCTCCCCTGCCGTGTGTGACTCCCACATTCACACCGACCCCGGCTGCTTTGACGGGACCCTACGCGGTCGTGGGTGTGCCGGCCGGGTATATATTGAACATCCACTCCGCCGCGGGGGTCAACCAGCCCATCGTCGGATCGTTCCCCGCGGACGCGGTCGATGTGATGAGAACGGGACCCACCGCCAGCGCGGACAACGCGACCTGGTGGGAAGTCCAGAATCCAACCGGCGGCACGGGCTGGGTCAATTCCAGCTACCTGACTGAATACGTCTCCCACGATGCCTTCTGCGCCGATACGCGCATTCCGATCCTGATCGAGCAGTTGAAGGGCAGCATGAATCAGTCGAACGGCGATATGTTCTCCTCGCTGGTAGACCCGATCCATGGAGTGGATGTGCACCTGTGGGCGTATCAACCGCCGGTGAATTTCAGCCCTGCCACAGCCAGGACTGTTTTCACGAGCACCGCAGCATACAATTGGGGTTCGGGACCACGCGGCGAACCGGATATTGGAACGTTCGCGCAGATCATCCAGCCGCGCCTGCTGGACACCCTGAACGCCTCGAACATGGAAACCTATTGCAACAATCTGACGAAAGTCTACCCGCTGGCGCGTCCCTGGCCCTTCTCCGCCAACATCCGCTTCTACAATCTTTACAAGCCCGCTTCGGGAGAGACCTTCGACTTCCGCACCTGGCTGATCGGGTTCGAGTACATCAATGGTCAGCCTTATCTGTATGGCATGGTCACGATCGTCTGGGAGCCGTAACAGAAGTCCAAAACCCCAGCCGCGAATTACGCGAATCTGCACGAATTTTTAAACCATTTGCGTTAATTCGCGAAATTTGCGTCTGAGAACGCATAGCATCATCAACGCATGCTTGGTTCGTAAAAAGAAACTCACCCTCGAAATTAATTTCAGGGTGAGTCATATTTATTCCACAAACCCCTACATCGCGCTCCTGATAAAGTTTGCCAGGTCCTTTTTCATCTGTCTGAGCGAGGGGATGTGGATGTACATCATGTGACCGGCTTCGTAATATTCCATCGAGATATTGTTGCGCAGATTCTCGTCCAGGCCGAGATGATCGAACGTGTATTCGGTCGCAAAATACGGCGTGCCCAGATCGTAATATCCGTTCGCGACGAAGACCTTGAGATATGGGTTGAAGGTCATTGCCTTGCGCAGCGTCTCGCCTACGTTGACATATTGATTCTCGAACTCGGCATACGACCAGGGATGAACGAACTCACTCAGGATCTCATACGGCAGGTCCGATTCGAACCTCAGCTCGCTGCGGATGTAGTCATAGAAGCCGGCCGTGTACGGACCCATGACGTTCGTGAGCAGCGGATCATATTCGGCGTATTCATTCACGCCCAGGCGATCCTTGCCGGTGAAGCGGCTGTCGAGGCGGCCGACGGTTAGTCCGCGCTCGCGCAGGAGTTCCTTGAAATAATGGAAGGCGTGGATGCGCAGGTTCGACCGTTCCACGAACTGCTTTGAAATCCCCGTGTACATCGCAAGCTTTTCGATGATCTGCCCGCGTTCCTCCCTGCTCAGGGACTGGCCTTTGAGCAGGGCACTTGCATACTCGCCGCGCGCAAATTCCTCCGCTTCCCTGAGCCAGGTCTGCAGGGGCTTGTGCGGCTTCAGCACATCGTGATACCAGGCGGTGGCGGTATAGCCCGGCAGGAACAGAATATACGGCAGGTCATTGTTCAGGTTGAAATCGAGCGTGGTGAAATCCAGCACCGCGGAGATGAGCATGATCCCGTTCAGGTACATGCCGTGCCGTTCCTGCAGGTAGCCCGAGAGACCCGCGGCGCGCGTTGTGCCGTAACTCTCGCCGATCAAAAACTTGGGTGAGAGCCAGCGCTTGTTGCGCGTGGTATACAGGCGGATAAAATCGCCGACCGACTGAATATCCTTTTTGAAGCCGTGCCATTCCTTCGGTTTGACTCCCTCCACGGGCCGGCTGTAGCCGGTGTTCATCGGATCGATGAACACCAGGTCGGTTTCATCGAGCAGCGAATATTGATTATCGGTCAGATGATAGGGAGGCTTCGGCAGGTCCCCATCCTCCTGCAAAACGACGCGGCGCGGACCCAGGACTCCCAGATGCAGCCAGACGGAGGACGACCCGGGTCCGCCGTTGAACGAAAACGTCAACGGACGCTTCGCTTTGGAGCCAGCCCCATCCCGGGTGTAGGCGACAAAGAAAACCTGCGCGCGCGGCTTCTCGCCCTCCGCTTCCTTCTCCCGATCGGCGGTTTCCTCCTTCAGGATCATGGTCCCCGCTGTGACCGTGTACTTGATCTCCCTGCCGCCGATCCTGAGCGTGTGCTTTGTTACGACCAGGTTATCTTTTGGAGTTGACTTCTCTTCCTTCCCTTCGACTTTGCTCAGGGCAGGTTTCTCTTCAGGCTTCTTCTCAGCTTGGTCTGCCATAAAAAGGACCTCCTATATTTCTTCGTCCACTTCTTCCTCATCCTCTTCGGGCTGGAAATCGTAATAGATGTCCAGACCCAGATTCAATCCATGTGCCACGCCCTGAAGCACCAGGAAGTAAAACAGCCCGAGCATAGGCGCATAAAACAAGTCGACGACGCTAAGCATCAATTGTGGCAATTCTCTGGGCCAATTCGCTTGCCCATTCATAATGGGAAGCAAACTGTTTACGACAAAAATGATCAGAAAGAAAACCAGCATGATCCACGATACGATCTTGGAAATGGAAACGATCCGGAAAATCGTCGTTTCACTGGCAAATAAGAATGAGTTGTCTCTGTTCGTGTTCATTGTTCTCCTTGGTGGATTTGGATTTATCGGAAACGAATCATTTACTTTCAGAAAAAGAAAGCGGCAGTACAGCCACTTTTGCTCCGCGATGCCCTGTCATCGTCTCTGCCATGCACAGGGAATTATAAATCGCTTCCTCCGTCGCTTCGCTGGCAGCCTGGAACATCGGTGAGCGCGTTCCATTTTCCAACGGGTAAAACACCCGGCGTGATCCCCAGCTCCCGAATACGTTTGCGTGCAGCCTTCATGGTTTGTTCTGGTTGATCAGTGCGTATATTTCTTTTTTGTTCCAGCCGCTTTGTTTGGCAAGCTCGGCAGAAATCTCTTTCGCGGACTTTTCACCCTTCAATTCGTCCGCGATGGCATGCTGTATTTGTTCCTCTGTCCAGCGTTCGCCCGCCTCTGCCTTTTTTCCTTCCACGACCAGCGTAAACTCCCCGCGCGGAGGTTGGGACTTGAAATATTTCGCTGCCCCGCTGACATTTCCGCGCCAGTATTCCTCGAACATCTTGGTCATTTCACGCGCGACGCAAATGCGGCGGTCCCCCAGGATTGTGGCAATGTCTTCCAGGGCTTCGACGATCCGGTAGGGGGATTCGAGGAAGACCAGCGTATACGGCTGGCTCTCCACCTCCACCAGGCGTTTGTGGCGTTCGCTCGTCTTGTGAGGAAGATAGCCCAGATAGAGGAACGAATCGGTCGGCAGGCCGGAAACGGTCAGGGCGGCGATGGGAGCCGAGGGTCCGGGAACGGGCCTCACGTCGTAGGCGGAAGCGAGGGCGGCCTGCACCAATTCGTAGCCGGGGTCGTTGACCGCGGGCGTGCCGGCATCCGAGACCAGGGCGACATCCCCCGTGGAGAGTTTCTCCAGGATCAAATCCAGTTTGTTAAGTTTATTGTGTTCGAAGTAGCTGGTCAGCGGCGTTTCGATCTGAAAATGTTTGAGCAGTATTCCGGTGTGACGTGTATCCTCCGCCGCGATCAGACTCGCTTCCCGCAAAACGCGGATCGCCCGCGGGGACATGTCCTCGAGATTGCCAATGGGGGTTGCGACAAGATAAAGTGTGCCCATGGGATGATTTTATCACCGGTGACAGCGGTATAATTTTTCGAACTCTACTGGAGGAGCCATGATTGTGATCTCAGACATGATGGGCACGCTCACGACCGGCTCGCCTGTCCTGGGTCTGGTGGATTGGGTGCGCCACAACCAGAGCAGGATGCAGGCGCAGCTTTATACAGCCTCCATTATGCCGTCCTACTTTATGGCGAAGTGCGGCTGGATCGACTGGCAAAAATGGGGACAGGGATTAATGGTGGACAGCCTGAAAATCGTCAAGGAGGCGACGCCCGAAAAAATGAAAGCCGTCGGCGAGTGGGCGGTGGAACACGATCTCTGGCAGAAGCGCCGCGCGGACGTGATCGCGCGCCTGACGGATCACAGATCGAAGGGCGCGCAGGTGTACATCGCCAGCAGCGTGATCGAACCGCTCATCGAGCCGTTTGCAAATCGCATCGGTGCGCAGACCATCGGCACGCCCGTCGAATATACCAACGGGCAGGTGCGCGTGGCTGGCAGCCTGGTTGCCCAGGAGCGCAAGATCGAACAGGTCCTCAGCCGCTTGAGCGTTGACCGCCTCGATTTTGCGTACGGGGACACCGAGCAGGATATCCCATTGCTCGAACATGCCGATCACCCTGTTGCAGTCTATCCGGATGAAAAGCTGCGAGCCACGGCCCTCGCCCGCGGCTGGGAGATTCTCGGCTCACGGGAAGATGCCGGGCAGGAATAGATTCTCCATACAAGGGATCATTCTCATGGCTTTCTCAAAATCCGGGCAAGCCTCCATTCCAGCCACGAATTTACGCGAATTGGCGCTAATTTGCAAATGATTCGCGATCATTCGTGGTAATTCGCGGCTTCCCCTTCGACTTTGAGAAGCCCATAGGATCATTCTCGTTCCTGATTGTATTGCTTTATCTCTGGTGCTATACTGATTTTGTTGGATTATTCAGGTTAACCTCAATTGCCTAACAGAAAGGCCTGCAGCGTGAAAGAAGCTGAGTAACAAATCGGGTCGTTGCCGCAAGCGAGCAAAGCCACGATCCAGCATGGAACATATTTCTTGTTTATCGGTCGGACGAGCGTTTTTGAGACCTTGCTTGACATTGCCATGACAGTACTCTTCCGGGTTTAGTTCAGGAGCATAAGCAGGTAGCTCTTCGACCAGGATTCCAGGATGGTTCTGCAAATAAGCTTTGGTGATCTTACTGCGATGGATCCGAGCTCGATCCCAAATCAAGATGATTTTGCCGGGTACGTATCTACAAAGATGGTCGAGCGCTTGGATGAGTTTCTGACTATTGACGGAACCTTCAAAATGCCGTTTGTAGATCTTGCCAGATAACGTCAGAGCCACTGCGGTGGAGAGGGCGCGCCGTTCTTTGGTCACTCGGCGGAAGATCGGTCGTTTGCCTCGGCGAGCCCAGGTCGGTGCCAACGATTCTTGAAAGGAGAAGCCAAATTCATCCCAAAACACGATTTCTGCGCCGATCCGCCGCGACTTTTTTTATCCTGGACCAATCTTGCTCGAGCCACGCTTCCACCAGTTCTCTTTCCTGTTCAATGGCTTGCGGCAAGGGTTGCTGTCGGCTGAACCCTAATGAATGGAGCAAGCGATTGAGGTAGTTCGGATGGTAGCTCACTTTGAATTCTTTTTCGATCAACTGGCGTACGCGCTCCAGTGTCCAGCGATCGGTTGGAAATCCACACGCCAGAGCGCCACGATCCAGCTTCCGTTTCAGCTTTTCTTTTTGCACATTACTCAACTTCGCTTCACTACCTGGTGCTTTCTTCTTTCGGAGACCTCTTATGCCTGTCGCTTTCACGATCTTAGCCCAATCACTAACCGTTGCTCGGCTGACACCCAGGTGTCGGGCGATCTCCGCCTGGAACATCTTGCCTTCTTTCAATAGACGACCACCTTCTAAGCGTCTTTCTTCCATTTGTTCGCGGCTTAAGTTTTTAGGTTTCCATGTCATGCCGTCAATTGTAAGTCAATCTATGTTAAGCTGAATAGTAAACCGATTAGGGTCATATAGGAGTCGCCATGGAATACATTCCCCCCGTTATCTTTGTGCCGGGCATCACAGGCACCTATTTGCGCGATGAGTACCAGCTGCCCCCCGACCGCGTCTGGGGTCTGACTCAGCATGACTACACGCGCGTCGCACTTCACCCGGATGATCCTCGCTTCGAAGCGGTGGAACCGGCGCGCATCCGGGCAGACAGCATTTTCGAACTTCCATACAGGGAGATGATCCAGGAGCTACGCTACAACCTGTGCCCGAGCGAGGACCAGCCGGTCCCTGTGTTTCCGTTCGGCTACGACTGGCGTCTGCCGCTGGATATCATCGAAGCGCGCTTCGCCGATTTCATAGAGGAAGTCATCGATCGTACCAAACTACTTCCCCACTACGTGGAAACAGGCTACGCGGACAATCCCAGAGTGAACCTGATCGGTCATTCGATGGGCGGTTTGATCATCACCGGTTACCTGGAGCGGAAAGGGAAGTCGGCTCCGGTTTCGAAAGTTGTGACGGTGGGGACGCCGTATCATGGTTCATTCGAAGCCGTGATCAAGATTGCCACCGGGACGGCGAACCTGGGTTCCGATACGCCTCGTTCCAGCGAGCGTGAGGCCGCCCGCCTGACATCTTCGCTGTATCATCTGTTACCGGCGATCAGGCATGGACTGGAAGTTGATGATCCGAGCCTTCCTGAAAGCTTGTTCGACCCGGCTCTGTGGCAGCTTAGCATCATTGCTTCTGTTCTGAGCTATGTGCGAAAACAAATGGCATTCGTGACAGAAAAGGAAGAGAAGGCGCAAGCCCTGTTCGTTAAATTTCTGGAGGCTGCCCAGGCTTATCGTACCCGCATCGACAACTTCCAATTAAGTCAAACCGGGCTCCAGCCGGAAGACTGGCTCTGTGTGGTGGGCGTAGATGCCGAGACGCGCGTGCGGATGCGAATCACAAAAACAGAGCGTGGACCCTTGTTCGATCTGGGCTCCAAATATCGTCTGAATTTGTGGCGAAAGAGCCCGGAGAATCAAGCCGAATGGCGCTTGACCGGGGATGGGACTGTGCCTTTCGAAGCCGCCCTGCCCAATTTCCTCGGGCTCGAGAATATCGTCTGCGTGACACCTGACGATTATGGATATTGGGAAATACAAGACAAAGTTACCGCAAGCGTAGCTGGGTTCCATGCCATCCTGTGCAATATGGATATGCTGCACCGAATGATCGTCCGCCACTTCACGGGGAGTCCGGATCACAATGGGAACACGTGGGGACGCCCGGCTCCCGAAGTCACCGCTGAACAGTGGAAACCGCCCATGGAACTCCGCAGCAAATAGGCAGGAGACGAATTTATTAGACTTCTTCGGAAATAATTTTTTAGCCACGAATTTCGCGAATTAGCGCGAATTCTCTTGGGGTTTTCGCGCGCAGCGATTCGCGTAATTCGCGGCAAGAGAGACATCAATGTGCTTATTCCCGATAAAGTTTATTAGTTACATCTCATGTTTGAAGAATTTCGCCACCTGCTCATGGATTGACTTTGACTGTAAGGGACCCCGGTGCCCCAGTCCTTCGATTTCGAATAAGTGAGCATGCTGCCAGGCTCGCGCGATCGCCCGGCTGTCTTCGATAGGCGTAACGTTATCCGTCACAGAATGGAACATCAACGCGGGAATCTTGATCCGGGGTGTTAAAGACTCATTGGTAATGGATTCCGCTACGCCGCGCCCAAATTTCTCATCAACCATTGTACGTAAACCAGCGATTGTTTCATCAGGCAGTCCGGCAAGGACCTGGAAACGCGGCAGTGAGTCCAAAAGCCGATTAAACGCGCCCAGGTACACAAGCCGCGCGGGAGGCGGGAAACCCAGCCGGACCAGCGCGTACGAGGTGATCAACGTCCCGAAGGAATGCGCAATGATTGCATGAAAAGGTCCTTCCCGGCCTGCAATTAACTCCATGGTGGGAGCGATCTCAAGGAGGCTGGTCATCTTTCCGTCCGACTCGCCATGCGCCGGTTGATCGTATGCAACCACACGATAGCCAGCAAACAATAAAGGATCCACAAAGCCTGTCATCTGTGCACGCGCCCCACCCCAACCGTGCATCAGCAGCACAGCCGGGTTATCATTGCAGCCCCAGGTCGTCACAGCCAATTCACCGCCGTCAAATGGGATGCGGTAATTGTTCCCCCACTCGAGGACTTCCTGCTCTGTCGGTTTCACCTCGTACTTGCCCGGGCTGAAGAACGTACGATAGGCCCTTTTTACGAGTGCCTGTGACTCACTGGTCGAAGTTAAAGCTGACATGGTTCTCTCCTTAAAATACTTACTAACTAGTAAGTTTTGTCGATAAAAAAATTTATGCGGACGCGAGCAGGTCCTGTTTATGCTGTTCGACAACCGTATGGAATTTGTCCGTACCCAGGGCGCGAGCCATTTGCAAGCCGCCCTGCAAGCTGGAAAGGATCAAAGCCGCCTTGTCCGCCGGGTCGCCGTTAAACTGAAAGACACCGGCCTCCCTGCCCTCCTGCAAAGTAGCCTGGAGCCAGGCAAGCAATTCATGCGTCAGGGCTTCGGTCTGTTCACGCAGGGAACCGGGCAGGGAATTGAATTCGGTCTCCAGCGAGCCCGCCAGGCAGACCTTGCCATTATCCGCGCGGGCGTCGGTGTAGATACTAAAGAACCAGTCCAGCTTTTCGAGGGGCGAAAGGTTCTTGACGCGCGAATTATTGATCCACAACTGGAAACGATCACGGTAGCGCTGGATCACTGCACATACCAATTCCTCTTTGGAGGGGAAGTGATAGTGGATGGCTGCGTTCCTGACTCCCAGTTCAGCCGCAATGTGAGCATAGCTGAAGCCATTGAAGCCTTTATCCTGCAAAAAGGATTCAGCCAGGTCCATAATCGCTCTCTTGGTATTTGTGTTCCGGATCATCAAGGTTGGATTTTACTTACTAGTTAGTAAGTTGTCAATGATAATGAGGGTTTTGTGAACACCGGCAAAAGAGGTGTTGACAGATCTCTAGACACCTCTTATACTGGTGTTATGAGCGTATCTGTCAGACCGAATTCCGAATCGATCGTGCGAGGGGAGTGGGCGCGTTTTATTTTCATTGCTGGAAGGTTATGCATCGACTTCACACAGACCGGCGGCGAAACGGAAAAACGTGCCTACTGGGAACGGTTTCAGCAACCCTCGGATCTGGCGGATTGGTTCTCTGAGTCCCCCCTGCACGTGCAAGGGATTCAGGTGAGCCCCGAAGAATTCAAGACCGCGCTTTCCCTGCGGGAAGCGATCTGGCGGGTGGCGCAGGCAATCAGGCAGGGTGAAGGGCCGCGCGCGGGGGATATTGACACGATCAACCGCGTGGCTGCGGCGCCGGATCTGCCTCCACAGTTGCTGCGGGATGGTTCCAACCAGGCCTGGCACTCCCCTGCCACGGCGACGGCCGCCCTTTCGACAATCGCCCGTGACGCGATCGATCTGTTTTCAGGTGAATTGCGGTCTCGCATTCGTGAATGTGCGAATCCGAAATGCGGGCTGATGTTTGTGGATGCTTCGCGCCCGGGGAAACGTCGCTGGTGCCTGATGAAACGCTGTGGAAATATGGCAAAGACGTCCCGTTATCGTCAAAGCCGTTCATGAAACTTCCTGTCTGAAATACCAACTTTAGAAAGGATCGAAAAGATGCCTCAAAATTCTGAATCAGTTCATGTAAAAGGTCAGGTGCAATATATCAACCCGAACGGTCTGCCAAAGAACCCTGCATTTACAAACGTCGTTTCGGTCACCGGCCCGGCGAAGACCATCTATATCGGTGGGCAGGATGCCGTGGATCCATCGGGAGCGATCGTTGGCAGAGGCGACCTCAAAGCACAGGCGGAACAGATTTTTAGAAATATCCAGGCGGCTCTGGCAGCTGTCGGTGCGCAGTTGGAACATGTCGTCAAATGGAATCTTTATGTGGTTCAGGGACAATCCCTCCAGACAGGCTTTGAAGCCTTCCAGCGCATCTGGGGAAACCGGCCCAACCCGCCGGTCATCTCGGTCGTGTTCGTTGCCGGACTGGCACATCCCGATTTCCTGGCAGAGATGGACGCGATTGCCGTCGTGCCAGAATAGGAGCGGATCATGACGCTTACCCGTACTCGCCACAAAATGCCCGACTACATCCATACCGCACTGACCGAGCGCGGACTGATGGATGCCTATCACGCCAGACCCGATTATCAACAGAATGATTATATTGGCTGGATCCTGCGCGCGAAACGCGCTGCCACAAAAGACAAACGTTTGGCGCAAATGCTGGAGGAGCTTAAGGGTGGGAACCGATACATGAACATGAAATGGCATCCCAAATAACGAATGTGAAGAAGAGACCAGGCTTCTTACGAACCTGGTCTCTTTATTTTGCTCGATTAGGACACCTTATGGGAATGTCTAATTGTGTGGGCTTACCAGACAGTTTCACCACAGAGAGCACTGTACTCTTCGAGCACTGCCGCTGCTTTGCGCGGCGTTCGCGAAGAACACGGAGAAGACCTTTTAAAAATCTCCGTGCGCTGGCGCAGTCCGTGTTCTCAGTGGTGAGCAGATGTTTAGCCCATCCTTTCGGACACTCCCCGCCTTATACGCACATGCTGAAGGACTGGCCGGAATGCTATAATGAATTTGAATTTCGCCATACCCTGGAGGTCACCATGAAACGTTTCTGCCTGGCCATCCTGCTCTTTGTTCTCCTCGCCTTCCCATCCAATGTCCGCGCGGATGTGGCACCGCCGTATAATCCACCGGGCAGCAACCCACAGCCGGGCGCCGAGGTCACGCAGGTCCGCATGGTGGCGGAGACGGTGGTGATCGAAGTGCAGAGGGATATCACTCCGGACAGTTTGGGACGCGCGCGCGTCACCGCAGATTTCAGCATGCGTAACCTGGGCAGCGCGGACGAGAGCATGGCAGCCCGTTTCCCGATCTCTGGCAATGACGGACGAGGAAATTACCCGGAGATAGGCAATCTCCTCATACAGGTCAATGGGAGACAGATCCAGTATCGCCGCGCCAGTTACCCGGAACTCGATTACCAGCAAAACTATGTTCCCTGGGCGGAATTCGATGTCACCTTCCCGGCCGGGCAGGATGTTTCCATCCGTGTGGCGTATGATCTTGAAGGATCAGGATATTATCCGTACACCGCTTTTTACTACATTCTGGAAACCGGAGCCGGCTGGAAGGATACCATCGGCAGCGCGGACATCATCCTGCGCCTCCCTTATGAAGCCAGCCCACAGAACGTTGTCGTCGATTTCGAGATCGGCTGGGCAACCACCCCTCCCAGCGGTGTTTTTCAGGGGAATGAGGTCCGCTGGCACTTCGAGGATTTCGAACCGGGCAGAGAGCAAAACATGGAGTTTGCCCTGGTCGCTCCTTCCGCCTGGCAGGCTGTGATCATAGAACGTGAGAACGTTGCCAGGAATCCAAACGATGCAGAAGCCTGGGGACGGCTTGGCAAGGCGTACAAACAAATTTTCTTCATGAGCAAAGGTTATCGTGAAGATGCCGGAGGCCAGGAGCTATACCAGTTGAGTGTCGAGGCGTATGAGAAATGCCTGGCGCTCAAGCCGGAGGATGCCCAGTGGCATGCTGGCTTTGCCGATCTACTTGCCAGCCATGTCATGTGGCGGTTCACGGAGATCAACAACAACCCCGAAACGTATCGCGCCCTGGCGGAAATCCGCACGGCGCTCGAGCTGGCGCCAAATGACCCTGTCGTTCGGGAGATCGCCCAGCAAATAGGGGATATGCTCCCCGGCTCGATTGTTGAAAACGGAGGCAAGTTCGACTTCCCGTGGCTGACGCAAACTCCGACGGCGTGGCCAACGCGCGCGCCGACACTTGCTCCCGTTGTCGAGGCGACTGCCACCACGCCTGCTGCTCCTGCTTTTACGGAAACCAGCGCGCCGCAGGTCCTTGCGATTTCCACCCGGACGGCCGCTCCCGCAGCGACTACCGCCTCCGCTCCTCGAAGATCATCCCCCGCGTGCGGGTCGGCGGCGTTCCTCCCGCTGATCGCCGCGGCATGGTTCCTCTGGAAGCGGAGATAAAAATCTCGTCCGGGATAGCAGGTTTCACGGGCCCGGACGGTTTCAGCGGACGTATTAAAAGTGAATGGTTTCCTATGAAAAATACCTCTGGCATCCTGTTCGTTGGAATGTTCCTTTTGAACGCCTGCTCTTCCGCAGGCGGAATCTCCGCCCCCGCGACCGCGACCGTCCCCCCACAGCCCACGCCGACGGCTTTGCCGACGCCTTCGTCGCCCGGCGATCCCGTGATTTGGCGGGACCTGCAAGTGAGCATGGACCAGGTTGAGGTCACCGATCAGTTCATCACGGAGTTTGGCACGCAAAGATTGCCCGCGGCGGGCAAAAAATTTCTCTGGATCCATGTCCGGCTCGAAAACATTGGCGAGGGCGAGATCGTCCTACCCGCCTCCGAGAATTTCAGCGTGCTTTACACTGAATCCGAGATCAAGCCCATCTATGGCCATCGCCAGGGCTACGCGGACTATACCGACCTGGCCTCCACCCTATTCCCGGGACAGGAGCTGGATGCCTGGCTGCGTTTCGATATCCCAGTGGCAGCGAATTGGGAGGAGTTGTGGTTCGTCTTCCTGCCTACAAGTGCGCAGGTGGGTGTTTCATCGTCATCGCCGAATTATCCCTATGCAAGTAACAAACCGACCTATGTGTGGAAGTGTAAGCCATAAACGGGAGCACTCAAAAGGTGTAAGTTTCCCTTTTTTCGGCGGACTAACCCACAGGGTGCTCCGCAAAGTCCCGCCTCAGTTCGTGGAA
>JAFGCG010000039.1 GCA_016932715.1 Anaerolineales bacterium
TTCCACGAACTGAGGCGGGACTTTGCGGAGCACCCTGTGGGTTAGTCCGCCGAAAAAAGGGAAACTTACACCTTTTGAGTGCTCCCGAATGTCAAAAACAGTCAGCGGACATGTATCAAAGAGAAAATGGCAGGGAAAACCCGCGTCAAGCGGCTGCGGGCCTGACTTGACGCATACCCGACCTGTGGTATATTTGAACAGCATGTCCAAATATCGAACTACTATCGGTGTTCATGACCGTCGCTTGTGGGAGAGTGAAGATAAGGGTTTTCAGGCGATTCGGGGACACTGCAGACACGGCCATAATAAAAATCACAATTCAAGCGCAGGGGAGAAAGGGGGCAAACACAGCAGTATAGTTTGCAGTCGATGAAGGCTTTACAACGGCCCAATGTATCAGCATGACCGATGGCCCAAATCCTTTGACAATTTTGAGCATCCGCTTCCCGTTCTTGCCGGCCTCCGGACCGTGAGGGATTTCCGCCACCGATGCTAGCTCATTAACCTGCCTATGAGGAGGATTGCATGTCAAAAGATAAGAAGATCAACCGACGCGAGTTTCTTCAACTGGCTGTGATGGGCACCGCCGGAGCGGCACTGGCAGCCTGCACGCCGCCCGCTCCCTCAACCCCCACCACCGTCCCGCCCCAAGCCCCGACCAAAGCTCCGACCGCCATACCGGAAGCTACCCTGCCTCCTGCCACCGAGGAGGCCGGCGCCAAAATCGGCTCCGAACTGATCGGCAAACTGGAAGGGCCAGAGATCATTCGTGACGTCGCCAAGTTCCCAACGAAATTTAGTGAAGCGCCAACGCTAGCCGATATGGTCAAAGCCGGCACGCTGCCACCTGTGGAAGAGCGCCTGCCTGACCCCGAAGACCTCATGGTCATCGAGCCGCTTGAGGAGATCGGCCAATATGGCGGCACATGGCGGCGTGCATTCACCGGGCCTGCAGATCATGAGAACGGCAACCGCATCGTCTCAATGGATAAAATCCTGCACTTTGACTATACCGGCGCCACCATCATGCCCTCGCTTGCCAAGGACTGGTCGGTAAGCGACGACGGCAAGACGATTACCATCACTCTGCGTAAAGGCGCCAAGTGGTCCGATGGCACGCCGCTGACCGCGGACGATTTCATGTTCTGGTTCGAGGACATCTACTCAGATCCAACAATCGTGCCCACCCCGTTCCCTGAAATGCAGATCAACGGTAAAGCGGGCGTGATGAAGAAAATCGACGACGTCACTGTTGCGTTCGAGTTCCCGGAACCCTATGCCTTCTTTGTCTATCAACTGGCTGGGAGCACCGGCATTGGCGCCGGCTTTGCAACACGCGGTGGTTTCCAGAACTTCGGCGGTGGGTGCGCCCCCGCGCATTACCTCAAGCAGTTCCTGCCCAAGTACTCGTCTGAAGCGGATGTCACCAAGACGGCAAAAGATGCCGGCTTTGATGACTGGGTGGCTTATCTCAAGAACCGATACAGCTGGGCGCTTAATCCTGAGGTGCCGACGATGACACCCTGGACAACCGCCTCCCCGATCAACACCCCCACCTGGTCGATGAAGCGCAACCCATACTTCTGGGCGGTGGATACGGAAGGCAACCAACTCCCGTACATCGATGAGATTACGCTGACGCTTGCGGAGAACACCGAGGTTGCCAACCTGCGCGCGGTTGCCGGCGACTACGACCTCCAGGAACGCCACATGGGGCTTGCCAAGCTGCCCGTTTTCCTGGAAAACGCTGAACAAGGTAACTATTCTGTTCACCTCGATCCGGCGTTCAATGGCTCGGACGTCGCTCTGCACGTCGGCAACGCCTACACGGGTGATGCTGAGATCGCCAAGTGGATCAAGAACAAAGACTTCCGGCATGCCCTCTCGATGGGTATCGATCGCGATCAGCTCAACGAAGCTTTCTGGCTGGGTGTTGGTACGCCCGGCTCGGTCGCGCCCTCGCCCGACACGATCTACAGCCCCGGCCCCGAATGGAACAAGAAGTGGTGCACGCTGGATCTCGAGCAGGCGAATAAAATCCTTGACGATCTGGGACTGGACAAGAAGGATAGCGAAGGATACCGTCTTCGCACCGATAACGGTGAACGCCTGCGGCTCGAGATGATCACCGTCGGCGGGCAGTTCGTTCCGTATACCCAGGTCGGCGAGATGATCAAGCAGCAGTGGAAAGAGATCGGCATCGATGTGACTATCCAGGAAATGGAACGCAACCTCGCATTTGGCAAGACAGCCAATAACGAGGCCCAGATCCTCACCTGGGCAAACGATGGCTCGGAAATGCTTTACCTCTTCGCACGCCATGCGCTGCCTGTAGACCCGGCGGAATGCCATATGGGTATGGCGTTCGCCAAGTGGTATGCCTCGAACGGCACACAAGGCACCAAGCCGGACGATCCTGAAATGCTGCGCGCCTTCGACCTCTATCGAGAGGCGTTTGGACTCGACGAAGAAGGCCAGATCGCGAACGCAAAAGAGATCTGGAAGATCGTCGTCGAGCAGCAGTGGAGCATTGGCACGGTTGGACAATCTCCGGCGTTCATGGGTGTTCGTCTCGTCAAGAACAACATGGGCAATATACCGGAACGTCAGGTCAATGCCCAGCATGCGCGCACGCCGTGCTCTTCCCGCCCCATAACCTTTTTCTTCAAATCGTAGTATCCTCTACATACCCCTTCTCCCCTCCCGGGAGAAGGGGTTACTCCCATCCTCGTTTAGAAGGAGCATGAGGTAAGACTTGTGATCGCTTACATCATACGCCGTCTCATCCTGGCAATTCTGACCATCTGGGCAATCACCGTCCTCTCGTTTGTCATTATCCAGTTACCTCCGGGCGATTACGTGACTTCGTACATCGCTTCGATGTCCGCCTCGGGCATCGGGGTGACAGAAGCGGAGGCACAGGCGCTCCGCATCCAGTACGGACTCGACCAACCCATCTACGTCCAATATCTCAAATGGATGGGCATGATCGCACAGGGCCGCTTTGGAATGGCGATCGAATGGGGCCGGCCGGTCATGGATGTCATCGGTGATCGTCTCACATTGACGATTGTGATTTCCGTGGCAGCCATTGTCTTTACGTGGGCGCTGGCGCTGCCCATCGGCATCTATTCTGCCGTCAGGCGCTATTCGATCGGCGACTATATCGCTACTCTGATCGGCTTTATCGGGCTGGCGATCCCCGGTTTTATGCTGGCGCTCATCGTGATGTATGTTGGCTTCAAATATTTCAATGCCAGCATTGGCGGGTTGTTCTCCGCGGAGATGGCGGACGCGCCATGGAATTGGGCAAAATTCGTGGATCTGCTCAAGCATCTCCCGGTTGTCGCGATCGTGCTGGGCATCGGCGGCACAGCACAGATGATCCGCATCATGCGCTCCAACCTGCTCGACGAGCTGCGCAAACCCTACGTGATGACGGCGCGCGCCCGTGGACTTTCCGAGGCGCGTGTAATCATGAAATATCCGGTGCGTGTGGCGCTCAACCCGTTCATCAGCACACTTGGTTATCTGTTTCCGTATGTCGTATCGGGCAGCATCATCGTTTCGATGGTGCTGAGTCTGCCAACGGTAGGACCGCTGCTGCTCAAGGCGCTCATTGCGCAGGACCTGTTCCTGGCAGGGACGATTGTGCTCATGCTGGGCGTGATGACCGTCGTCGGCACATTCATCTCAGACCTGCTGCTGATGTGGATCGATCCGCGCATCCGCTTCGAGAAGCAATAATGGCAGAGACGACCTCCCCAAACATCGGACCTGCGCTGCCAGCTTCTCCAAGGGAAATGCTGCCTCAGGAGCTGCCTACCAGCCAGGCTGAAGAGCAGATTGCAGTCGCCACGCAGTGGCAATTGATGTGGTGGCGCTTCCGCAAACACAAGCTGGCAATGGTGGGTAGTGTCATCCTGATCCTGTTCTATCTTGTTGCGCTGTCGGTCGACTTCCTGTCCTACGCCGACCCGGATGCTTCGGAGGCGCAGCGTTCCCTGATGGCCCCTCAGTCAATTCACTGGACGGACAATGGCAGGCTCAGTCCGTATGTCTATGGTCTCACGGGCAAACGCGATCCCAAGACCTTCAAGCGCGTGTACACGATCGACCCGGAGGTCAAGATCCCGGTACGTTTTTTCGCCAAAGGATTTGAATACAAATGGCTGGGCTTCATCCCCAGCGACATTCATCTGATCGGCGTGGAAGGCGCCCGGGCGGACGAGACGCTCTTCATCCTGGGCACAGATGTGCAGGGACGCGACCTGTGGTCACGCCTGATGTATGGCACACAGACCTCGCTGTTCATCGGTCTGGCGAGCGTTGCCCTCAGCCTGTTCCTGGGGGTGGTGCTGGGCGGCATATCCGGTTACTACGGCGGCGTGATCGACACGGTCATCCAGCGTGTCATCGAGATCCTGCGCTCCATTCCCACCATTCCGCTGTGGCTGGGCCTGGCGGCAGCGCTGCCCGGCAGCTGGAGCGTGCAGCAAGTGTACTTTGCCATCACGATCATCATTTCACTGCTGGGCTGGACCGAGCTGGCGCGGGTGGTGCGCGGGCGCTTCCTCTCGCTGCGTCAGGAGGATTTCGTGATGGCGGCCCGTCTGGCAGGCTGCAGCCAGATGCGCATCATCTTCCGGCACATGGTGCCATCCTTCCTGAGCCACATTATCGCGGCCATGACGCTGGCGCTCCCAGCCATGATCATCAGCGAGACCTCGCTCAGCTTTTTGGGCCTGGGCTTGCGCCCGCCGGCGATCAGCTGGGGTGTGCTGCTGCAGGATGCACAGAGTATCCAGGCGCTTGCCATCTCACCCTGGCTGCTGATTCCTTCCATCCCGGTTGTCGTGGCTGTGCTGGCCTTCAACTTCGTAGGCGACGGTTTGCGCGATGCCGCCGATCCCTATGGATAAACAGGCATAGAGACAGGACATGCTTTACTACTACATGTATTTAGGATTCCGTATCAATGCAGAGTGAACAGAAACCGTTGCTGTCGGTGCGTAACCTCAAAACATATTTCTTCCAGGACGAAGGTACAGTCAAGGCTGTCGACGGCGCAACCTTCGATGTCTATCCTGGAAAGACACTCGGGATCGTCGGCGAGAGCGGCTGCGGCAAGAGCGTGACCGCCCAGTCCATCCTGCGCATCGTCGATCAGCCGGGCCGCATCGTGGATGGCGAGATCGTGCTGCGCGGCGCCGACGGCAATGACGTTGAGCTGACGCGACTGCATCCTGATAGTAGAGAGATGCGCGACATCCGGGGCACCGAGATCGGTCTGGTGTTCCAGGAGCCGATGACATCCTTTAGTCCGGTGCACACAGTCGGTAATCAGATCGTCGAGGCGATCCGGCTGCACTGCGGCGTGAACGAGCGCGAGGCACGGATAAAAGCCGTCGAGACGCTGCGGCAGGTGGGCATCCCCAAGCCCGAGCGCCGGATCGATGAGTATGCGTTCGAGCTGAGCGGCGGCTTGCGTCAGCGCGCCATGATCGCCGTGGCGCTTTCGTGCAATCCCCGATTGCTCATCGCCGATGAGCCGACAACCGCCCTCGACGTGACGACGCAGGCGCAGATCCTCGACCTGCTGCGCCAGCTGCAGGAACAGCGCGGCATGGCAATCATGCTCATCACGCACAACCTGGGCGTGATCGCCGAGATGGCTGATGACGTTGTGGTGATGTACCTGGGACGCGTGGTGGAACAGGGACCCGTGGATGCCATTTTCCATTCACCCCAGCATCCGTATACCCGGGCTTTGCTGCGCTCCATTCCGAGCATCGAGTCTACGCCGCGGGTGGAACTGCCAACCATCAGCGGCTCGATCCCCCATCCGTACAACCGCCCGTCGGGCTGTCCGTTCTATCCGCGCTGCCCGGAGTTCATCCCCGGCACATGCGATCAGGCGGAACCGGCGCTGCGCGCGGTGAGCGAGCAGCAAAGTGTGAGCTGCTTCCTCTACCAGTCACAGGTTTCGCAGGGGCAGGGCACCAAACCTTCCGAGGGCATGGCATAGTGGCAACCATGGATCAGATACTTTTAGATGTCAAAGGCTTGCAGAAGTTCTTTCCGATCCGCAGAGGCGTTCTGCAGAAGGTAGTGGGCTACGTCCGGGCAGTGGATGACGTTACCTTCTACATCAACCGGGGTGAGACGCTTTCCCTGGTCGGCGAAAGCGGCTGCGGCAAAACGACCACTTCGCGCTGCGTCCTGCGCGCGATCGACCCCACCGCGGGACAAATCCATTTCCGAACGGATGACGGCGCCATGATCGACATCGCCGCGCTTCCGGAAAACAAGGTGCAGCCGCTGCGCCGCTTCATGCAGATGATCTTTCAGGACCCCTTTTCTTCACTCAACCCGCGCATGACGCTGCTGGACATCGTCGGCGAGCCCATGCTCGTCAATGGGATGACCGATCGTCAGGAACGACAGGAGCGTGTGGCGGAGCTGCTCACGCTGGTTGGCATGCGTCCCGAATATATGCGGCGCTTTCCACACGCGTTCAGCGGCGGACAACGCCAGCGCATCGGCATCGCCCGCGCCCTGGCACTCAACCCACAATTGGTCGTAGCTGATGAGCCGGTCTCGGCGCTCGACGTTTCCGTGCAAGCACAGATCCTCAACCTGATGCTGAGACTCCAGGAACAGCTGGGGTTGACCTATCTCTTCGTCGCGCATGACCTGAGCGTCGTCAAGCACATCAGCGAACGCGTCGCAGTGATGTACGTGGGACGGATCGTCGAGATGGCGACCACGGAGAAGATCTTCGGCTCGCCAAAGCACCCGTACACGGAAGCGCTGCTCTCGTCGGTGCCAAAGCCCGATCCACGCCTGCGCTCGCAGCGCATCGTCCTGGAGGGTGAAGTCGCCGACCCGGCGAACCCGCCCACGGGCTGCTACTTCCACCCGCGCTGCCGTTACGCGGCGGAGATCTGCCGCCAGGAAACACCTGCCCAGGAAGAGATCGAGCCCGGGCATTATGTAGCCTGCCACCGGGCGCGTGAACTGTCCCTGCGAGGCATAGGAAAATCATAAATGGCTACGATTCGCATCCCTTTTGAAAACATGAAACAAGTATTCCGGCGAGCACTGGTCAAGGTCGGTTTTGCACCAGAACGCGCCGACCAACTGGCGGAGGTCTTTGCCCAGAACAGCCTCGACGGCGTCGCCTCGCACGGCTGGAATCGCTTTCCGGTCTTTATGGGCCACATCGCCCAGGGTTATATCCACTTCACAGCCGAACCGGAAAAAGTGATTGCAATGGGTGCCTGGGAACAGTGGGACGGCAAATTGGGGCCGGGACCCCTGAACGCCCTTGCAGCAACCCGGCGGGCAATGGAACTCGCCCGCGAGTATGGCATCGGCTGTGTGGGGCTGCGCAACACCAACCACTGGATGCGAGGCGGCACATACGGCCAGCTGGCTGCCCAGGCTGGCTTCGTTCTGATCTGCTGGACGAACGCTGTGGCAACGATGCCGCCCTACGGCAGCCGCGACATCCGCCTGGGCAACAATCCGCTGGTATTGGCGGTCCCCCGCCGGGATGGACCCGTCGTGCTTGACATTGCCATGAGCCAGTTCGCCTTCGGCAAACTGGAAGTCGCTGCCCGCCGCGGCGAAGAACTGCCCGTGCCGGGCGGCTTCGACGCCGACGGACGTCCCACCCAGGATGCCGCGGTGATCCTCGAAGAGGGGCGCGCCCTGCCCATCGGCTACTGGAAAGGGTCCGGGCTGGCGCTGCTGCTGGATATGACTGCGGCCTTGCTTTCCGGCGGGCTTGCCACGCACGAGATCGTGCAGCGCAAAGCCGAACGGGCTGTGTCGCAGATCTTCATCGCTTTCGATGTCGCCAAAGCAGCCAGTGCCGTCTGGGTCGAGGCGGAGATCGAAAATATCATCGCCGACCTGCGCGCGGCACAGCCGGACGCTCCGGGCGACGAGGTGCTGTTTCCCGGCGAGCGAGTCCTCAAAAATCGCCAGGAAAACCTGGCTGACGGCATCCCGGTGGACGAGACCGTCTGGCAGGACATTTTGAACATGGCGGGGTAACCCGCTCAGAACTCGCTTTTTATGCCCGTGCCCGAAGCAACAGGTAGCCGAGGCAGAACCTTTCAGACATTGAAAACGGAGGAATAAAAATGGAAATTCGCTACTCGCGCGACCCAGAGAGCTTTACCCGGATGAATTCGGCAGAAATCCGCGCCGAATTTCTGGTGACGGATCTGTTTGCGCCGGACGCGATCAAACTCGTCTATTCGAACGTCGACCGGATGATCGTCGGTTCCGCCGTGCCGACGCGCTCTCTCCTGGACCTGACCGCCGGTGACGAGCTAAGAGCCGCATATTTCGCCGAACGCCGCGAGATCGGCGCCTTCAATATCGGCGGGCCCGGCCGGATCATGGTGGACGACCGTGAATATCCGATGGCATACCAGGATATGCTGTACATCGGGCGCGGCAGCCGGGCGGTCAGCTTCGCCAGCGCCGACGCGGACCAGCCGGCGCGCTTTTACCTGGTCAGTCTGCCGGCCCACAAGGAGTATCCGACCACTCACTGTACGAAATCGCAAGCCAACCGGATCGATCTGGGCACAGCCGAGGCTGCCAACGTGCGGACGATCTTTCAGTATATCCGAATGGGCGGCGTGCCCAGCTGCCAGCTGGTGATGGGCTTCACCGAACTGGCGGAGGGCAGCGTCTGGAACACCCTGCCGGCTCACACCCATGCCCGCCGCTCGGAAGTGTATCTGTACTTCAACCTGCCCGCTGACCAGGCGGTCTTTCATCTGATGGGCAATCCACTGGAGACACGCCACCTCGTCGTGCGGGAAGGCCAGGCGGTCCTTTCGCCCAGTTGGTCGATCCACGCCGGTGTCGGCAGCCGGAACTACAGCTTTGTGTGGGCGATGGGCGGCGAAAACCAGGCATTCGATGACATGGACCCTGCCCCCCTGGACAAAATGGTTTGAGGTAGAGACAGGATGCCAACCCCGATACACGAAAATAAGAAAAAGCCTATGCTATCAAAAGATGCGCCCAACGAATCAATTTTGTCTCAGACCGTGCTGAAGGCATTGGATGTCTTGGAGTGTGTGGCGAACGCCGACCAGCCGCTTTCGGCTCAGCAGGTCGCCGAGTCCCTCAAAATATCCCGTCCGACCGCCTACCGGCTTCTGTTGACACTGGTCTCCCGCGGGTACGTGGCGGAGGGGGACGGTGCTCGTTTTCGCCTGGGCACGCAGGCGCTCAGTCTCAGCAACAAAGTGCTGGCCTCGATCGATTTGCCGGATGTGGCCCGGTCGTATATGCGCCAGTTGAGCGATCTGACCAACGAAACGGTCAACCTGTCCATTCGAGAAGGCATGGAGATCATTTACATCGCCCGGGTGGAAAGCTCTCAATCCATCCGCATGATGTCGACCATTGGGACGCGCAGCCATCTGCATTCCACCTCCATGGGAAAAGCAGTTTTAGCCTTTCTGCCAGGCGAAGAGCAGACCCTGCTGGTCGAAAGGCTCGCGCTTACCCCCCGCACCACAGAGACGATCACCGAACGGTCTATTCTGGTCAAGGAACTGGCGAATGTCCGCAAGCAGGGGTTCGCGATCGACAATGAAGAGAATGAGGCTGGGGTGCGCTGTGTAGGCGCTCCGATCTTCGATCATACGGGCTATGCCTTTGCCGCCGTCAGCGTCTCCGGACCGGCTTACCGGCTCTCGGTGGCTCGCTTGAAAGCGCTTGCGCAGCCGCTCAGCGAGGCGACTCACGCCATCTCGGCTCACCTTGGACATGTGCCGGCTGCGCAAAAGTTTTCCGGGGGAAATTAAGCGCCCCAACTGCAATTTTCGATTTGAGTCTTGTGCAGGCTCTCTGGCCTGGCTCCAGGAATTCAGGGTATCATTTTCTGCAAATGACAGTCGCATAAATTGACCAGTTCGATTTGGTTATGCTCATTTAAACTTCGGTTGTGCCAGCATAAACGGACACGGCGGCAATTGCAGATGGATTGAAGCCTTTCACGATCAGCCATACTGCCAGGACCATTTCCTGCACCGCCAGTGGAAGATTCAAAACGACCCCAGTTGTCGACAACGGACTGATGAGGGCAAACATCGTCAACAAGCCCGCCGCGAAATATGGTATGGTTGCAATGAGCCCCCAACCTGACAGCCACCGAGGAACCAGTCTGGACTGATACAACACAGCGTAAAACATCAGAGCACCGAGGATGAAAACGATCACCAAAATAGAGCTGAGTTCATCCGCGTCCAGTAGTAAAGCACCTAAAGCCTGAAAATTGGAAACATCTGGGATGGTAGACTGACGATATACCTGACTTAATGGCAACAGCAACAGCCAATTGACTGCCATAGCCATATAGATAACAGTTTCAAGCCCGCCTCTGAAAACAACATATCCGAGAGCCAGAGCCTCATTGTATTTTCTTAAGACGGGAAATGCCACAACCGGAACCATGGCAAGTGCCAGCCCCATAGTTAATACAAAAAGCGCTCCTGCGATCACCTGGTTTTCATTTGCAAAAACATAGACAAGATAATCCTGACTATTTCGAACAGGTTCCGTAAAAACGAGACTGAATATGCCTGCAACCGTCCCGATTATGTATAGTACTCCCACAATGATTGCGGTTTTTCTGTTTAGGTTCATCTTTTGTCTCCTGAATGATGTCTATCGTTAAGCTGTTTTGGCAGGATCATCATTGGAAGTGTATGAGAATACCTCTTCCAGGGGCACGCCGAAGACCAGGGCAATTCGAAAAGCCAGCTCCAGCGAGGGGGAGTATTTGGCGCCTTCGATGGCAATGATGGTTTGGCGCGTCACGCCCACCTTTTCCGCCAGTTGTTCCTGGGTCATTTCGTCGTGGTGAAAACGTAACTTCCGAATATTGTTTCTAATCCGGCGCTTGTCCATTTTAGAACCCTCGGCGATAGCGATAGATCTGTGAAATATCCCCGATGATTTCGGCCAGCAGCGAAAAGAAAATAATCAGGCTGAACATCACCAGGGCCGGCTGACCAAAAACGAAGGTCAGCATGGCCAGCAAGACACCGATGGAAAACGCAATGTAGGAAACTTGCGTGCCCTTCAGTTGGATCAGCTTATCGCGCTCGTCCTCGATGAAGCGTTCTTTAACTTCCGTTTGTGTCCGGATGGCATGGACGATGCTGAGGACGATGTTCGTCAGAATGCTGCCGACGATATTCACAATGATGCTTGCCAGGATGACAATGCCTGCCAGGCGGAAGACCCAACCCGCCACCAATCCCCCCTGCTGGTACATTTGCAGCATATTTGCCACATAGTAACCCCAAATCAGCAGTGTGCTCACCAAAGAGACGGTGATGTTTTTTTCCTGATATGACATTTTCACCTCATCCTGTCTGTTTTTACTTACATTATGTACATCTTTATATACATATAGTAAATCAAAACATACATAATGTCAAGTATTTTTTACATCAGATTAGAGATGAAAACCGGCGTTTCGTGTCACTGCAGTGATCATCTTCCCCCTCGTGTGCGTATCTTTAAGTGCCCGATCGCTCCAGCATTGAACCCACTTCCAGACATACCGGGCTGTCAGGGCGTTGAACACAAGACCCACAACGATCTGTCATAAGCGGAAGGGGAGCACGGAAAGCTGTATCCTCACATCTTCCATGGCTGGATTGCCCCCATTAGTCTGTTTATCCCACAGTGATGACCACTTTTCCCCGGGCATGTTCTTTTTCAAAATACCAGAAAGCTTCAACAGTTTTGCTCAGCGGGTAATGTCCATCGATCACAGGTACGATCTTTCCAGCTTCAAGAAGTTCTTTCAGAAAGAGCAGATCCTGTTGACTTGCCGCTTCCGAAACCAGATACGTTCTCGGTCCCCTGGTCTTTGAATTCCTTCGCTCCCGCAGTACAGCCTGGAGGACCTGGAACATGGAACCTCCGGCAACAGCATAAGTTCCATCAGGGGTTAGTGAATGCAGATAATCTGAAATCGGATGATACCCGTTCGCAGCCAGGATCAGATCATACCGCTGCCCGTTGCGGGTGAAATCTTCTTTCTTGTAATCGATGACATGATCCGCCCCAAGCGAGCGCACCATGTCCAGATTGCGCGTGCTGCACACCCCTGTGACTTCCGCCCCGAACGATTTGGCGATCTGCACGGCAAACGTTCCTACACCCCCTGAAGCGCCCTGGATCAATACTTTTTGCCCGGACCGGATGTTTCCTTTGTCGCGCAAACCCTGCAGAGCAGTGCGCGCTGCCAATGGCACGGCTGCAGCCTGCGCGAACGACACATTGGCTGGTTTCAGCACGATGTCACTTTCTTTGGCACATACATACTCGGCAAACGTGCCCCGGTCATAGGTAGTTATGCACCCAAAGACCTCATCCCCTGGCTGAAATTGCCTGACGGTACTGCCAACCGCTTCAACCTGTCCGGCGACATCAGCCCCGAGTATGGGAAGTTTTGGTTTCAGAAGCCCTCCGACCATAAAGCGGATAAAGAACGGATTCGCTCGCATGAGACGCCAGTCACGTGAATTTATGGAGGCTGCAAGAACCTTGATCAGTACCTCATCATCCCTGGGAGCAGGTTTTGCTACTTCCTTCATTTGAAGCACATCCGGCGATCCGTATCGTGTGTACACAATTGCTTTCATAAGTTAATCTCCTGGTGCCAATTCCGACACTGCAATGGAATGGGATTCCTGTTAGCTTACGATCTGCGTTACTTATTAAACGAAAAGTAATTGCTATATATTCGGTTGAATTTGGGATCGATTTTTATATAATGGATGAGGAGTAAACCTACGATTTTCCCCCTTGTATGCCTGATCTTGACCACCCAAGAAATGGATGGATTCAGCGTGATTCCATCAGATCCATGTACGCGCCTTCGACCAGGTCGCTGTGTTCCACGCCGAGGCTTGTCAGCAGACCTTCGGCAATCGCCTGCCCCTCCGCGTCGCTCTGCCCCTCCCCCAGGACGACCTCCAGTTCCATGAATTGACCCAACCCCTCGACGTCATCCAGATGCACACGGGTCTGACCAACCAGGTATAGATAACGTGTCTTTCGAACAACGCCGCGAATTCCGTAAGCCATCTCGAGAACATGCCTCAGGTTTTCAGGGTCCGCCGTCAGGGAAATATGATAATCCGAACGCTTGGGACCTTCCTGGTCCGGGCGCGTATAGTAAATGAGTTGTCCGCTGTTTGCGGACTGGACACGCAGCTTCAATCGCCCCTGCGGCGTGTTGAAAAAGACATCCTCCTGGGGGAGGACCTCCACAGGCTGGTCGCTCAGGGCTTCCGCGCGGCGACGGATCCGGTCAAAGTTCTTTGCATAAGCCTTGATCTCGATGTTGGCGGGCAAGCAAAACTCCCTTTCAGGGCATGGGCTTTTCGGGCCAGGGAGCGAAACGGACGGCACCCGTCCCAGCCTTAAGCTTTAATTGGGTAAACACTTCATCGGTATGTTCATCCAGCGGAAGGTTCTGGACAAGGAACAGGTTGCCAAATGAAGTCACAGTGATGGTCATCGAGGCAATATATTTAAGTGGACCAAATTCACTGTGGCGGTAGGAGAAATGATCCACCCTCATTTCCTTATCCTGTTCGGTGGAGGAGACCAGCTTCCAGTAGCGGTCAAAGAACGGATACTCCGTGGGATTGCGGAAATTCTTCATCAGGTATTTGAAATAGGGCTTGGCACGGTGGAGCAGGCTGTTCTCTCGAAAAGCCCGCATGGAGTTCAAAGCGTAGTGATCCCAATTATCGAGAACATGTTTCCGCCCGACCAGATCACGCCCAAAATTCAAACGGGTCGTGTTGTATCCACCAGGGACGGTCGCGGCCGTCTCCAGCATGGAAGGCGGCACGTTATAAAACGCCAGCATCATCCTGTTCGCGGCGATCACATCACCGTATACATCGTTCAGAAAAGCCGGCACGCGGATATCGGCAGTCAAAGCCAGCATGCGCTCGAGGATCTTCGCCGGGTGGAACACATCGGTTGCCATCATTGCGGAAGGCTGGCGCACGATCTGTTTTTCATCCAGCCCACTGGCGGCAAGGACAAACTCGTGGCGTTCCAGACTGGTTAATTGAAGGGCATTTGCCAGATGGAAGAGAAGCTCAGGCTCAAAATACTTTTTCACCCCGCGCTCGATCTGGCTGACAACTGCCTCATCCAGATCAGCATATTCGGCAAGGTGAAACTGCGTCCAGCCAAGATCCTGGCGCAGTGTCGCGACGAGCTCACCAAATTCCTTGCGATTCATATCTTAGAAAATTGCCTCAAAAAAATCTTTGAGTCAATTGTAAAGCACTTTTCTGGACAATGCGCCCCCAATGATTAAAATCACATTAGTGCAATTAAGAACGAACCTGGTGCAAACCGGGGTGATTTAAGGGTGGATCCCCAGGAGGGGGATTACGGCTAGCAAAGAGACTCCAACATCTGTTGGAGTCTCTTTGCTTTCACGAGTGGACAAATCAATCCACCTTCATGAACCCAAACAGCCGCCACAGGCCTAACATCATGGTATGACCAAAATCAGACTTCAGGAACTGGTTCGGACAGGACCCCGGAATGACCGCAATCCCGTTGGCCTTGCACATCTCCACAGCCGATTGTGAGACGCTGGTCATCCCCTCCGCGAGACCGGGCTTGGTGCCCATCATGCAGTGCATCCAGACGTGCTTGACACCGAGATCGACACATTGCTGTACGATCTGGTCCGTCACCTTAGGGCTGGCAAGAATAAAGACCGCATCCACCTTTTCCGGGATGGACTTCAGATCCGGATAGCACGGCTGGCCCTCATAAGTGGAAATGCGCGGGTTCACCGCATAGACTTGATATCCCTTGTTCTTGAAGGTCCTGTAAGAAAGATTACAGCCGGTATCACGCTTATCGGACACACCAACGACGGCAATCTTCTTTTGAGCAAGGAAATCCTGTACGAGACTGTCGAGTTTGTTCATGCGAGTTCTCCTTTGGATGAATTCGGAGCTGAAACAGCTTCAGATATTATACGCAAAAACAAACGAGCAGGTTCATTCGCTACTCATCTCATACTCGACAAACTTGGTATAATTCCCACCCTATGAAATACCATATTTGGACCGAAGGCTGCCAGATGAACGTTGCCGACTCGCAGCGTGTCGGCTCGTCGCTTGAGCATCTTGGGTACACGTTTACCGATAAAGCCGAGGAGGCGGATGTTATTGTTTTAAATACCTGCGTTGTCCGCCAGTCTGCAGAAGATAAGGCGCTCGGACGCCTCTCCTCCCTGCTCCCGTTAAAACGGCAGAATCCCGACCTCGTCATCAACCTGATGGGATGCCTCGTAGGGGTACGCGGCGCGGAAAAGCTGCGGGAGCGGCTCCCCTACGTGGACGTCTTCTCGCCTCCCTCCGACCCGGGTCCGCTCATCTCGTTCCTGACACAGGGCGAGATCCGCGCCATCGAATCGACAGAGACCACCCGCCGCTTCGCCTACATGGACGGCGACCTGCTCCTCCCCCGGCACGAGCGCGGGCAGCTCGTCAGCGCACACGTACCGGTGGTCTATGGCTGCTCGCACGCCTGCACGTTCTGCATCATCCCCTTCCGGCGCGGGATCGAGCGCAGCCGCCCCGTTGGCGACGTGGTGGCGGAGATCCGTTCGCTCGCCGCGCAGGGCGTCCGGGAAGTAACCCTCCTCGGTCAGATCGTCGACCGCTACGGCAAGGACATTCCTGATGGGCCGAATCTCGCCGGTCTCCTGCGCGTGGTCCACGAAGTGGATGGGATCGAACGCATCCGTTTCCTGACCTCGCATCCAAATTATTTCGGAGAAGACCTGATGGCTGCGGTCGCCGAGCTTCCCAAAGTGATGCCGCACATCGAAGTCCCGATCCAGGCTGGCGACGACCAGGTGCTCGCCAATATGAAGCGCGGCTATACCCAGAAGCAATATCGCGATCTCGTCGAAAAGATCCGGGATCGGATCCCCGGCTGTTCCATCGCCACGGACATCATTGTCGGCTTCCCCGGCGAGACCGACGAACAGTTCATGGAGACCTATCACGTCCTGGCGGACCTCAAGCTGGACGTCGCGCACCTGGCGCGTTACTCTTCCCGCGAGGGCACTGTTGCCACCCGCCGCATGGACGACAACGTCCCGAACGAAGAGAAGATGCGCCGCTTCCGCATCCTGGAAGAATTGCAGGAAGGGGTTGTGGCGGAGATCAACAGGAAATATCTCGGTCAAACGGTGGAAGTCTTATTCGAAGACAAAGTGAAGAATCGCTGGAAGGGCCGCACATCGACCAACAAGCTGGTCTTTGTCGAATCGGAGGAAGATCTGAAAGGCAAAATCCTGCCTGTCACCGTCACATGGACAGGACCGTGGTCCATGCAGGCAAGTCTGATGAAGCAGCCTGAGTTGATTTCTTTGTAAAATGGGCGACCACCGGGTCGCCCATTCTCTTTTTTTAAAACGAGAGGTAACGCGCGGTTGCCATGAAAAGCATCGCGAGGATCACACCGGCCACATGGATAGGAGATACTCGTCTGATCCGTTCCTGCAGCGCCTGGATTCTTGCAAGCTGCTCCTCGGTAGGTTTGCCCTGGATTTGAGCGCTAATCTTCCCAAGCTCAGCGTTACTGCGCCCAAAAATGGCACCAAAGATAAAAGCGATGATCCCAAACACCGCGCCGATCCCAAACCCTATACCCGCGCCGGATCTCACCCATGCAGAGGAGAACCCATCCGAGTCACGCCAGTAGAGCAACGTGCCAGCCAGAATTGTGGCTATTCCGGCGATCATCATGAAGATGTGAAGGCGAGCCTGGTTGGCGAGGTGACCGGCAACCCGTTGTCCGCCTTCTGCACTGGCAAGAAGCGCGGGACGAATAAAAAATTCCATCATCAGGGCGCCGCCCCCCCAAAAGATCGCGGCACAGACATGGATAATGCGAAGGAAAAGCATTTCGATACTCATAAAATCTCCTTTGACAGATACCTATAAATTTGATACAGCTATACTGTATTGAATATATTCATGATATAATAAATTTAGAAAAGAGTCAAGAGGCAATGGCAAAGGACATTAGTACTAAACGCAAATATGATTCCAGCCGGCGAAAAGCCCAGTCGCGGGAAACGCAGACACAGATCACCGAGTCAGCCCGAGAGCTTTTCATCGAGCGGGGTTTTGCGGGGACCTCCATAGAATCCATCGCAAAAGAGGCTGGTGTTGCTGCGGAGACGGTCTATTCCCTGTTCGGGAATAAGAGGGCAATCCTGTCACGCGTGGTGGATGTCTCCATCGTGGGAGACGGTCAACCCATTCCCCTGCTGGCACGTGCCGAAATACGTGAAGTTGAATTGGAGACGGTTCAGACTCGCCAGGTTGAGATGTTTGCAAAACGGATCCAGATGATCATGGCGCGGGTTGCGCCTCTGTTCGAAGTCATGCGCAGTGCGGCAAAGACGGAACCAGAGATCCATGCTATGTTGAAAAAATACCTAGGCGGCAAAATGGAGGGGATGGGATATTTTGTAGACTGTCTATTGGCAAATGGTCCGCTGCGGGATGGCTTGAGCAAACTGACAGCCACGGAAACGCTCTGGACCTTGACGAGCGCAGAGGTCTATAACCTGCTCACGATCGATCGGAGTTGGTCGGCGGAAGAATATGAGAATTGGTTATCCCAAACGCTAATCAGACTCCTGCTCCCTTAAATAAAAACAGACCGGCATGAATGCGCCGGTCTGTTTTTATTATCGTTTCTATTTCACCAAATTCCGGAGCACTGTGTGGAGAATGCCTCCGTTGCGGTAGTAATTGACTTCCACAGCGGTATTCAACAGCGCAGTGGCAGTGAATTCCACCACGGAGTCATCCAGCTTCTTCGCCCTGACCTTCACCACCGACTTCGGAACCATGTTGTCGCTCAAGCCTTCGATATCGAAGACCTCTTCGCCGGTAAGCCCCAGCGATTCTGCATTTTGCCCTTCGATGAATTTCAGCGGCAGGATGCCCATCCCCACCAGATTGGAGCGGTGGATGCGCTCGAAGGACTCGGCGATGACGGCTTTGACGCCCTGCAGCATGGGACCCTTCGCCGCCCAGTCGCGGCTGGAGCCGGTTCCATATTCCTTGCCCGCCAGGGCGATCGTCGGCACACCTTCGGATTGATATTTCATCGCCGCATCGAAGATGGACATTTCCTCGCCGGAGGGATAATGTTTCGTCCAGTTACCTTCTTTGGGTGCGACCATCAGGTTCTTCAAACGGATGTTCGCGAACGTGCCGCGCGCCATCACCAGGTCATTGCCGCGCCGCGTCCCATATTGATTGAAGTCCTTGGGCTGCACGCCGCGCTCCTGCAAAAACTTCCCAGCCGGAGAGTCGGCGGCGATGTTGCCCGCCGGCGAAATGTGGTCGGTTGTGATCGAGTCGCCGAACAGGCACAGGACGCGCGCGCCCTGAATATCATGGGCCGGAGGGACATCCAATGTCAGTGTCTGGAAGTACGGCGGATGATGGATATAGGTCGATGCCTCGCTCCACTCGAACAAATCGCCTTCCTTGACCCGGATCTCCTGCCACATGTCGGAGCCGCTGAACACATCGGCGTACTTCTCCTTGTACATCTCCGCTTTGACGCTGGCGGCAATCGCTTCGTTGATCTCCTGCTGGCTGGGCCACAAGTCTTTGAGATAAACGGGCTGACCATCCGCGCCAACGCCGAGAGGTTCGCTGCTCAAGTCAATGTCAACCGTGCCAGCCAGGGCATAGGCAACCACCAGCGGCGGAGAAGCAAGATAGTTCGCCTTCACCAGCGGGTGGACGCGGCCTTCGAAGTTGCGGTTGCCCGAAATAACAGCCGCCGCGACGATGTCCGAGCCGGTCACGGCTTTGGCGACCTCACCCGGCAGCGGGCCGGAGTTTCCGATACAGGTGGTGCAGCCATAGGCAATGACGTTGAACCCGAGTTGGGAAAGCGGGTCGATCAGACCGGCTTTTTTGAGATACTCCGTCACCACGCGTGAGCCGGGCGCCAGCGAGGTCTTGACGTAGGGCTTGACGTTGAGTCCCTTTTCGACGGCTTTCCTGGCGACCAACCCCGCTGCAACCAAAACCGAGGGATTCGATGTATTCGTGCAGGAAGTGATCGCGGCAATGACCACCGCGCCATGCCTCATCGTTTGTGTGCCGCCGTTCGTACCGAACACAGCTTCCCGCGTCAACGCCTCGGGAGAAAGCTCATAGCCGCGCTCCCTGACCGGCGCAGTCAAGGCCTGTTCGAACGTGGATTTCATGTCGGAGAGGGCAACACGATCCTGGGGGCGCTTGGGTCCCGCCAGGGATGGCACAACCGAGGCAAGATCCAGTTCGAGCGTGTCGGTGTATTCGGGTTCGGGCATGCCCGGCTCATGGAAGAGGCCCTGGGCACGCATGTACGCTTCGGTGCGCGCGATCACTTCCTCGGAGCGACCCGTGAGGCGCATGTAGCGCAGCGTCTCCGCGTCGACAGGGAAATAGCCGATGGTCGCGCCGTATTCCGGCGCCATGTTCGCAATGGTGGCGCGGTCGGTCAGCGACATGCTGTTGAGGCCCTCGCCGTAGAACTCGACGAATTTATCCACCACTCCTTTCTGGCGCAGCATCTGAGTCACGGTGAGAACAAGATCGGTCGCCGTGACGCCGTCGCGCAGCTTGCCATACAGCTTGAAACCGATGACGTCCGGCAGGAGCATATCCATGGGCTGGCCGAGCATGACCGCCTCGGCTTCGATGCCGCCTACGCCCCAGCCCACCACCCCTAAGCCGTTGATCATGGTGGTGTGCGAGTCGGTGCCGACGAGCGTATCGGGAAAAGCAAGTGTTTCCTTGCCATCCTGCTTCGTCATCACAACATCGGCAAGATATTCAAGATTGACCTGGTGGATGATCCCGGTCATTGGCGGGACGACGCGGAAATTACGGAATGCCTGCTGGCCCCATTTGAGAAACTCATAGCGTTCGCGGTTGCGCTGGAATTCAAGTTCAGCATTGCGAGTGAGTGCATCAGCAGTGGCGAAGAAGTCCACCTGGACGGAATGATCGATGACCAGGTCCACCGGGACGAGTGGATTGATCTTCTGCGGGTCGCCGCCCAGCCGGGCAACCGCGGACCGCATCGCAGCCAGGTCCACCACGGCCGGGACGCCCGTGAAATCCTGCATGATGACGCGCGCCGGCAAAAACGGAATGCCAGGGCGCACGCCGGTGGGTGTCCACGCCGCGATGTTCTTTACATCGATCTGAGTGATCTCATGGTCATTGCATTGGCGCAGGGCTGCCTCGAGCACGACCCGGATCGAAAATGGGAGCCGCTTGAGGTCCGTCAGACCCGCTTTTTCCAGCGCCTCAAGCCGATAGATGACATATTCCTTATCCCCCACTTTTAATACATCGCGTGCATTAAAAAAACCCTTCATGCTGTCTCCTTTGGTGTGTGATTAATTCCTCACACCACAAGCCTTTAAAGAACACAAAGGAGCGCCTTTGATATCCTTGATCTGGTGTGGTGATATTATAACTTCAGGTCTGCATTCAGTTGATCGACCAATTCTTCCTTCTCAGAGTGCGGAAGGAAACAGGCCTGGGCGGCGGCCAGGACCCGTTCCCGCAATGTGCTTTTCGGCATATGCAGGTCTTCGCAAGCCGTGTAATACTCGTGGCTCAATGTGATGCGCGAGATGCTGGGGTCATCCGTATTGATGGTCACATTCAAACCTGCATTCAGCATCGCCAGCAGGGGATGGGTCTCCAGCGATTGGACAACACCCGATTGATAATTGCTGGTCACGCACACTTCGAAAGCCGTCCCACGCTCACGCGCCAATTCGACCGTATCCTGGTCTTCGAGCACACGCACGCCATGCCCGATCCGCTCGGCACCGATCTCTGCGATCGCATCCTTCACGTGCTGGGCCGGTCCCCACTCCCCGGCATGGATGGTCAGATGCAAGCCGGCTTGTTTGGCTTCCCTGAAGATCCCGTAAAAAGGCTGGTATGGAAATTCAGCTTCATTGCCCGCCAGATCGAGTCCAACCATGCCGTCCTTGAGGCGTTCCACAGCCAGCCAGGCGACCTGTTCTGCCAGGTCGATGCTCTCATGGCGGTTGACAGAGGCGATCAGACGGACGGTCACACCATATTTCGCTGCCGCCTCTTTCGTGCTGCTGATGACCCAGTCGACCACATCGTGCAGCGGGAAGCGTTCCGCCCGGCTCAGGGCAACCGGCGTGAAACGCAGTTCCATGTATTTCACATTATCTTTTGCCGCATCTTCAACGGCTTCACGCGTGATTCTATCGATCGCATCCGGTGAGCGATAGAATAAGCGCAGCGTATTGAACTTGGCAAGAAAATTCTGGAACGTGAACTTGTCTGCTTCCTGGATCTGGACCAGGGTGCTCAACCGCAGAACATCTTCAGGAATGGTAATACCATGCTGGCGGGCAATATCAAGCATGGTATCCAGGCGCAGCGAGCCTTCCAGGTGACGATGCAACTCCACTTTTGGAATGGCTCGATACATGTTAAGAGAAGCCGTGACGCGTTCTGTTGTTGACATACGTGTTAGTTCAGTAGTTCCGTAGTTTGATAGTTGTGTAGTTCCACAACCACCAAACTACATAACTACACAACTACAAAACTAAACAACCATTAGTGTCGCCGTCGTTTCTTTTTCTTGCCGCTCTCCGTTTGTGTAGTTTGGGCTGCCGGAGTGGAGGCGCTGGCCGTTTCCACCGGCGTGATCTCGACGGGTCTCGGCTGGTAAGCGAACACCCGGCTGATCACTAATCCTCGAATGTCCTCCACCAACTGAGAGAACATCTCAGAAGCTTTCGATTTATATTGTACCAGCGGGTCACGCTGGGCGTAAGCCTCCAGGCCGATCGAGACCCTTAACGCTTCGATACGGGTCAAATAATCCACCCAGAGCTCGGTGGTCGCGCCCAGCATCAACTGCCGGTGGACTTCGTTGAGCGCATACCGCCCAATGGATTCGACCAGCGCTTCCCGGTCAGACTCCCCGAGGGTTGCTGCCGTTTCATTAAGCCTTTCCTCCCCGAAAGCCTTTTTCGCCGCCACGCCGAAATCAGCCAGTCGCTGGGCATTGGCGGAGAGACGCGCATATTCCCGCTCGCCCCAGGCATAGCGCAGGGCTTCCTCCGCCTCCTCCAGGTGACTCAACACGTCTTCGATCGCTTCCTCGGCATCCCGCCCTTCCAGTAACTGGGCGATCAGGAAGGCATAGCTGAAACGGGCAAACACCCGTTTGACCTGACGGTGAGTCTTCTGGTCAAAGTCGGTGCGGGCGCCCTGCGAGAGCGAAAGCAGCAGTTGGAGCTTAGTGGTGTCGTTGAGCCGCTGCCCTGAGCCTGTCGAAGGGTCGCGCGGCATGAGATTCTCGATATCCTGCCTGATCTGACCGCGCTCGCCGTCCCCCACCAGTCGTTCGCGACGGCGTTTCAACGCGCTTTCCGCGGCGTCCATGATCTTCTCCGCGGCATCCTGCCAATCGGAGATCTCAAACTTATCGGCTAATGCCTCGCCAAACCGGTTCTGCACCGCGGAGATGACGCGTGAGGCGTAGAGCACCGTCAGATGGGCAGAGATCAGGTTCCGGATATCCTCTTTCAGGTCCGCCGGATCTTCGCCCAACCTGCGCAATTGCTCACCGTTGAGCCGCAACTGCATGCCCAGCAGGCTATTGATCTCCTCCAGCATCTTTTGCGGGCGCGGACGCTCTGAGTCTTCCAGGTCGCGCAGACCCTCAAAGTAGGTATCGAGCGTATCCTCGCGCGCCGCGATCTGCATTTCGAGGGCTTCATCCGTCTTTTCGATCAGGTCCCGGATGGCACGCAGGTGGTGAGCATTTTCGGCGTCGATGGCGCGGGTAATGATGTCCAGGGTTGCCTGCTTGAGGTCCTCAGTTTGGTTTAATTCTTTCAGGATCAGAGACAAGCCAAAGCTGGGGAAGAGCCGGTCGCCGCTCATGAATGGCGGCTGGACCTGTTCGAGCCAGGCGATCAACTTCCACGGACCTTCCTCGTCGGCCAGCCCGGCCTCGACGCGCTGTCTCACTTCCACTTCCAGCATTTCGTCGATGTTGTCGCTCAAATCCTCCTTGACAAAAATACGGTCACGCTGGCTGTAGATCTGGGCGCGCTGCTGGTTGAGTACATCATCATATTCGAGCAGGTGCTTGCGCACATCGAAGTTTGCACCCTCGATGCGGTGCTGGGATTGTTCGATGATGTTGCCCACCATCCGCACTTCGAGAGGCAGCGAGTCGTCCACGCGCAAACGCTCCATCAGGCTGCTGACCTGCGAACCGCCCTGCAGGCGCATCAGGTCATCCTGCAGCGACAGATAAAAACGCGACGAACCGGGGTCGCCCTGGCGTGCAGCACGACCACGCAGCTGGTTGTCGATGCGGCGCGCTTCATGCCGCTCGGAACCGATCACATGCAAACCGCCCAGTTCCTTGACGCGTTCCATATCGTCGAAGTATTGCAGGAAGAGTTTGACTTCCGCGTCGTAAATGCCGTAGTTCGATGGGTCGACCTTCTTCAGCGCTGCGCGGCGTTCCTCCTGGGTCATATCGAAGGGATTCTCGTAGCCCGACCTGCCAAGCACGCGGTTGACGGCTGCGATCACTTCCTCCGCCAGTTCGCCGCCCAGCTTGATATCGACGCCACGACCCGCCATGTTCGTGGCAATGGTCACTGCGCCGAACGCGCCCGCGCCGGCGATGATCTGAGACTCCTCCGTATGCTTGCGCGCGTTCAACACGTTATGGGGAACACCACCCTGCAGGGCTTTCCTGAGGCGATCTACATCCCGTTCCTCGAGCCGGAGGATCTCGAGGACGACAGGCAGATTGGAGGGGTCCTCGGGATTGACGCTGGTCAAGCCATACGGCTGGATGAATTTGCGCAGCGAGTCCGGTGTCACTTTTTCGAGGGGCTCGTTGAAAGGCTGCAGTTCAGGGATCAGGCGCCCATCCTCTTCACGATTGTTCGCCTGCATCCATACGCGTCGGACGAGAGCGACCTGCATCAAACGGCGGACAGGCTCGGCCTTGAGTCGATTCGAAAGCAATTCCGAGGATTCGACCGAGGTAGTGCCAACCAGCATCGGACGTCCGCGCACATGTTCGCGCACGATTTCCATCACAATGGAGCGCAATTTCGCTTCGACCGTTTTATAGATGACATCCGGGTAATCTTTGCGGCGATAGAAAAGCGGCGTTCCCTCACCATCCCCGCTCCCAGAGGGAGAGGGTTCCTGTTTCGCAAAATAGGAGTACGAATAACCCTCTTCATCTTTCGCCCTGACCTCCACCAATGCGGCGCCACTGCCAAAGGCCTGATATTCCAGGTTCGAGGGGATCGGCACCACTTCAAGGTTGTAGATCTTGCTGAATTCCTCGGCTTCGGTCAGTGCAGTACCGGTCATGCCTGCCAGCTTCTTGTACATGCGGAAGTAGTTTTGCAGCGTGATCGTTGCATAGGTTACGTTCTCAGGCTCGATCTTCGCGCCTTCCTTCGCTTCGACGGCCTGGTGCAAACCATCACTCCAGCGCCGCCCCGGCATGAGGCGGCCCGTGAACTCATCCACGATCACAACCTTGCCTCCCTGCACGAGGTAATCCTTGTTGCGATGGAAGACAAACTGCGCACGCAGTGCCTGTTCGAGATGACCGCGCAGGCGCGCCTGCTCCGGAGTCACATCTTCGGGCCGGTCCGGATCCATCAGGTTCCGGCCGAGCATTTGCTCCACGCGCGCCAGACCCACTTCCGTGATCGACACGTTGCGATCCTTTTCGTTGAGTTCATAATCTTCCGGGCGCAGTTGTTTGACGACCTGCGCCATCTTTCCATACCACTCCAGGTCGCCCGAAGCCGGTCCGGAGATGATGAGCGGGGTACGCGCTTCATCGATCAGGACATTGTCCACCTCGTCGACGATCGCATAGTGATGCCCGCGCTGGACGCGGTCGCCCAGGCGCATGGTCATGTTATCGCGCAGGTAATCGAACCCAAACTCGGCATTCGTGCCATACGTGACATCGGCTTCGTACGCCAGCCGCCGGTCGACCATGCGCAAGTGACGCTGATCTTCATGAGGCGACTCGCGTTCGAAATCAACCAGAAATGCCTTCTTCCCATTCTCGGTCACGGCGGCCATTTGTAAAACGCCGACCGACAGTCCGAGCATTTGATAAATGGGCGCCATCCAGCGCGCATCACGCCGCGCCAGGTAGTCATTGACGGTGATAAGGTGGATGCCTCTGCCCAGCAGCGCATTGAGATAGACCGGTAATGTCGCGACCAGCGTTTTGCCCTCGCCCGTGCGCATCTCGGCGATGGAACCGCGATGCAGGGCAATCCCGCCGATCATCTGGACATCGTAATGACGCTGCCCGATCGTCCGCTTGGCAGCTTCGCGAACCACGGCAAACGCTTCCGGCAGGATCTCGTTCAGCGCCTCCTGCTGCGCCTTGAACTGCTCCTTTTCCTCGAGCCCCTCCACATTCCCAACGGATTCGGCGATCCGCCTCCGGAATTCGTCCGTTTTGAGGCGCAAAGCGTCATCGCTCAACGCCTCGAATTGAGGCTCGAGCGCATTGATCTGCTCGGCAATGGAACTAAACTGCACGATGGTTTTTTTGTTGGGGTCGCCCCCAAATATTTTGACAAAGTTTTTCAGCATTATGTACCTTTTCGGGGGAAGATTATACTGCCTCTTCTACAAATGTCTGAATTGGGTTTATACCAGGGAGTGGCAAGCGCTTTCTCACCACAGAGACCACAGAGTTCACGGAGAAAACGAAAAAAGGAAACTCCGTGCTCTCAGTGTGCTCTGTGGTGAAGTCATTGGGCAGGCCATGCAATTATCCATTCTCCTATCCTGGAGCCATAAGTGTAGCACGCGAGTATTAGCAAAATATAAAAAAGACAAGGAGTAGGGCATCTTATGGTAAAATCGCCTCCGCCCCGAGAATACACCGGGATTTCGTGGAGGGATGGCCGAGCGGCTGAAGGCGCATGTCTTGAAAACATGTTTGGGTCACACCAACGTGGGTTCGAATCCCACTCCCTCCGCCAGCCAAATAATCGATGATTTAGTAATTTTGCGATTTGGTGATTTGCGATTACAATCATCAATCATAAATGACAGGTATCAACCTCGGGGCAAGCCCCGAACCCCTTCTTCCGCAGCAAGCTGCGGGGTATGGAACCCGCGAGAGAATCAAAA